>NZ_CP151837.1:2148600-2455543 GCF_046736275.1 Luteolibacter sp. AS25
GGCTGTGTGGATGATGGTTCAGTCGCAATCGATCTGGGGACCAATGGCACAATCATAGGTATCGGTGCGGAACCAGTGATCGATTTACGTGATGAAATGATCCCCCTCTGCAGTGCTACCGGCTCATGGATTGCCATGGCAAACAGCCCCAACACCTCGCTCGCGCCAGAAGTACTGAAACGTCACTACGGATGGTCTTCCTTTGAGTATGAAAAAATGGTCTCCAGCGTCCCGCCCGGCGCGGATGGCCTCCTCCTCCTCCCCTACTTCGCCCCAGAAACTGTGCCACGCCTTCTGGAAGGGTGCGGAGTTCTACACGGTATCACACCTGCAAACTTTACACCGGCACACCTCGCCAGAGCAACGGCCGAAGGCGTGGTCCTGGGCCTCAGCTATGCTATGAGCCGCCTCCGCGATCTAGGTTTTGATCCGCCGGAAGTCAGATTATCCGGAAGCGGCGCCAATAGCCCCGTGATGCGCCAACTTCTGGCCGACGCACTGGGAACAAACGTGGTTCCGCTCATTTCACGGCAGGAACCAGCGATCGGAGCGGCCATGCAGGCGGCAGTTTCCTTTTTCCAGCAATGTGGTGAGTCATTGGGATTCGAGGAAATATGCAGCTACCTGGTCTCAGGAAACAGCGATCAATGCTGTGAAGCAAACGCGGAAAACCACGAACTCTATCTGGATCTGATGGCACGCCAGCAATACCTTGTGGATACCCTCCAACCTGCCGGATTCCTCTAACCGATGGCCAAATCAAAAAATACCGAGATCAAAACCACTCGGACCGCGACGATACTTGGCCACACAGCCGGATTCTTCATGAAATTGTGGAGCATGACCCTCCGCTACGATGTCAACGACAAGGCTGGAGTTGTGCAACCTTACATTCATTCGGACCCGGTGATTTTCGCCCTTTGGCACAACCGTATTTTCACCATGCCCCCTATCTGGCAACGAACCGGCGGAAAAATGCGTAAATCTGTCGTGCTGACAAGCGCCAGCAAGGACGGCACCATATTAGCTACCGCCATGAAGGTCTTTGGACTGGGTGCAATTCGCGGATCCTCTTCCCGACGTGCGGTTTCCGCTCTAATCGGCATGAAAAAAGCCCTCCGCGAAGGCTTTGACGTGTGTGTCACTCCGGATGGTCCGAAAGGCCCGAAATACACAGTCCAACCTGGCGTAATAAAAATCGCCCAAGCGACTGGCACTGATATCATCCCTATTCACATCCGTTACTCTTCCGCTTGGAGGCTGAACACATGGGATGATTTCGTGATTCCAAAACCGTTCAGTAGCGTATCAGTCACCTTCGCTCCCCCGTTCAAAGTCCCGAAAGGCATTTCCGAAGTGGAGTTTGAGGAGCGCAGGATCGATCTTGAGGAACGCCTGCGGAAAGCAACTACTGAGTGACCCTCGATTTCTATCAACTTTTTCGGAAACCGCTCTTGTCGATTCCGACTCGCCTTGCATAGGGTGGCGCAACCTATTTCCAAGCGTGTCAGAAACATCGAAAAAAAGTCATATCATCGGCATTTTACCCTCTCGTTGGGGATCTACGCGCTTCCCTGGAAAGCCCCTTCATCTCATCGCTGGAAAGCCACTAATCCAACACGTATGGGAGCGGTGCCAGCAAGCGGAGAAGCTCGATGAAATCATTGTAGCCACTGATGATCAGCGAATTGCAGATGCAGTTACAGCATTTGGCGGCAGGCCTGTCATGACCTCTGAATCACATCCGTCAGGCACCGATCGTCTCGCGGAAGCTGTCAGCCATTGCCCCGAAGCAACTCATATACTCAACATTCAGGGAGACGAGCCCCTCATTGATCCCACCCTGATCGATGAACTTGCCCAAGCCCTCTTGGACGACCCCTCGCTGGAAATGGTCACAGCAGCAAACCCAATCCTGCCAAACGACCCCGCCGGCGCGGATCCAAACGTCGTCAAAGTCGTTACCAAAATCAACGGTCACGCCCTCTATTTTTCCCGCTCTCCGCTTCCATTTTTCCGCAATCAGGTCCCGGGCTTGAGTGTTCTCCGGCACAAGGGGATCTACGGCTATCGTCGTGATTTCCTGGAGACATTCGTAACCTGGCCTCCTTCTCCGCTCGAAGAGGCGGAGTCTTTGGAACAACTTCGCGCATTGGAAAACGGCGCGAACATCCGCGTCCTTCATACCGATGACACCTCACCCGGTGTAGATACACCTGAACAAGCCGTCATGGTCGAACGCATCATATCTTCCCAGTGAAACTCCTGCTTGAGTTTTAAACATTAAATTTAAGATCTAAATGAAATATATTTTTGTAACCGGCGGCGTTGTTTCTTCCTTGGGAAAAGGTCTTGCCGCAGCCTCCATCGGGACACTCCTTGAAGCCAGGGGACTCAAAACCCTGATGCAAAAGTTCGATCCATATTTGAATGTGGATCCTGGCACTATGTCTCCCTACCAGCACGGAGAGGTCTACGTCCTCGACGATGGCGCGGAAACCGATCTGGACCTAGGCCACTACGAGCGATTCACCTCCGGCGTCCTCTCGCAAATGAACAACCTTACCTCCGGTCAGGTGTTTGATGCCGTCATCAAGAAAGAGCGCAGAGGAGACTACCTGGGGAAAACCGTCCAGTTCATCCCGCACGTCACTGATGAGATCAAGGAGCGGATGCACAAAGTCACCGACGATAACCCGGAGGTTGATGTTCTAATCACTGAAATCGGCGGCACAGTCGGCGATATGGAAGGCCTTCTTTTCATCGAAGCCCTCCGTCAGTTCGCACTGGAAGTAGGAAAGGAAAATGTCTGCTTCATCCACGTCACCCTCCTTCCTTACATCAAGGCGGCCGGCGAAATTAAAACAAAACCTACCCAGCAATCTGTCGCAAAACTCCGCGAATTGGGCATCCAACCGGACATCGTCATCTGCCGTACCGAGGCGGATCTTGATGAAGACAATCGCCGGAAGATTGCCATGTTCTGCAACGTGGAGAAAAAGAACGTAGTCGCCTTCCGCGATGTGGCACACACCATTTACGAGTGCCCGCTCGACCTGCGACGCGACAAAATCGACCGCCTTGTTGTTGATAAAATCGGACTTGGTCACACTCCGCCACCAAACCTCGAGGACTGGGAAAATTTCGTTCAGCGCGTAATCCACCCTAAAAATAAAGTCACCATCGCGGTGGCAGGGAAATACATCGAGCTTCAGGACGCCTACAAATCCATTTACGAATCACTCATCCACGCCGGCGCGCATCACGACACCAAGGTTCAGATCGTCCGCGTTGAGGCTGAGGCTATCGAAGACCACGGCGCAAAAGCGGTCATCGGCGATGTCGATGGCATCCTCGTTCCCGGTGGATTCGGTGACCGCGGGGTAGAAGGAAAAATCCTCGCTGCGAAATATGCCCGCGAGAACAATATCCCATTCTTCGGAATCTGCCTCGGAATGCAGATCGCCACCATCGAATATGCTCGAAACATGTGTGGACTGGAAGGCGCGAATTCCACCGAATTCAACAAAGAGACACCCCACCCGGTTATCTGTCTGCAGGAAGAGCAAAAAGGCGTGCAGGATCTCGGCGCGACCATGCGTCTCGGATCCAGCGAATCCATTCTTTTCACCGGCACCAAGGCATCCGACCTCTATAATAATGTCGAACGCATCCAGGAACGCCACCGTCATCGCTACGAGGTGAATTCCGATTATCAGGATAAACTCCAAGAAGGCGGACTCGTTATCTCCTCGGTTTCAGCGGAGGAAGGCCTCGTTGAAATCGTCGAACTTCCGGATCATCCGTTTTACATCGGTGCACAATTCCACCCTGAGTTCCTCTCCAAGCCAAACCACCCGCATCCGCTCTTCTCGGGATTTGTGGCGGCATCCCTGAAGAAAGTATTGGCTGAACTTCAGTAGCACCCGGACCATTATCGTTTCCCGTTTCATGGGAACATTGAAAAGGCGGCATCTACACTTGGTAGATACCGCCTTTTCTATTTCAACCATCAACGCAAATCCAGTGGCAACCGGAGTCGATCATGCCTCCACTTTTCTCCGGCTGCGTAAATTCTTCGTAGCCGTGACCATATTGATGAGAGAACCGCGCACTTCCTCCCAACCCCGGGTCTTGAGTCCACAGTCCGGATTCACCCACAGATTTTCTTCAGGGATTAACACGGCCGCTCTTTTCAGCAACCTCTCCATCTCTTCTACTGACGGCACCCGCGGAGAGTGAATATCGTAAACCCCTGGCCCGATCTCGTTCGGATATTTGAAATCCACAAACGCATCCAGAAGCTCCATATTTGAGCGGGATGTTTCGATCGTGATCACATCCGCGTCCAGGTCAGCCACAGCGGAGATGATATCATTGAAATCCGAATAGCACATATGGGTGTGAATCTGCGTCGTATCCTTCACCCCGGATGAGGAAAGCCGGAATGCATGAACGGCCCAGGCGAGATATTCATCCCAATCAGCACGCCGCAGCGGCAAACCTTCACGTATAGCCGGTTCATCGATTTGAATGGCAGCAATTCCCGCCGCCTCCAAATCCCGAACTTCATCACGGATCGCCAAGGCAATCTGACGTGTCGTCTCATCACGTGGCTGATCATTCCGGACAAATGACCATTGGAGAATCGTTACCGGACCAGTAAGCATACCTTTCAACGGCTTTTTCGTCAGAGTCTGGGCAAACTCGGCCCACCTCACGGTCATCGGTTTCATCCTGCGCACGTCTCCGAAGATGATCGGTGGTTTCACACAACGGCTTCCATAGCTCTGCACCCAGCCATTCGCCGTGAAGGCGAAACCCTCCAGCTGCTCTCCGAAATACTCCACCATGTCGTTCCTTTCGAACTCACCGTGCACCGGCATATCTATCCCTATGCTATCCTGGAATTCCACACACTTCCGGGTTTCTTCCTCCAGAAATCGATCATAATCCTGATCACTTAGTGTTCCCTTTCTCCATTGCGCTCTGGCCGCCCGCACCTCGGCGGTCTGTGGAAAAGAGCCAATTGTTGTAATAGGAAATAGAGGCAGCCCCAGCTTTTCACGCTGCTTCTCCTGTCGGACCGGGAAATCGGAGCTCCGCTTCGCATCTGCAGGGATAATAAAGCTCATTCTCGCTTTCACCTTACCGTTGTGAATCCGTTCGCTAGCCAGACGTTCCCTTTGGGCATTCCTGTTTTCCTCCAGTGCCTTCGACTCAACCTCACCCGAAATAACGCGTCCCAACGTAGTGACCTCGTCCAGTTTCTCATCGGCGAAGGCCAGCCAGTTTGCCAGATCCGACTCAATCTTCTTCTCGGACTTAAGAGTAACAGGCACATGCAAAAGCGAGCAGGATGGAGCAATCCACAACCGTTCCACACCAATTGCCTCTACCGCCGGCAGCAATATTCCCAGCGATTTCTCGAAGTCATTTTTCCAAATGTTTCGTCCGTCGACCACGCCCAGCGAAAGCGTTTTTCCGGCAGGAAATTTCTCGATCAATTCAGTTACTTCCTCCCCACCCCGGACAACATCGTAATGAAGCCCATCCACGGGTAGATTTAGAAAATCCGCTAAATTGTCACGAAGCGGCCCGAAATAAGTCGCAACAAGCAACTTGGTATTACCGGCTGCCTTCTTAAGCCTGCCGTAGCTGTAGCTCAAGGCACGCCTCTGGCCCTCATCCAGATCAAGAGCTAGGACAGGCTCATCCAGCTGGATCCATTCCGCACCTTCATCTGCCAGCAAACTGATAATCTTTTCGTAAACCCCCACCAGATCGTCCAACAACTCCAACCGATCGAAGTCCTTGCGTTTCGAATCATGCACTTTCCCGAGTGCCAAATAGCTTACCGGTCCCAAAAGCACCGGCTTCGCCCGGTAGCCGAGCTCTTTTGCCTCGTGGAACTCTTCAAATATTTTTGTGGAACTTAGTCGGAAATTCGTTTTCTCGTTAAATTCGGGAACAATATAGTGATAGTTCGTATCGAACCACTTTGTCATCTCGCTGGCGTATGTGCTCACCGCTGAACAACCGCACCCTTCCCCATCGTCAGCCCCCCTGCTCTGCCCGCGAGCCACTAGAAATGCAGTTTCCGCATTTGTCTCGGCGCCATCCCAGCCAAACCGCGCAGGGATATTGCCCAGCAAAAGACTGGTATCGAGCACCTGATCATAGAATGAAAAATCATTCGTTGGAATCAGGTCGATCCCCGCGTCTTCCTGCTTCTGCCAGTTCTCTATCCGTAGCTGTCGCCCGGTTCTCTCCAGCTCTTCCAGCCGGATTTTTCCCTTCCAGTATTGCTCCGTTGCTTTTTTCAGCTCCCGTCCCGCCCCGATTCTCGGATAGCCCAAATTGTGTGTTCTGATTTGCTTCATGCTCCCTCCATCATGCCTGCACTTCAGTCATTCACAAAACGCATTGTTTTTAGAGTCGTCATTCATTTTACTTATAGTTAAAACCATCCGTATGGTTGAAATAAGACATCTCAGGGCGCTGATCGCCGTGGCGGAAACCGGTAACCTCTCGCGTGCTGGAAAGCGGCTACACCTCTCACAACCCGCTCTTTCCCAACAGATTAAAGCTCTTGAGGAAATGATTGGCTCGGAGATTTTCGAGAGAAAAAGCAATCCTCTCCGAATCAGCCCGGTCGGGGATCGGCTTCTGGCCAGTGCCTACGAAATTGAAAAAATTCTAAAACAAACCGATCGTGATGTTGCACGAATCGCAGAAGGAAAAGCCGGCCAACTGAGAATCGCCGTCGAGTGTCATTCGTGCTTCGATTGGCTCATGCCCAGCATGGATGCATTCCGGGAAGGCTGGCCGGAAGTGGAGATGGATCTCGTATCAGGTTTCCATGCGGATCCCATCGGCCTACTCACGGAAGACAAGGCAGATCTCGTGATTGTCTCTTCCGCAAGAGCCCGCGCGGGAGTAAGTTACCACCCTCTTTTCCGCTACGAAGTCCTGGCACTCATGGCCCGCCAGCATCCCCTCACCCACAAAGCATATCTTACAGCAAAGGATTTCCGTGAGGAAACTCTCGTGACCTACCCCATCCCGGATGAGCGTATCGACGTCATCCGCGAGGTATTGAAACCAGCGAACATCGACCCTGATCGTCGGAAAACCGAGCTTACCGTAGGTATCCTCCAGCTCGTGGCCAGTCGCCGGGCCATTGCAGCCATGCCGGCATGGGCCATTCAGCCATTTCTGGATCGCAATTACGTGGCCTCCCGCCCGATCCGCAAAAGCGGCCTCTTTGCTAACCTATATTCCGCCACAACCACCGCTGGCGCGAATGCCGCCTACATCCAGGAATTCCTCGAAACCATCGAACGTATCAGCTTTTCGGAACTCAAAGGCATCACGAAAATTCAGTGAAAATTTCGATCCTATCCTTCCGGCATTGGAAAAATTTGAAATTTATACTCCTCGTGGGAATCTAAGGGGTATGAAAACTCTTGTTTCCCTATTCTTTGCCACCGCGCTAAGCGCCCATGCTGCCTTCGACCACAACCACGAAAAATTCACCGAAGTCCTCAGGGAAAACGTAAAAAACGAAGAGGTCAATTATGCAGGACTAAAGAAAAGCCCGGGGAAGCTTGGAACCTACATTGAAAACCTAGCAGACGTCTCGAAGTCTGACTTCAAAAAGTGGAACGATGACCAGCAGATCGCTTACCTCATCAATCTTTACAACGCTGCGACACTCAAACTCATTATCGATAATTACCCGATCAAGAGTATCCGTGACATAGGTAGTCCGTGGAAGCAAAAGCGCGTAAAACTCTTCGGCGCCCGCGTAAGCCTCGACCACATCGAGCATGAAATTTTGAGAAAAGACTATCGGGAGCCTCGCATCCATTTCGGTGTAAACTGCGCTTCAATTGGCTGCCCGGCCCTCCGCCCGGAAGCCTTTGTAGCCTCAAGACTCGATTCACAACTGGACGAGCAAGCACGCAATTTCCTGCGCGATAGCTCAAAAAACCGCTTGGATGCCAAAAACAATACCCTCTACCTCTCCCAGATATTTGACTGGTTTAAAGAAGACTTCGTCAAGAAATCCGGCTCGGTGAAAAATTTTATAACTCCATATTTCCCGGCGAAAGATCAGCCAATCATCAAGCGAGACGGCCTAAAAATCAAAAACACCGATTACGATTGGAGCCTGAACAAGCAATAACACTATTAAGCTTATCTCTTCTCATACCTCTCGGAATTCCCTACGGGTTAGCCAGTGACAATTCTCGTAATGACCCGGCTCCCGCGTGTGGGGAAAAACAAAACACGCCTTATACCAGCACTCGGACCGGAAGGAGCCATGCGCTTTCACGATCGACTCGCACGCCACTCGATCGGCCGCGCATCCGCATTTTGTCTTTCTGAAAAGGAACGCCACCTCACCATCGCCATCGAAGGTGGCACTCCTATTGAAGCGAAGGAATGGCTGGGCGATGACCAACTGGACTGCCAGGAGCAAGCGCCGGGTGATCTCGGAACGAAAATGCAAACCGCTGCTGAAAATGCATTTTTACAAGGCGCCAGCAAAGTTCTTATCATTGGCACTGACTGCCCATCCATCGATGAATTCACCCTTCTGGAAGCAGAGAGACTACTGGATAATAATACTCTCGTATACGGTCCAGCCCTGGATGGAGGATACTACCTGCTCGGCATGAGAAAAATTATTCCTGTAGTATTCCAGAAAATCTCGTGGGGCGAAGGTGAGGTTCTTAACCAATCATTGGCAGCGGCAAGAAAGGTGGGAGTAGAGCCGGCATTGCTCAGCCCACTCTCGGATGTCGACCACCCCGAGGATCTCCCGATGGCCGATGAAGCTTTGTCGGAAGGCAGCTCTCTTTCCGTCATCATCCCCGCCCTCAATGAGGCCCAAAACATCGAAAGGCTCCTAAAGCTGCTCAAATCTGGATCTCCTCATGAAATTATCGTTTCAGTAGGAGACAGCAATGACGCCACAGCGGAAATCGCGATCAGGAACGGAGCAAAGGTCGTAACCTCCCCCGCCGGACGCGGCATACAGATGAATGCCGGGGCCAAGGCCGCCACCGGGGATCTGCTTCTATTTCTCCACGCGGATACATTTCCTCCTGCTGAATTCCCCTCAATCATCGCGAGAGAGCTACAACGTCCGAACACCTCGGCGGGCGCCTTTCGCTTTCAGTTGAAAAACGATTTCGGGCCCGCTCCTTTGATCGAAGCCCTCGTCTCAATTCGCTGTAGGTATTTGAACAGACCCTACGGAGACCAGGGAATATTCATCCGACACTGCTTATTCGAGAAAATCGGAGGCTTCCCGGAAACACCAATCATGGAAGACTCGGTCTTCATCAGAAAATTAGCGAAAATCGGTAGCATCCGGATTACGCAAGAGGCGGCGATCACCTCCTCCCGCCGCTGGGAGCGCGGGGGAATCGTCCGGACGTTTCTCCGCCATCAGGCGATCATTCTAGCCTCAAGCCTCCGCCTCCCTCCACCTTTGGTAGCCAGACTCAGACCCTAGTCTTCCACAGAAATCTTTCGGAGACTGATAGATGTCACCTCCTCCAACACATCCACCACTTTCGCCGGATCGCCATCTTGGTCTCCGCTCAAAATTGCAATTTCAGAACCGTCCGCACTGACAAATTTCTGCTCGCACTCCACCACCAACTCCATCGTGTAGCTCTCACCACCTCTCGGCTTTGCGTGGACCACGTAAGGAGCAATCCGCATTCCACCGATTTCCTCGAATTGCCTCCCAAGCCTGACTCCCACAGCCACCTCACTCATCTCCAGAGTCCCCGTTACGTACTTATATAGCACCTCGTTCTTCTTCAATAAATTCAGAACCGTTTCCGTATCCAAGGAGCCACCCGCCTCCAAAAACGGACTGGAAACAGCAAGAATTGCAAGGATCAGGAACTTTTTCATTCCCCGAAAATACATAAGCGGAAATCATCGTCAATCTTGCCCCACATGACTGCCATCTCAGACTATCTCAATAGCTCCCTCGAGTGGATCCAACTCCAGGGCATCTGGGCTCCCATCCTCTTTGTCATTGTTTTTGTGGTCGCCACCGTTGCATTTGCCCCTGCCAGCATCCTCTCACTTGGCGCGGGAGCCGTATTCGGTCTGGTCGAGGGAGTCATTCTCGTTTCGATCGCATCCACCATCACCGCGGCAACTAGTTTTCTAATTTCCCGCTATCTGCTCCGCGGCTGGGTGGAACGGCAATTAGCCGATCGCCCACGCTTCAGGGCCATTGATCAGGCGATCCGTCACGAGGGCTGGAAAATGGTCGCCCTACTCCGGATGACCCCCATCCTACCCTTCGGGCTCCAGAATTATGGACTCGGACTCACCGGAATCAGCTTCTGGCAATCCACCTTCGCCTCCTGGCTCGGACTTCTGCCCGCCATTATTCTACTCGTTTATACCGGATCAGTCGCAAAAGTTGCCGCCTCTGGCACCTCTAACGCACAAAAAATCTTCTACTCCATCGGCTTCATTATCGCCATTGCAGTCGTCGTCAGAATCACAAAAATCGCTACAAGGGCGGTATCCAGACAAATCGAACTGGAGAAAAACGCAGCCTCCGGGCCACCGGATGAAACCGACTGAATTTACACAGTGAGTTTTTCTTCGTGACCCCACCCCCCCGCGTGATAGAACCCCGTCACAGCACAATGGCAGGCAAGCTCACATATCAGCAAGCAGGAGTGGACACGCGCAAAGCCGCAGCCCTCGTCGGTGACATCAAAAGTCACGTAAAACGTACTCAACAACAGCGTAAACTCCTCGGAGCCTTCGGCCTTTTCGCCGCATGCTACGATCTTTCGCAATACTCTCAGCCTGTGATAGTTACAGGCTGTGACGGAGTTGGCACGAAACTGGAATTGCTCCTAGAGCACGACCTTCTGGAGACAGCGGGCAAGGATCTCGTGGCAATGTCCGTCAACGATATCCTCACCACCGGTGGCGATCCTCTCATGTTCCTCGATTACATCGGCATCGCTGCCCTTGATGAGGAAAAAATTACACGCGTGATCGGCGGCATGGCAGATTACCTCGAGGCTTGTAACTGCATTCTCGCAGGCGGAGAAACCGCTGAGATGCCCGGCATCGTCCCTACGGACGTATTGGAGCTTTCCGGCTTCTGTATCGGATGCGCCGAAAAACCTGACCTTATCGATCCTACCACCATCGAGATCGGTGATGTCCTCATTGGCTACCAATCAGATAGCATCCACGCCAACGGGTGGTCTCTCGTCCGCCGTGCACTCAAGGAAATGCCTGACGACCTCGTCACCCCTGGCGAACTCGCAGCATGGCTTGAGCCTACACGCCTCTACCATGATGTGGTAAACGATCTCAAAACCTCGGAAATCAAACCAAAGGCCATGTCCCACATCACCGGTGGTGGCCTTCCCGAAAATCTCGAGCGCCTCTTCGTAGGCATGGGTGCTGATCTCGAAATTCCTTCCTGGAACCTCCCTGGAATCGAGAAACTTCTCGACTACGTCGATGAGGAAGATCGCTTCCACACCTTTAATATGGGCATCGGTTGGGTAGCCATCGTCGCGGAAGCAGATGTGGAAACCGCACTCAAAGCAGGACCAGGCGGACATATTCTTGGCAAAATGGGCGACAAAGAAGGAGTCCGTGTTAAAGTGAGATCATAGCTTGGAGAGATTCATCCCCCCGTTGAATTTTTTTAAATCTGAATACAATACGTTTTGAGCGATCACCTTAATCACGAGTGCGGCATCGCAGCCGTCCGCCTTCGCAAACCACTCGCCTACTACTACGATAAGTACGGCACCTGCCTCTGGGGCATGAACAAGCTTTTCCTCCTCATGGAAAAGCAACACAACCGCGGTCAGGACGGCACCGGAATCGGCTGCATTAAGCTCGATATGCCAATCGGCGCCCCATACATCCAGCGCCGTCGTGGAATTGAGAAGGACGCCCTCGCTCAAATTTTCAGAAAAGAAATCAAAACCTTCTTCAAGAAAGACAGAAAGGGACTACTCGATAAATCCGATCCCAAGAGCGTCAAAGCCAACTTTGATTTCGGCGGAGAAATCCTCATGGGGCATCTTCGTTACGGCACCAGTGGCGATTTTGACTCCGGCTCCTGCCATCCTTATCTCAGACGCAGCAACTGGAGCACGCGCACCCTCATGGTCATGGGGAACTTCAACATGACCAATGCCGGTGAACTGAACAACACTCTCATCCAGCGCGGACAACACCCGGTTTTCGGCACAGACACACAAACCGTTCTTGAAGAGATCGGCTATCATCTGGATGAAGCCCACACTGACCTCTACCACAAGCTCCGCGATCAGGGCGTCCCGGGCTCCGAGATTCCACAACATATCTCCGATGCCCTCGATATCCCGAACCTCATCGCGCAGTCCGCGGAACCTTGGGATGGCGGCTACTCCATCTGTGGAGCGGTAGGAAATGGCGATATGTTCGTCATGCGCGATCCACGCGGCATCCGCCCGTGCCACATGCTCATCACCGATGAAGTCATCGCATTTGCCTCCGAGAGAGTCCCTCTCATGACAGTCTTTGAAGTAGAGGCGGATCAGGTCAAAGCAGTTGATCCCGGCTCGGTCGTGACCATCAAGGCAGACGGAACAATTTCGGATATCCAGTTCCACACTCCGCAGAAATACACCCCGTGCTCCTTCGAGCGCATCTATTTTTCCCGCGGGAACGACCCACAAATCTACCGCGAACGTAAAGCGATGGGCGCGGCCCTTGTGGACCAGGTCATGGAATCCATCGGCCAATCCTTCGATAAAACAGTATTCTCATTTATCCCGAATACAGCGGAGACTGCTTACCACGGAATGATGGATGGACTCCGCCTCTATCGCCGGAATCAGGTTCGTCAGGAAATCACAGAAGGTGCGGAAAAAGGGCTACTCACTCCGGAGAAAATCGATGAACTAATCATGCGCAACTGGCCGCGTGGTGAAAAAATCGCTCACAAGGATATCAAAATGCGGACCTTCATCTCACAGGAGAAAGGCCGTGATCAGCTCGTCTCACACGTCTACGACATCACTTACGGTGCCGTAAAGCCGGGAGATAATCTGGTAGTTCTCGATGATTCCATCGTCCGCGGAACCACTCTTAAGAAATCGATTCTTAAAATCCTTACCCGCACGAAACCTTCCAAAATTGTCATCTGCTCCACAGCACCACAGATCCGCTACCCGGATTGCTACGGAATCGATATGTCAGAACTTGGAAAGTTCATCGCCTTCAATGCAGCAGTGGCCCTACACCGCCGCGCCGGACGCCAGCATCTACTGGATTCCATCTACGATGCGTGTAAAGCCGAACTCGAGAAACCAATCCCCGAGCGAAAAAACCGCGTTCAGGAAGTTTACGAAGCCTTCACCCCTGAACAAATCTCTGCGGAAATCAGCAACATGGTTTACCCAGAAGACTGCGAATGGGACGGCAAGGTGGAAGTTATCTTCCAAACCATCGAGAACCTTCACGAAACAATTCAGGGGCCGTGTGGCGACTGGTATTTCACCGGCAATTACCCGACCGCAGGTGGCTATACCATGGTCAACCAAGCTTACATCCGCTGGTTCGAAGGTCTCGGCGGCCGCAGCTACGATCTTCTCTGACCCGCGGGTTGAGCAAATCGTCCGACAATGAAAATCAAAAGAGCCCGGTGAATTTTCACCGGGCTCTTCTTCTTGCCCCTCGATCTCAGCAGGAAACCAAGGGGCTAAACTATTTCTAGTAGTGACAAGTTATTCCCACTCGATGCTGGCAGGAGGTTTTGTGGAAATATCGTAAAGTACGCGGTTGATTCCACCTACTTCATTGAGGATTTTCTGGCTAGTTTCACGGAGCAGTTGAGCTGGGAGATCCACCCACTCTGCAGTCATCGCGTCTTCTGAAACAACCGCACGCAGATTGGTCGCCCACTCGTAACTACGCTCATCGCCTTTTACTCCAACTGTTTTGACAGGGATCAGGCCAGCATATGCCTGCCAGACTTTATCATACCAGCCATGCTCCTTGAGTTTGCCGATGAAGATCGCATCGCAGTCTCGAATGATATCAAGCCTCTCACGATCAACGACTCCCGGGCATCGAACTGAAAGTCCCGGACCCGGGAATGGGTGGCGCATGAGAATCGATTCCTCGATACCAAGTGACGTGCCCAAGGCTCTCACCTCGTCTTTGAACAACTCTGCCAATGGCTCCAGAACCTTACCTTCAGCCTGTAGTTCGAGAATTTTTGCAACACGGTTGTGATGGGTTTTGATAACGGAAGCCTTTGATTTCGCATTCGAGGCACTCTCGATCACATCCGGATAAAGAGTTCCTTGGGCCAACATTTGAGCATCACCCACCGCATCCCAGAACACCTCAATGAACATGTTCCCAATGATCTTCCGTTTCTTCTCGGGATCTCCCTCACCCGCTAACGCATCCAAAAACCGGTCTGAAGCATCGATCGTCTCGATCTCCAGCCCCATGCGCTTGAAATTCGCTTGAACCTCCGCCGCTTCATTTTTCCGGAGCAAACCATTATCTACAAAAATCGCTCGAACTTTCACTCCAGCCTCTTTCAGAAGAACCGCCAGGACAGTGCTATCCACACCACCCGATACACCACAAACCACCTGACGGTCGCCAACGGTTTCACGGATATTGTCGATCATCTCCCGCTTGAAGTCCTCGATCCTGAACGGCATCAGATTTCTGGCTTCGGAAAGGAAGTTGCTAAGAATTCGGTTTCCTTCGTGTGAGTGAGTTACTTCCGGATGGAATTGAATCCCGAAAAAGCGCTCACCCCACTGTAATGAGACCGGAGTGCCGTGTTGGTTGGTGGCAATCACCTCCGCGCAATCGGGGATAATCTTCACCGTATCCGAATGGCTCATCCATACTTGGGACGTCTTCGTGATACCTGCATAGAGCCCTTCCGCCTTCTCAGGAAAAAGATTCGCCGGACCATACTCCCGACGGTCACTAGCCTCGATCGTGCCACCGAATTTAAGATTCAGAAGCTGCATACCATAGCAGACCCCAAGCACTGGAACCTCAAAGGCCTTCAAAGCCTCGAAATCCAGATCAGGTGCGTCCGCATCACTGGTGCTTTTCGGTCCGCCTGAAAGAATGATGGCTCCCGGCTTTCCGATGTTTGGAAAATCCTCCAACGCATAAAGCATTGCAAAAAATCCAAGCTCTCTCACCCGTCTTACAATCAGCTGCGTATACTGCGAGCCAAAATCGATTACCGCCACATGTCCTTCGTCGTGCATTTTCGTAAATTCTAAATTGTTATATCTCTAGCCAGAGCCAGTTCCGGTTTCTCTATTTTCAAGAAAGATCCGGAACGATTGCTCAAACGCGGAAAGTTATCCAAGTGGCTGATAGTTTGTAGGCTCCTCTGTGATCACGATATCGTGAACGTGACTCTCTCTGAGTCCGCCTGGTGTTATTCTCGTAAAAGTAGCTCTCTCGCGAAGCTCCTGAAGGGAGGAGGCACCCACATAACCCATACCGGATTTCAAACCGCCCATAAGCTGGAAGATAACGTCTGAAAGAGGTCCTTTGTAAGGTACGCGTCCTTCCACACCTTCAGCAACCAGTTTACCTGAACTATTCTGTGCGTAACGGTCACTCGCACCTTTGCGCATCGCACCCAATGAGCCCATCCCGCGATAGGTTTTGAAGCGTCGGCCTTGGAAATAAACACTCTGCCCCGGGCTTTCCCGCGTTCCAGCAAGGATCGATCCTAGCATCACGAGATCCGCACCAGCCGCAATCGCCTTCACGACATCACCGGAATAGCGGATGCCACCATCTGCAATTACTTTCACGCCTCGTTCACGACAATAGCCCGCAACGTTCTGGATCGCAGTGAATTGCGGCATTCCTACGCCGGCAATCACACGTGTTGTGCAGATCGAGCCCGGGCCCACACCTACTTTCAGGGCGCTCGCCCCAGCAGAGACCAAATCCTTCGCACCCTGCTCGGTCACCACGTTTCCTGCAACCACTGGCAAATCACTCATGCCACGAAGTTTTTCGATAACATTCATCACATGCCTTGTGTGTCCGGTTGCAGCGTCAATGAACAAAGCATCCGCGCCAGCCTCAATCAAAGCAGCAGCCCGCTCCTCAAGGTCAGGTCCCACTCCTACAGCCGCGCCACAGCGCAATTGTCCGTTCGCATCCTTTGCGGAGTTCGTGAAAGTGATGCGTTTTTCGATGTCGGAGCCAGTAATCAAGCCAGCCAAACGCCCATCGGAATCTACCAGTGGAAGTTTCTCGATCCGGTTCTCGTAGAGTACCCTGCGCGCCTCTTCCAAACTGGTATTCGGCGGACCGGTGACAACTCGTTCCCGTGGGGTCATGACCTCGGCGACAGTAGCGCCGCGCTTATCGCTGTATCGCACGTCCCTACCCGTGACCATTCCCTCAAGAATTCCGTGTTCATCGACAACCGGGAAACCTGAGAATCCATTCTCAGCCATGATTGTCAAAACCTGCTCAACTGTATCGGTTTTGGAAACCGTCCTCGGCTTGTTGATCACAGCACTTTCGGAACGCTTTACCTTTGAAACCATCGCCGCCTGATCCTCTACGGAACACGCACGATGAATCACTCCCATACCACCCTCGCGGGCCAGTGCGATCGCAAGATCATGTTCGGAAACAGTATCCATCGCCGCCGATATGACCGGCAACTGCAACGTGATACCTTCCGTCACGTTAGTCCTCAAATCAGCTTCACCCGGTAAAATTGCACTAAGCGCCGGAACTAAAAGCACATCGTCAAACGACAATCCCAAAGAAATCTCTGCCATGCGAAAGTAAATAGAGTTCACCACCCGCGAGCAAGCCCAGATTACAGAAATACGCAGCGAACCGTTCCGCTACATTTCTCGCATCCTTGAGCAAGCCCTATTTCCAAAGCAAACAGACCCTCTCCACCTCCACATTCGCACGTGTGGGCTTCAGAATTTCCTTATCGAGATCCAGCTTCGAGGGATCGTAACTATCCTTGATGTCCGACAACTCCTTCTCCAGCCCCTTTCTGATCGCCTCCAATTCTTCATGCAATCCATCCACCTTCGCCTCCGCGTTCGCCACATCGCGATGCTGTTTGTAGGCAGTAGTCGCCTTGGTCATGGATGAAGAACTTGTCCCCTTCACGATGTTACCGAGACCGGATTTCCTCCCGAAAATGGATTTCAGAATCCCTCCCAAAACGGAGATACCAGCCTGCATCTTGGCGGAGCTTGCCTCGGATTCCTCCTTTACCAACTGCGTCTGGGCTGTCCGCAGCCTGCTTTCGATCGTTTTCACCTTCTTTGCAGCTTTCTCCCGAAGCTCATCCATCTCCTCATCACGGATCTCTCGGGCATCATGTGCTATCCTCACACGGAAGTCCGCTTCACTCTCCCCGATCTTACTCCAGACCTTCAGCTCATCGCACACCCAGATTTCCTCACGTTCTCCGCGATACATCTCATCGCTGAAATCCTTCTCTACGCTCTTGTAATTTTTCGCGTTCATCGCGTAGCCTGGGAGTTCGGAAAAACCGATCCCCTCTTCCGGGTTTTCGCGCAGGGACTTCAGCTCGACTGTATCTCCCTCGTCCCAATCGATCTCCTTTTCCAGGATCGGATACACTCGCACTACCTTCCGGCTACCCTCCACATCTGCCTTGGACAAAGAAAAATGAACGGTCCCCTCCTGTAAAAGATATGGCTGGTATTCATCACCCGCGGCCTCACCGAAAACCTCGATCACACCGGTGCCCACAACCGGTCTACGGCCCAGTTCATTGCTCCGTTTCCGTGCCATGGGATTTGCTGAATCTTCTTCGATAACCTTTTCAGTTTCGAAAGCACCTCTCTTATCCGCCATCAAACCCTTGATCTGGGATCTGCCAAGCGGCCCTGTGAGGTAGCTCATCACCCATCTTACGTGGAACAATACCGGACCATCCTCATGCACATTGTTCATCAGGAAAACACGATTCCCCAGCCCTGAAAGCAAAGTCTCCATCTGCTTCCGGTCGAACTTCGCGTTTTGCGATCCAGCCGCGCCTTCCAGGCCATCCAGCACCCGCGCCTTATCTCGCTCCGTTTGCAGGCGCCCGAGAAACCAAGTCCCGATATTTGAGAGAGCCTTGTAATCCAAATCCACCGGGTTTTGGGTCGCCAGAAGGCAACCTAGACCAAATGCACGGCCTTGCTTCAGCATGGTCATCATCGGTCGCTTGGAAGGCGGATTAGCCGTAGGCGGCAGATATCCGTAAATTTCATCCATATACAACAAAGCACGGAGGGAAGTTGTCCCCCGTTGTGTTCGCATCCATCCCAGCATCTGGTTCAGCAAAAGACTCACGAAAAACATTCGTTCAGTATCATTCAGGTGAGCTATCGAGAAAATCGAGATACGGGGCTTTCCATCCTCACGATGTAACATCTTTGCGATTTCCAGCGGCGCGCCTTCCAACCACGTGGAAAATCCTGGCGAAGCCAGCAGGCTGTTGAACTTCAGGGCCAAATCCTGCCGTTTCTTCTCGGGATAAAAACTCTCAAGATCGATCACCCCCACCTTGCCGAACGATGGCCTCTGGATCTGTCTGATCAACTTCTCCAGATCCAATCCACGACCATCCTGCCACTCGCTTTGGAAAATAGCGCCCAACAGAACAGCCTCTTCACTCTGTGTCCCGTCCACCTGAATACCCACCAGCGAGAGCAAGCTCTCCACCGTGCTGCTGACCCTATCGCCGAAGAGCTCTCCATCCTCCAGAATTTCATCCGGAGGAACTCCGAGGGAGCTCAGGATCGATACAGGAATTCCGGATCTGCTCCCAGGCGTGAAAACATTGATATCCACCTTCTCCTTGAAGGTCGCCACCCGTTCCGGCGTTTGCCCCCACTCCGCCAGACCATCCCTCCACATCTCGGCAGTCTTCTCCGCATGCTCGGGGATAGAGCGGCCTTTTTTGGAGGCGTCATCCTCATTCACCCACGGCTCGAAGCTTTTCCCGCTCAGATCAGGAAAGGCCAACATCAGGTTCGAAATGTCGCCTTTCGGATCAATCACGATCGCCGGCACATTATCCATCGCCGCCTCTTCCAGCAAAGCTATGCATAGACCCGTTTTTCCCGAGCCTGTCATACCCAGCACCACCCCGTGGGTTACCAGATCCTTCGAATCATAAAGAACAAGGTGCTCCTCCACCCTCTTTTCAGAGAGATCATACTCTTTCCCCAGATAAAACTTACCCTGCTTCTCGTAGTCGCTCGCCGATACTGTCATGACCCGAAAATCATGTCGGCTCATTCATAAACCACCAGAAAGAATCAGCCCAAATTCACGAGCCAACCCACGAATTTGATCAAAGCCACCAGAACACCCACGAAACTTAGAATTACGGCGATAATACTAACCGCCCCACCCCGTGTTTTCGGGGACAGCGCCAGCACAATACCGAATGCACCGAAAATGAACGCAACTGCTGCTAGAACCAGCCCGAAGAACACATTCGCCTGAAAACTCAGGATCGCGGCAATAATTGCCACCAACGACGCAATACTGAACTTACTTTTATTCTTATCCATAAATACTCAATAAACCGGATTCACGAAGAATCAATGCGGCTTTTGCGGTTCTCCTTCCATGTCCGAAAGCTGGATCCGCAGTGCTCCACCGGAAATCCAGACCTCGACAATCAGGCATGCCAGGGAGCCCGCCATCAGCACCAGCGCAGCGCCAAAGGAAATATTCGCAAGCATTCGAAACTCGACGACCACTGCCATCATCGCCACTACGCATATAAGGAGACTCATCGCCCCGAAAATCTGCATCGTCCTAATCAGAACCAACCGTTTGCGTAAATTGTGGATCTGCTGAAACAGCAATGAATCCCCACCTGTCACCCAGTCATCATGCAACCTCCGGATCAACGCCGCCAAATGCAGAAACCGATTCGTGAAAGACAAAAACAGCAAACTGATCGCCGGAAAAAGTAGCGCTGGAGTCGAAACCTCTAAAACCATTCCCCACAGTCCACATAATCCCTGAAATTGCAATACCGTGCGACATAGCAAACTTGCAAATTCCCCATACCCCGCGATTCTCTACCCCATGCGCAACCCCACCCCGCTCATTCTCACGATGATCCTCGCCATCACGGCTATCTGGCTCTCCGTATCCAGCAACGATCCCGCACCAAAAACCGGCCAATCACCTGCGGATCAGGAGCAAACAACCTCCTCTTTGGAAAAATCAGCAGGAGGCGAAACCTCTACTCCTGTCGATGCGACACCTTGGCCAACGGAAAAATCCGATATCCCCGCCGATCCGGAAGCCATCTTCGGCAGCCTTCCCAACGGTTTCCGTTACATGATCCTCCCCAACGATGAACCTCCGAACCGCCTCTCCATGCGTCTCCACATTGCCGCCGGATCCCTCGATGAAGCGGAAGACCAGCGCGGTCTCGCCCATTTCCTCGAACACATGGTTTTCAACGGCACCAAGAACTTCAAGGACGCCAACGCACTCATTAAGGAAATGCAATCCCGCGGCATCGCATTCGGCGCCCACGTGAATGCCTACACCTCCTTCGACGAGACAGTCTACATGCTCGATCTACCGGATCTGAAACCAAAAACACTCGATCTCACCTTCGGCATTATGCGTGATTTCGGAGATGGAGCACTCCTAACAGCCGAAGAAATCGATGCGGAACGTGGCGTCATCCTTTCGGAAAAAGCATCCCGTGACTCTGTTAACACCCGCATGATGGAAGAGCAATTCGGCGCACTTCTCCCGAAATCACTCGTCACCAAACGTTTCCCGATCGGTGAGGAAGAAGTTATCAAAACCGCCCCGCGTGAGCGCTTCACGGATTTCTATGATCGTTATTATGTCCCTGGCAAAATGACCTTCGTAGTCGTCGGCAATATCGATCCGGCAGAAATGGAGAAGAAAATCACCGAGACCTTTTCTTCCATGGAAAATCCAGAAAACCCGGGTTCAGCACCGGATCTCGGAGAGATTACCATCCCTGACGGGCTCAAAACACATGTCTTTTCCGATCCCGAGCTTAGCTCCACAGATCTATCAATCACCTTGGTCCGCGATTTCGAGACCAAGCCGGACACCACCGAAAACCGCATCGCGAAACTCCCCGTCCAAATCGCAAACTTCATCATCAGCCGCCGCTTTGATCGACTCTCGAAACAGGAAAACTCCCCGATTTCCAGCGGCAGTGCCTCGAAATACGGACTTTTTAACGTCATCGAACTAGGTTCCATCGACGTCAGCGTAGCCGATGATCGCTGGCAGGAAGCAATTCCCGTTCTTGAGCAGGAATTCCGCCGCGCCCTCGAACACGGCTTCACCGAGGCTGAACTCTCGGAAGCAAAAGCCAATATTCTCAACGGCTACCAGGAAGCGGTAAAACGGAAATCAACCCGTAAATCCGATAGCCTCGCCACCGCCATCGCAAGCTCAATCAACGACGGAACAGTTTTCTCCACTCCGGAAACCGATCTGGAAATCGCCACCCAGGCACTCGGGAAGATCACAGTGGAAGACCTACATACTGATTTTGCGAAATTCTGGGAAGCGCCCGGCTACCACCTAATTCTCTCTACGAACAATGAACCGGAAGGAGCTCTCGAAAAGCTCTCCGCCGCCTACGAGGAATCGTCAAAAACAGTAGTAGAGCCGCCTACCGCCCGGGCTATCGTCCCCTTCGCCTACACAGAGTTCGGAGAAGCTGGCGGTATCGCGCTTAAAACCCGCGTAGAAGACCTCGGAGTCACCCAGCTCACTCTTTCAAACAACATCCGGGTGAATCTAAAACCTACCCCCTTCGAGAAAAACCGTATCAGCTTCCTCGCCCGCTTCGGCAGTGGAATGCTCTCCCAACCGGATGGAAAACCGATGCTCGATGAATTTGCCTCCTCCATCTTCAATGGCGGCGGTCTCACGAAACACTCCAACGATGAACTCGATGAAATCCTGGCAGGCCGCAATGTTTCCGCCTACCTCACCATCGGCGAGGATGCATTCACCCTCTCCGGCTCATCCACTCCGGACGATCAGCTTCTACAGCTGCAACTCATGGTGGCAAGCATGGTCGATCCCGGCTACCGCCCTGAGGCCCTTTGGCAATTTCAGAAAGACATACCGGTCCTCTATCAGAACCTGAAACACACCACAGCTGGGCCAATGAAGGACCTGAACGCTTGGCTACATGGAGGTGATTTCCGTTACAGCATCCCCACGCAGACAGAGCTCTCAAACTACACTATCAATGATGTAAAAACCTGGCTGACTCCTCAACTTGAGTCCAGCTATCTGGAGCTCACTATCGTTGGTGATTTCACTGTCCAGGACATCCTACCCGATCTCCTATCCACCTTCGGCGCATTGCCGGAGCGTGATCTGAACCCTGCAAAAGCAACCACGCAGTCCCGCACCGTCACCTATCCAAAGACACCTGCGGACAAAACTTTCTCCTACGAGTCCAAGATCCCACAGGCCATCGCCACAGCAATTTGGAAAACCGGGGGACTTCGCGACAACATCCCCGAATTCCGCCGCCTCAATGTGATTTCCGATATTTATGGAGACCGCCTGCGCCAGGAAATTCGTGAGAAACTCGGAGCATCCTACTCACCGAATGCCTCCGCGGATGGTTCGGACGCCCTGGAAAACTTCGGCTATCTCTACGGTCAGTCCGTAGGTAAGCCGGAAGACCTCCAACTCATCTTGGAAACCATGGAGCGAATCGCCACAGACCTACATGAAAATGGCGCCACGCAGGACGAGCTTGACCGCTCACTGGCACCCATCCTCTCCTCGCTACAGAAATCCACCCGCGACAACTCCTACTGGGTTTCAACTGTCCTGGCAAAATCCCAGGAAGATCCGGCACGCTTGGAATGGGCACGCACCCGCGATGAGGACTACGCATCCATCTCACTCAAGGAGATCAACGCATTGGCCACCAAATATTTGGCCCCTGAAAACCTACTGCGGGTAAGCGTCCTTCCGAAGGAATAGGAAACCGAGTCCCCGAGCCCCAGAAATCCCTCCGAAAACATGTTACGTCTCCCCTTCCGCACCCGAGTTTGGCGAGGCGCTGCCGGTGAATTCGCGGGCTCCGGCACAGGCGCCTCCATGGATTTTCAGGACCACCGCGCCTACTCGCCGGGCGATGATCCACGCCATATCAACTGGAACGCCTACGCCCGCACGGGACAGTATTCGATGAAACTATTCCGCGAGGAAATCCGCCCCGTGGTGGATCTGATCCTGGATGTTTCACCATCCATGTTCTTCACCCCGGAAAAGGAAGAGCGCACCACCGCCCTTGTGAAATTTCTCACCGAGAGCTCCATCGCCGCCGGCGCCACCGTCCGAATTTACGCAGTTTCAGGAGACTCACACAAACCAGTGGATCCCAGGACTGTAGGCACCCAGGACTGGAAAAACCTACTTCCCGAAAGCAAGGAGCCTGCACCGAACCTGTCCCGGCTCCCGCTGCGCTCCTCTGCCATCCGTGTCTTCGTATCGGACCTGCTGTTCCCGGCGGATCCCTCCCCCGTTCTTCTCACTCTCGGTCAGAAACAAGGCACCCCCATCATCTTCAGCCCCTTTCTTCAGTCGGAAGCCTCCCCCGAGTGGTCCGGGAACTACGACTTCATCGATGCGGAAACCAACGCCCGCCATCCTCACCGGATCGAGCCAGCCACTCTCCGCCGTTACCGCGAGGCCTACACCTCCCATTTCAATCTCTGGAAGGAATCCGCCCTTCGCCATCAGGCCCCGCTTGCCCGGATCCCCTGTGAGGGAGACCTAATGCAGACACTCTACAAGCACGCCCTCCCGGTAAAAGCACTGGAAACCACCAGCTAATTCCCGGACAGCCACACCTGCACCGCATTGCTTCGTGTCATTTATTCACCAGCGGTAAAACAATCTTTCCAGAACCTTCACCACCCACTCCATGCCGGAAACTCCAAAGAAATCCACCCAGCGGAAATCTCACAACCTAATCAAATCGGGCGCACATCTCTTTCCAGTATTCGGCAGCGACACCTTCGGCAAAAAAGCCGAATCCTTCGCTCGATTCTTCGGCACTCCCACCTTCCTCATCGGCCAGACACTTATCGTGGCCACATGGATTTTCATAAATGTCGCCGGCATCGTAAAATTCGACCTCTACCCCTTTATCCTCCTTAACCTGGCCTTCAGCCTCCAAGCCGCATATGCCGCCCCCCTCATATTGCTGGCCCAGACCCGCCAGGCGGACCGCGACAAACTCACCGCCGATGCCGATAGTCTCCATCGGGAAGAACTCGCCAACCTATCAATCGAACGCCAGGCAGAATCCATTGAACGTCTGGAACTCATACAGCAGCTAATCACCAAAAACACTGAACTTACCGAAACCACCCAACAGCTCAGTGCACGAATAGCCGAACTTTCATCAGAAATTCGCAACCACCTGAAGGACAAACGGTAAGAAAAATGAACTGGCTTAAAAAGCAGTTTCAAAAGATCCGTGAGATCCCAGCCAACCCGAAATCTGTCGCGCGTGGAATCGCCATCGGCACGCTCTTTGGCTTTGTCCCCATTCTCGGCCTCAAAACCCTATGCGCCATAGCTATCAGCCGCCTGTCGCGTGGAAACATCATAGCGGCAGCAATTGCAGTCACCCTCCACGACCTCCTTTTACCTATCGCGCCCGCACTCCTCCTCTGGGAATTCAAACTGGGCTGTCTACTCCTCTCCGTTCCACATACCGAGCAAACCATCCCACTGGGAAAACAAAGTCTTCACTCCATCTTCCACACAGCCACCTTGCTACGAATCGAGCCCGCTCTCATCGCCGGTGGCGCTATTCTTGGCATTCCCTTTGCAATCGCCAGTTACTTTATCACCATAAAAGCCCTGAAACCTGTCACTCCATCGCCCGCCAAAATCGATCCTTGATCAGCGTTCAGTCTCCACGTTTACGCCGCGACTCCGGAAATTTAGCAGTCAAATCCGGATGAACAACCAGCTAGACTCAGTCCTCCACCACACATGGCACCAGGATGCCGTCGCTCATACCGTGGATCTTTTTCTTATCCGCCGGCACCAGAGTCGCCAGACATCCGCCAAAAGAGGTTTCTCCCTTCGTATCAGTGAAGAAATACGGACATAGCCTTGCCCTCACCTCGATCATTTTCACCGAGCCATCCTCCTCATAGACAGGATGCTCGAATTTACGACCTTCGTGGAATTCCTGCATTACCCAAGGCTGCTCGTTGGATTGCTCCAGCGCATGCGCTAATCTCTCCTTCCACTCCACCGATGATAAATCGTGGCCGATGAAGACCCCCCTGGAGCCCCAGGCGGATTCATGGAAACCACTGATCTTCAATACCAGTTGCCTCTCCTTCTGTGAAAACTCACCGACCTCATCCCAGGTATGGGCATCCAGCTTCGGCAGCGCCGCATGTGGCGGCAGCGGCTCAGGATCCAATACCCAGCCGAAAGGGATCAGCTTCCTCAGCCGTCGTAAATGACTGCCTCGCAAGGATTTCTCCCACACCTTTTTCAAAGCCGGAGACCAGAACAGCGCCAGCCACAACTTGTCTTCAAGATGCGGTTTGAACGGAGGAGTCACCGAAAGATCACCATCCACCGATTTCTCAGCCCAGCTCTTGAAATACGGCATAGACTCCCAGTCGAATAATTCGAAGAAACGGTATATCGCCCTACTATCCCCCTCGTAATTTTCAGCACTTTCTATCTTCCACGCCTCACCGAGCTGCTTCCCCAGCCACTCCATCTCCGGCACATAATCCGCGGACTCCTCGGAAATTAAAACATCCCCGCCATCCGGCATCAGTCCGCGGAAACCCTCAAGCATACCATCCTTACCTCCCATCACATCATAACCCGCCTCGGAGTATACCTGCGAAAGCCACGCCGTGATTCCTATTCCACCCGGCACACTGTCCAGCTCCGTCATCGCGAATCGCCCGTTTGAAAGCATCAGATCCGGCCGGATCACCCGTGGGAACTGATCGGCCATCCCCCCCTCCTGCTGCAGTCCCACCATCCAGTCCGGCTTGCCCTCGTCCAGAAGCTCGGAAAGCCAGGGTGCTATTTTCCCTCCCGCGGATCTCCGGTAGAGCAAATCACTCGCCTGTTGGAACTTTGCCAGAGGATACCCCATGGAAATCATCTCCTTTGCCTCCCCGGCGGAAAGCCGCAAAGGTTCGGGCGACCAACGCCACTCCCCACCACCAAAAAGCCCGCCCTCCGGCAGAGCTCCTTTTAATTTTCCCAGTTCGATCGGCACGCGAACACGCTAAATCCACTATCCCAAAATTCAAATCCCAATCGAACACGGAAATTTCCAGCCTCTTCTCAAAAGCTGGAACTTCAAACTAGCAAACTTCCCCAGCTTCTTTCAACCTCCCCCCGTGCAGCACATTCCAGTAGAGCCAAGCCTAGAAGCCTTCCAGAACTTTTCCAAACAAGGAAACGTCGTACCTGTCTTCACCCAGCTCGCCGCAGATTTTGAGACTCCGCTCTCAGCCTACATCAAATTGCGCGATGCCAAACACTCCTTCCTCCTCGAATCCGCCGAGGCTACGGACAAAGGCGGGCGCTGGTCCATCGTCGGCTCCGGCCCCAAACGCGTTTTCACCGCACACGGCAAGGAAATCTCCATTACAGACGGCAACAAAACCCGCACCCTCACCGCGCCGGACGATGTCCTCGCAGCACTCGAGCGTGAGATGGAGCCGTATAAACCGGTGGAAAACCCTGCACTTCCTCCATTTTCCGGCGGAATGGTTGGCTACCTTTCCTACGATGCAGTCTCCCAGTTCGAGCCCAGCCTCGGCCCCCCACCGGAAGATTCCCTCGGCGTTCCCGATGCACTCTTCATGCTCGCGGATACCCTGCTTGTCTTCGATCACCGCCTCCGCCGCCTGCAGATCATCGCGAATGCATTTCTCGATGAACACGAATCCGCGGAAGAAGCTTACGGCGCCGCAACCGGCCGCATCGCTTCCATTCTGGAAATTCTCAACCGCCCACTCCACGTCCCCGCCCTCAACGGCCTTGCGGAAGTTCCCGAAGAACCGGCGGAATCCAATACCACTCAGGCGGAGTACGAGCAGATGGTCCTCGACGGGAAAGAGTTCATCGCCGCCGGAGACATCTTCCAGTTCGTCCCCAGCCAACGCTTCACCGTACCGTTCGATCAATCACCGGTGGATCTTTACCGCGCGCTCCGCCATGTAAATCCATCCCCATACATGTTCGTTTTGGAAATGGGAGATTTCGCCCTCGTTGGCTCCTCCCCGGAAGTCCACGTCCGCTCCATCCACGGCCGTATTGATATCCGCCCAATCGCCGGCACCCGCTGGAGAGGGAAAACCCAGGAAGAGGACGATGCACTCGCCGAGGAACTCCTCGCCGATCCAAAAGAGCGGGCGGAACACCTCATGCTCGTCGATCTCGCCCGCAACGACGTCGGCCGTATTGCAAAACATGGCAAAGTTACCGTCGATGATTTCATGATCATCGAACGTTATTCACATGTTATGCACATCGTTTCCAACGTCCACGGAGAGCTCGACGAGAATCACTCCGCATACGATGTCCTACGCGCCACCTTCCCCGCAGGCACAGTCTCCGGAGCCCCGAAAATCCGCGCCATGCAGATCATTAACTCTTTGGAGAAGAACAAACGCTGCGCATACGCCGGCGCCGTTGGTTATTTCGGATTCGATGGCTCGCATGACTCCTGCATTACCCTCCGAACTTGCTTGCTTAAGGATGGAAAAGCTCACGTACAGGCTGGTGCCGGAGTCGTAGCCGATTCTGATCCCACCTACGAATACGAGGAAACGATCAACAAATCCATGGCTCTCCGCCGTGCCATTGCTCTGGCAAAAACCATTAAGGAATAAATGGGAAACGTAGGTTCCCGAAATCTCGCGCTCGATCATGTGTAAAATGTCCTGATGGCGTAAAAGAATAGCTACCGCGATCTGTAACCGATGGAAAAGGCAAAGCACTCAATCTAAGAACCTCCCGGAATCAGGGGAGGTCCCGGCAGGGCTCTAAATTCGGCCCCGGTCCTTGAGAAGCTGTCCCTCACCGAGAAGAACGATTAGCAATCAGCAGCCCCCACTAATTCATTCTCCGGAACATGCTACGCGTCGTCGACCACCAGATCCATGCCAAGTAGTAGCCCGCCATCGCCCTGAACACTGATTCCCTAAAAGGATGGCTACGGATTGCGTCAGCCATCACGCCCGAGGCACCAAAGGTGCCGAAGTGTTTCCACCCCGGCACCGTCAGCAGAATTGCTGCAAAAAGCTCTACAATTTCCTTAATCTATTTTCCCTTACGACCCCCTCACCGTTTCGTGAAAGCATGAGCACTCCCCGGTGCACCAGTGATTTCAAGAAACAATTTCCGTATTAATATTATCGCATCTACGGTTCATACGAACCAGTGCCAATTTGGGCACAGGAAAGTCTGAGTCATCAAAGATAATATAGGTTATGAATTGAGTGATAAATCACTTCATCTTCGCCCATTCTTTATCTGCATCGGCAATATATTTCGCCTCATCCTTTTCGAATATCTCGCCCACTTTCTCATCCTTGTTCAGGTAGAGTTTTCCATCCACTACCGAGAAAACAGTAGGATCCACGGGGAATTTCTTTCCGAAAGTCATTCCATAAGCACACCAGCCATCATACTGGGGAAGGAACTTCTCAGGAGACTTCTTGAATGCATCCAGCGCATCCTGACTCACAAAGTAATAAGTTTTACCGTCATGGTCCGCGGAAAATTCCTCAACACCCTTTACCGCTTTACCAGCACTGATATAGCATACCACACAGTATCCATCCAACTCGGGTTCTGCAGCATGGAGGGTAAAAGCAGTCGAGAGCATTATTGCTACTACGGCAGCCAGTTTCTTTAGTAATTTCATCTTTGTATTTTAATTGGTTAATTGAAAATCCTATCAATCGGATCGTCCCACCTAGGAGCTTCCGCAGCTCCTATTTATTCCACTCAAAATCAATTACCCAAAAATCCCTTTGCTAGCCCCGCACATCGGATTAGATAAGGACATTAGAAGTCACCAGCAATCACCGCCCAACCGGCACCGACCACTTCCCGTCCTATGCTCCTCATCCTCGATAATTACGATTCCTTCACCTACAACCTAGTTCAATACTTCGGCGAACTCGGCATCGAAATGCAAGTCCACCGCAACGATGCCCTCACTGTCGATGAAGTGAAGGCCCTTGCACCGGAGAGAATCTGCATCTCTCCCGGCCCCTGCACGCCAAATGAAGCTGGAATTTCCCTGGAGCTAATCCGTGAACTGGGCCCCACCACACCCATTCTCGGCGTATGCCTCGGCCACCAATCCATCGGCCAGGTCTACGGCGGCGATGTCGTCCGCGCGGATCGTCTGATGCACGGCAAAACATCTCCCATCATCCATCAGGGAAAAAGCGTCTTCGCGGGCCTGCCATCACCCTTCGAGGCCACCCGCTATCACTCCCTGATCGTGAAACGCGATACTCTTCCCGATTGTCTCGAAATCACCGCTGAAACCGCAGAAAAGGAAATCATGGGACTCCAGCACAAGGAACATCCTGTTCACGGCGTCCAGTTTCACCCGGAATCCATCCTTACCCAGCACGGTAAACAGATGCTCAAAAACTTTCTGGCGCTGTAAGAAAGGCGGACCTTTAAACTCAATCCCGAATACGACCCAGTGCACCGCTCCTATCTGCCACCTCAAAACTGGACCGAAAACCCGTTTCTCGAAGGAGACGAAGCAAAACACCTCGCCCAAGTCCTTCGCCTGCAACAAGGCGATACCATCATTGTTTTCGACGGGCTCGGTAACTTCGCGGAAGCGACCGCCACGTCGGTATCGAAACAACGTATCGAACTAGTCCTTGGCCTAGCGGAATGCAAAGAATCCCCTCTCCCGGAGATCACTTTGGCCCAAGCTATTCCAAAAGGGAAAAACATGGACTGGATCGTCCAGAAAGCCGTCGAACTTGGTGTTACAAAAATCCAACCCCTTATCACCCGCCATACAATCGCCACCCCGGGCGATCAGAAGGCAGAGAAATGGCGACGCACCGCCTTGGAGGCCTGCAAACAATCCGCCCAGTTCACTATCCCATCCATTGAGGATCCCCTAAGCTTCGAAAAATGGATCAACCAACCCGATCCATCCGAACTCAAAATCATCGCCTCGTTAGCTGATGAGCCAAAAAAATTCAGGGAAACGCTCGAAAGCCACCCGGACTTGGGCTCCGTCACCATACTCATCGGTCCGGAAGGTGATTTCTCACCGCAGGAAACTACAGCAGCACTCGATCACGGTTTCACCCCCGTGACCCTGGGCGATCTGGTTCTCAGGGTTGAGACAGCAACCATGTTTTGCCTCTCCGCAGTGCGCTATCACTACGGGGCGGATTCCTGAGCAGTCCTCAGTCCAGGAAGCTTTTCACCGCCTCGCGCTTCAATCGTAGCTCCCGCCATTCGTTGACCAATCGGCTTGCCTCGATGATTCCGCAACCTGCCGGCAATGAAATACGGTTTCCTTCCCACCAGATCCCACGAATCGCGACGACGGACTCAAAAGCCCCGCAGTCCCAGACACCGAAAGGAGCACCGAATTCCGCCGGACATCCAAGCCGCTGGCGCCATTCTCCCAGCATTCCCATCGTCTCCTCCGTCCTTGGAAGTGGGCCCAGTGCTGGTGTGGGGTGAAGCCTGGCAAGCAGCTTCCTTGGCTCTAGTTCCGACTCCAGTCGCACCCGGATCTCGGTCAGGAAATGAACAATCGAACCCAGCCGCAAAATTCGCCGCTGTTCACGTTTCAGCGAACCTAAATCGAGCAACTTCGCGACCAGTGTCTGGGCCACATACTCATGTTCGCGGATCTCCTTTTTATCGACGCCAAAGACGGCCTCGTCATCCTGCTTCGCGGTTCCGGCAAGAGCCATCGTCTCCAGATTCTGACCCTCCAGAGTAAATAAAAGCTCCGGGGAAGCCCCTGCGAATCCACCGTCCTTACTAACCCACCCGTAGGAATGTAGGGGACTGTTCTGTCTAGCCATCGCTGCGATGATTCCTTCCGCCGGTGAACTCCTCACCTTTCCTATTTCAGTTACCACCGGCACCGTTTTCTCGATCAGGCCTTGCCGGATGGCATCCATGATTTCTTGGAAAACGATCGAAAAAGGCATGGCATCCGGCGTATCCCAATCGATCTCCAGCTCCGGGGAATCTCCGTATTCCCGTGAAAATTGACCAGCGCTCAGTCGTTCATATTTTTCCGGAATCTTCCACGGCATTTCATCCCGCCCCAGAAAATCCCGCTTAAAGAATGCGACGCCATCCTCCGGCGGGGCCTTGGCCGAAACAAAAGGGCCGTGTCCGAGGACCACAGTCCCGTCCTTTTTCGAGAGCCAGGCTCTCCTAGCTTGATTTCCAATCATGCGCTGCTCCCATCCACGGTAGCTTTTCTCACCTTAGGCACCTCTGGCTTACCTTCCGGCACGATCATTTCGATCGATTCGGTAGGCACCCATCCTCTCGTCTTTGTGGCAAACCCAATATAACTCCAGTCGCCAGTGCGGCGGATTACCTCTGCCAAAGATCCGGGAGGCGCATCAATCACCTGTGAAGAAGTCCGGGCCGCATCGGTATGAAGGACCACTTTTTCACCGATGATCACGCCCTGCTTCGCGAGTGGAGCGAACTCCGCATCATCCGGATAATGCCGCCAGCCCAAGGCTCCCAAGGAAATGAGGATAGGCCCCAGGATAAAACCGATTACGCCCAAGACCCTCCATCTTGCACCACGCCGTGTAGCTGGGAAAATCAGTAAACCAACTGCCAGAATCCAGACGCCGCACCACAGCCCTGCCTTCCAGGTATCGAGTGAAATTTTCCCGAGAACATATTGATAATCAGGTCTCTGCACCGTGATCGATCCATATTTCCTCTCCAGAAAACGTAAATTCTGCCGTGCCTCCTCGTGCACCGCATTTTTTACCAGAGCCCGCCGGTAATAGAGTGCCGCCTGCCCGGGTGCTCCCATCCGGAACGCCGCGTTCCCGATGTTATATAGGGTATCCGCGGAAAGCTGTTCGAAAGGCCCCGCTTCCAACCATAGTTTTGCCGCCTTCTCATAACTCGCAGATTCATAGGCGGCCTGGGCATCCTCTTCCGCGTGAAGATTCCCGGAATACAGCACCGAAGCTGTCAGAAAAATGGCAAATGCTGCCCTGCGGATATGTTTCAAAATCTCATTCTTGCGTTGTTTGGGTAGGGCCGCATCCTGATTTCCACCGCGGAAACAGAGTTCATCCCGTTCTTCGATGATTCGTTTCAGCTCCAGATTTCCATCGACCGGCAGCCATCGCTCAACAAAAGCCCCCGCTGCTTTCAAAAATCCTATATCGCCTTGGCTTGCTGAATTTGAAACTTTCATAAACTCGGACCTTTTCTTCGATTTTACCTCATCTTTCTCCAGCAGGTGTGCGAAACGCATCCATAGGGCCTTGAGTATCAATCCCAACGACACCAGTCCGCCCAAAACATGCCAAATCCACGTTGGTACCAACGGACCGGATGAAACCAGTAGGGGCGTCCCTTTGATCGGGCTCAGAATATCCGTCATACGCTCCACGGGAATAGGCAATGCCTGCGGTGGACCCGAACTTTCCATTACCTTTGCAGCCGTCGAAGGAGTCATATCCAGAGGGATAAAGGATGAAGTTACGATCTCATAGTCTTCCACCTCGGGATTGAAAAAGACCAGGCGGAACGGCGGAACCGACGTCTTCATTTCCAGAGGTCGGATAAACTGGCTGAATACAACAGCTCCGCTGAGGTTTCTCCTTTCCTCACCGCGTTGCTGAGGTGTGGCGTCATAGATTTTCCAGCCACTCTCATCCGTGAGTTTCGGAGAGCGGAGCTTATCGAGATTTCCCCTTCCCCGCACCACAACATCCACCGCCAGCGGTTCACCCTCGACCACTTCCCTCTGGCTCATTGTCGCCTCCAGTGAGAATTGTCCGACCGCATTATCAAAACCATCCGGCGCTCCCGCGGGAAGAGGCTGCACCTCGAAACCAAGCTCAGCTATATCCAAGGTCGCCTGAAGATTCACCCGTTGCGCAAACCGATCGAAAACCATTTTCTGATAGGTCAGTCGCACCGTCGCCGGACCGATCGAGACTCTTCCGCTACGCAGGGCGGAAATCGTGGTCGAATAAGCCTTTGTCGAATATGATTTACCCAGATAAGTCACATTTCCCTGAAGATCCGAAGGCTCGAAACGCCATGCGGCCAAGCCTGAACGCTCGAATTCCGGCACTCCCCAGTCCTGCATCGTTCCTGCTACATCTGAAGGCACGTAGACTTTGATTTCAGCATCCACTGTCTGATTCTCATACACCTTGTCTTCGCTGATTTTCACCACACTCGCGAAGGCGACTTCATCACGATACTGGGTGGGATTGGAAGTGACCCGCGCCAGTTGGAGCTCCTCGATATCAAAAACCTGAAAGTTGATGGCCTCGGAGGTAAAAGTGACACCATCTACACTGAGACTGACCTCCGGGATCGTGTGTTCACCGAGCTTATAGCTCACGAGCGCATACTGGTAGACATACTCCAGCTTGTTCTGCGGAAAATCCCGGCGCATCCCGAAATCCAACAACTGCAAAGACAGTCCCTCTATCTCCCCCAGAGACGGTGGCTGATCCGGCTCCTGCCCATCCACGCGGATCTCCAGCATTGCCCGCTCCCCGGGCACCAGAAACTTCGATGAAATCCGGCTGCTAATTGCAGCGGAGGACATCGCCGCAGTCACCAGCAGCATCCCCAATGTTTTAATTAAAAACGTATTCATAAATTACCAGTCTTTCTCAGGTGATCTGAATTCCCTATCTCCACGGCTGACAGGACCTTTTTCCATATCAGCATTTTCAGAAAGTATCCTTCGCGCCCTCTCCTCAGGCGATTCATTGGGATTTTCAGCCTGTTCATCGCCATCTTCCCCCTCACCGTCTTCATCTTTGTCCTCATCCCCTCCGGCCCCATCCTCTTTTTCCTCGTCACCACCCTCACCTTGGTCGGACTCCCCGTCCCCACCATTTCCTTCGCCATTGGGATCCTTTTCACCTTCTCCTTCACCCGGTTGAGGCTGCCCCTGAGCCTGTTGCTCGGCCTGCTGAAGCTCCTGCTCCGCCTCTTCCTTTTCTTCTTTCAGAAGTTCCTCCAGCCTTTTCAGGTAGGTCATAGTTACTTCCGAGTTTCGACGGGCCAGTACATCGTCAGGATTTAATTGAGAGGCAGAATGAAAATGTCGCACCGCATCCGTCCAATTCAGAATGATAGCCTGAAAGCGGACAAACTCATTGGTATCCCCGGTTTCAGGAACCTCCGCCTCACTCATTTTCTTTAGCTGACCTTTCACCAGCTCATCAAATTTCTTCATATCCGGTGCCTCTCCTCCTTCCCCGTAAGAACTCCCGGAAAGCCCCAGCCAGCCTAGCTGAAACAGAGTGTTGCCCATCCCCTTGTGCGCCTCTAAAACAACTCCGGTTTCCTCTGATAACATCGCCCTGCTGTAGGCCATACGTGCCGCCCGATAATCCTGCGCTTCATATGCGGCAGTGCCCTCTCCCAAACGATATAGCGCTTCCTTCTTCTGTCCGTCATGTTCTTCCGCCAAAGCCCGGTATCCATCCCTGGCGTCTCCATATCGTTTATCTGCAAACGATTTCCTCGCATCAGTGGCGGGATCCGCGCTCACATCCTGTGGGCTGAAAACTAGCAAAATCGCTGCCCCTGTGGCGGCTATCCCGCGCCAGCGTGTTCCGGCAATGATCGCCCCTCCCAAAAACAATATAGCCGGCAGCAGGGCCCATTGGAAAAACTCCACCACGATCCGCGTCTGGCCAGCCTCCACCTCGAATGAATCCATCCCTTGAATCGCGGACTCAATCATGCCGGGAATATCCGAAGTACTCCCTGCGATCACATATCGCCCACCGGTTTCATTCGCCAACTTTCGGAGCACGTCCGGCTGCAACCGGCTGAGAACCTTCGTTCCCTTCTGGTCAATTTGAAATCCCCCCGGCCATTCCTCATTCGGGACGAAGCCACCATCTTCCGTCCCGATACCGATCGCGAAAATAGTCACGCCCGCACGATCAGCCTCGGCAATAATCGCATCCAGATCACCTTCATGCTCCTCCCCGTCGCTGATCACGATCAACGCATTATTCTTTTGTCCGGTTTCCTTCAGCGTATCGATGGATAGCTTGATTGCAGCCGCAAGGTCCGACCCGCCGACCGTAGGCCACTCCTCATTTACTTGCTCCACCGTTTCCCTCACCGCGGAATGATCGATGGTCAAAGGAGCGAAAAGAAAAGGAGTGCCGGCAAATCCCACCATTCCCACCCGGTCGCTCTCGAACGTTTCCAGCATTTCGTAAATCAGGATTTTAGCCTGCGACAATCGGTCGGGCTTCACATCCTGCACCCTCATACTTCTCGATAAATCCAAGGCAACCATCACATTCCGTCCGGTCGTTTTTTCCTTCTTCACTCCGGAATCTCCCTGCGGTCTCGCCATCGTTAGCCCAAGAGCGATGATAGCGGCAAAGAGCAGGCTCAGAGAAAGCCAACGGGGCAGTGGATGATCCTTCCGAATCAACCTTCCATGTAGTCTCTCGGCGGCGAAACGTCCGAGAGGCTCTTTCCGAAGTCGTCCGGCAAGCACTGCCCCGACCGCAAGAATCGGCACAGCGATCCAAACCAGCAGCCATAATGGGTGGGCAAAATTCATACTCAGGAGCTCGAACGATTGAGGGTTATATAAACTGAGAATCCCAAGGCTGCCACTAATGAAATGCCTACAAACCACGGATACAGTTCCCGATCGTCGGTGACGGTTATGCTGCGCGAAACGGTCTTTTCCAGGTTATCGATCGTTTGGAAATTCTCCTCGAGATCCTCCAAACTCTGCGCCCAGAAATGCTCGCCACGGGTAAGCTTCGCGATTTTCTCCAGAGTTGGAAGGTCGAATTCCTGCCGGGGGAAGCGTTGGATCCTACCAGAAACCCGGCCCTCTTTCGTGCCGATGGCTACGGTATAAGTTTTAATCCCCAGCGTCTGGATATGCTCTGCAGCCTCCACAGGTGCAATCTTTCCTGAATTGCTCGCACCATCGGTTATCAGCACGATAATCTTGCTTTTCGCATCACGATTGTCCAATCGGGTCGCCGCCGTAGCCAGGGCAGAACCGATAGCCGTCCCCTGCTCTTCAACCGTGCCGAACTGATATGGCAACTGGTGGAGTTTCAAATCATCCAATCCCTGTCGGAGCCAATCGTGGTCAAGCGTGATCGGACTTACCGAAACCGGCCGTCCTGCAAATGCTACCAGACCGATCCTGTCATCAGGGCGGCGTGAAATGAACGAATCCACCACCAGCTTCGCCGCATCAATCCTACGCAAAGGTGCACCACCCTTCCGGAAATCATTGATATCCATTGAGAGCGATACGTCGAAGGCGATTACAATATCGATCCCGCTAGCCACCCGGCTCTGGTATTCATTCCTCCAAACAGGCCGCGCCATTCCGATGATAGCAAAAACAAGTGATGTAAAAACCAAAGGAACACCAAAATTCCAAGCCAGCCGGTTTACCTTCCTCCCCAAGCTTAAAAGCACTCCCAGATTCGGAAAAACTACAGCTCCAGTTGCTCCCCGCCCTCTTCTCAAGGTGAGTAACAGCAGCGCCGGAAGCAAAAGCAGTAACCAGAGTGGCTGCGCAAAACGGAAGTGGGTGATGAAACTCTCAATCATGCCCGATACATCCTTTCCAGAAATTCACGCCCCTCGCTCTTCAATTCTGTGGATGAATCCACACCCTCCCCATCCGGCGAATACTTGTAGCCCGCCAACTTTGTAAGAAATAAATTCAGCTCATCCCGTAGTTCCCCAGGCAAAACCGCAAGAGCATCATTCCGTCCCACCAGCTCTTCCTGCGTCTCGAACAATGCCGGCTCTCCCAAGCTCTTGGCCAGATAGCTGCGCAAAATATATGATACTACCACCGCCTCCTTTCTAGGCTCTGTCTCTTCAAAAGTATCGAATGCTTCGACTGATTCCTCGTAAGCCTTCCGCTTATCAGCATATTCGTCGGCCTTGAACATCTTCCGCTTAAACAAAAGCACTACGCTCACGAGCACCATCAACCCTCCAATCGCGACAAGAAACCACCATACCTCGATTTCCCTCTCCGGGACGTAGTCGAGCGCACTGTTCGACTCGACCAACTCAAGACTGTTTTCAGTTCCTTCCATACTCACTATTTCCGCCGTCTTCCCCGCCGCTTCAGCATTGCGTGTAGATCGGGTAACGCATCACGGTCCGTCTGAAGCTTAGCCGAGTCGATGCCGTGCTTCTTGAATACCGACGCGATCCCTTCCGCTTGTCTCCTCATCAGCTTTTTATATCCCATCCGGAGATTGCTGTTCCCGGTGTTCACGAGGGTTTCAAAGCCGGTTTCCGGATCCACCATCACCACACGCCCCGCTTTAGGCAGCTCCTCCTCCAGAGGATCACTCACCCGCAGCGCTACGGTTTCGTGCTTCCGCGCCAATTTACCCAGCGGTTTATCCAGAGATTCCGCGTGGAAATCCGAAATCATAAAAACCAGGGCTTTTCTCCGCAGGGATTTGATAAGAAAATCACAAGCACCCTCAATCGAAGTTCCCTTCTGCGCGGGTTTTGCCATCAGAATCTCCCTGATCATCCGCAGTAGATGCCGGGTCCCCTTTGCTGGTGGAATGAACATCACCGGCTCACCGGCGAAAATCAATAGCCCCACCTGGTCTCCATTTTGCAGAGCACTGAAACCCAAAACCGCAGCAATCTCAGCGGAAAGCTCACGCTTGCTGAGATGTTTGCTCCCGAAATCCGCCGATCCCGATACATCGACCGCCATAACCACGGAAAGCTCACGCTCCTCGCGAAATTTCCGGACATAAGGCACATTCATCCGTGCGGTGACATTCCAGTCAATGAACCTAACTTCATCGCCATGCGCATATTCCCTGAAATCATCAAAATCCAGCCCCTGCCCACGGAACGACGAAAGATACTCGCCGGAAAAAGACTCACGCACCAGCCGCCGGGCCTTTAGCTCCAGCTTGCGGACGCGAGTCATCATTTCCTCGATCTGATCCTCTTCGCTCATCAGTGAAATAATTAAGGAACAGCTACTTTCGAGAGGATACGTGTCACGATCTCATCTGTCGTAATCCCTTCGGCCTCCGCCTCATAGGTCAGAAGAATCCGGTGGCGGAGAACGGATGGAGCCATATCCTTCACGTCCTGGGGCGTCACATATCCACGACCGGCCATGAACGCTCTCGCACGCGCGGCCAACGCCAGATTAATCGTCCCCCTGGGTGAAGCCCCCGCGCGAACCCAGTTCTTCAGCGGAGCATCCACCTTCACCGGAAAACGGGTGCAATAAATTAGCTCCACGATATATTTACGGATCGCATCGTCTATATAGATCTGGTTCACCAGCTCGCGCGAGGCATCCACCTGCTCGGGTGTTGCCACATTTTTGGTCTCGTAGGCAGGAGCGGAAGTAGCCATTCGATTCAGAATTTCCAGTTCCTCATCCTTACCTGGATAACCCACATTGATTTTCAGTAAGAAACGGTCCAACTGAGCCTCGGGCAGCTGGTAGGTTCCCTCCTGGTCGATCGGGTTTTGTGTCGCAAGCACCAGGAAGGGCTTGGGCAAAGGGTAGGACTTATCACCCAAGGTCACCTGCTTTTCCTGCATCGCCTCCAGCAATGCGGACTGGACCTTGGCGGGAGCACGGTTGATCTCATCCGCCAGAATAAGATTGTTGAAAATCGGCCCAAGCTTCGGCTCGAACTTCATTTCCTCCGGATGATAGATCATCGTTCCTATCAGGTCCGCCGGGAGAAGATCGGGAGTAAATTGAAAACGTGAAAACGTAGCCGAGAGCGATCCTGAAAGAGCCTTAACCGCCAGTGTCTTTGCCAAGCCCGGCACACCTTCCAACAAAATGTGACCACTGCACAACAAGCCTACCAACAAACGATCCACTAGATCTTCCTGACCAACCAATACCTTGGCCATTTCTGCCTTTACCGCTGAAATCCAGCCGCTGCTTTCCTCGATTTTCTGCTGCAATTCTTCCGTTGTCATAAAATTCGCTTCCGACAGCTTGCCACTCCCGTCAGACTCTGCAACAGGCAATCGCAAGGAATGCTTATCGGTAACGGGGACGGACTGCCATTTCCGTAGGCTCACCGCAGTAGGGACAACGGAAGTAACCTTTCAACAGGATGGTTTGAGCAACTTTCAGAGGGTGACTTCCAAAAATCTTTCCAGCCGTTGAATGCTTCGAACATCCACGGTTAAGGAAAGGTGGCATCATACAAAGCGGGCACTTTAGCTTTGCACTTATGATAAATCCTAGAACCAGCAGAATAAACCATGCTCCGAAGGCGATGGCCCCGAATCGAAACAACTCGCGATCATAAGTGACAAGCCCCCACCCCATCAGTCCTAAAACGACAAGTAGGCAAAGCCATCTCAGAACGAGAATCAGCGATGAAAGCCGATAATCTATAAGGGAGGATTGGGAGGGAAGACGATGCATTTGGAATTTTAATGAAAAAACCGTAGCCTCATACAGACCAAGTTTCATCGTTTTAAATCTTGAAGCAGTGGATGGAAAACCAATTTTTCTCCGATTAAAATACTTATCATAATTGGAATCCCTTAAAGTTGCGATCACTCCGATAGAGATTCTCTCCTCACGTAATCCGAACGGAAAAGGCCCAGCCCAATTCTCAGACAATTCCTAGTTTGAGAAACAGTGATATTCCAAGCTTGATCGCGCCTGATTCACCCTCTTTTCCTTGGAAATTTTCTGCGGAAAATCCTGCAAAAATAATTTTCAGAACACATTCCAGCATGAAGAAAGCAGGATAAATAACGGGAAAATAGGGCCTCTTAACCGGATAGGAATCGCCCCCAGCATTTTGCCTTGCAGCAGTGCTTCGCGCATATAGTCTCCACCAACGTCGTTGATCCACAAGATTGACGGTGAGCAACAACAACAACAAATAACTACAATGAACCTGATCAAAATCGCAATCGTCTCCGCACTTGCAGCCTTCGCAGCAGCTTCCTGCTGCCCATCAGAGCCTACTACTCCGGCACCTGCATACCAAGCGCCTGCTAAGTAAGGACGATTTCAAGCTAACCCTACCCGTATTTAGATACGGGTGGGGTCTTTTCATCAGAAGCCATCAATTGTCTTTCCAAAAATTCCCAAAACGTTAAAAGAAACCCACTATGTTCCGTCTGCTACTTGCCACTTCTTCCTGCGTAATCGCAGTTCTCGCCACCTCATGCGGTTGTTGTACAAGTGATGCTGAGGCACCGCCTCTGCGTCCTCTTCCGCAATTCCAAGAAATCCAGACGGAAATCGAGTATACGAAGTAATTCGTCTCGAATTTTCCCTTTTCGGAAAGCATCTGTCTCTTTTTAGGGGCAGATGCTTTTTTATGCCTGAAATTACGTTCTCGGAGAATCTCCTCATGATTGGGCGATACTTTCTGACCTTGGACAACGTTTTTAGGCTGCTTCCCCAATTCAAGCGATGGAACCCGCATTTGTTTGTCCAGCCCTCTCAATTCCATCGGTAAATCCACCCATGATGTGCCCACCCGCCGGACATCGGAGAGAATCCGTATTCAGCCGATCTCTTCGACCGAGTTTTCTCTCTAAAAAATCGATAATAAGTTGCGGGAATTCCACGTCCGTCGTCTAATCTTTAACAAATGGTGACACAGGCGGAGCAAGGAAAGATAAGAGCTGGCAAAGCTCTCTTCATGCTTGCCGCACTGGTCCTGGTCATTGCCGGACTCAAGCTGGCTCAGAGCTTTATCGTCCCGATACTGATCGCATTTTTCATCGCCACAGTCAGCTTTCCCCTCCTGAATTTCCTTAGGGTAAAAAAGGTTCCCAAACCCATTGCCGTTTTACTGACGGTAGCCGTGGATTTTGTATTTTTGGCTGCTCTCGCACTACTGGCCATCACTCTCATTGGTGATCTACAGGAAAAGTGGAACAGTCGCTATGCGGCGGAAGTCTCCACGCAGATCCGGGATGGATCGGAGTCATTGGCCATCAAACTCAACGAATACGGAGTAAAGGACGCCAAGGAAAAGATCAACGAAGCGGTAAACAACAATCTGAGCAACCTTCAGAATATCCGCTTCGAGAGGATCTGGGACTTTGGCACCGGAGTTCTCGGCCGCGTGGTCGGCTTTCTAGGAACTTCATTGATCACCTTGGTGATCACAATTTTCATGCTCAGCGAGTCCCGCATGTTCGGGCGCCGACTGGAAGCCATCAGTCTTGCCCGCGGCCCGAACCTTACCCGAATGCTTAGTGCAACACGGGATATCCAACGTTTCCTGGCAATCAAAACAGCAGTCAGCCTTGTTACCGGACTTCTCGCGGGCACTCTCTGTTATGCTGCAGGACTTGATTTCTTCGTCCTCTGGGGAATTCTGGCGTTTTTCTTCAATTTCATCCCTGTGGTTGGATCAATCGTAGCCGGTGTTCCGCCTACAATACTTGCGCTTTTCGTAGCAGGCCTTCCGAATTCAATCCTCGTTGCGGGTGGATATCTCCTTATCAATAATTTCCTGGGGAATTTTGTGGAACCCATGCTGGTTGGCCGCCGCTTTGGTATTTCAACTTTGGTAATAGTCGTCTCTGTTGTGTTCTGGGGATGGCTCTGGGGACCACTCGGCATGCTCTTGGCTGTGCCTTTGACCATGGTCCTGAAAGTTATACTCGAGAGTAGCGATGAGTTCCGCTGGATCGGAGTTGCCATCTCAGCGGAGCAACCGGCCGGATCGGCGGAGAAGAAACTCTTGGAAGTTACCCCGCCGGCAAAGACGTCCCCACCTGCCGAGGTCGTTACAGAGACCTCCGTCGAAAGAACATAGAGCGATAGCTAAATTAGCGACTCACTTTGCTCTCAAGAAATTTTTAGATGAAATTTAATCTCTACCAAAAGCTGGCTACGGCGGCACTCGTTTCTGTTATATTCCTGATGTTCGTAGGCGCCATCGTTCGCGTCACCGGTGCTGGTATGGGTTGTCCGGATTGGCCCACCTGCTGGGGACTACTGATTCCCCCTACTAATGTGGATCAAGTGAACTTTGACAACCTTCCCATCGAGAAATTCAAAAAGAAAGCTGAACGCATGGGCAGGGACCCGGCATTAATCACCCCTGAGAAGCTGGCCCAGGAATTCAACCCACAGCATGTCTGGACCGAGTTTGTGAACAGGCTTTGTAGTCTTCCTGTAGGCTTGTTTTCCGTAGCCACATTCATCGCGAGTTTCTGGCAAAGGAAGAGGCGCCCCGCAGTTTTCTGGTCGTCCTTCGCCGCACTTCTTTTGGTTTTGGCGAATGCAATCATGGGTGCAAGGGTCGTCTACAGCGGACTCTCCCCCGGCGTCCTTACAACTCACCTCGCGCTGGCGATGTTACTGATTTGCGTCCTCGTTTATTGTGTGTGGGCTGGCTGTGACAAACCCTATAAAGTCGCTACCACCTCCCGCCTACTGCCGTCCAAGGTGCTCGTAAGTCTGTTGCTATTTACCGTAATCGTCGAAGGTATCTCGGGTTCACAAATACGCGAGATGACCGACGAACTTGCCAAATTTCATGATTTCGCACCAAGGGAAACCTGGATAGTCGAATTGGAAGGCTCATGGCTCTACCTATTCCACCGCAGTTTCTCGTGGGCCATCTTCTTCATCACTCTGGCTGTATTCTACATTTCCAGAAAGCATCAGGAGAAAGGAGCAACACCTACCCAGTATGCGGTCATCGCATTAGTATTTGCCCAAATGTTCCTCGGTCTGATTATGGCACAGGTCCATATATATTCCTGGGTGCAGGTGCTTCACGTCGGCCTGGCAGCGATATTACTATCTTTGGTTTTTCGCTGGTTTCTAACTATACCGAAACAAGAAACGCCCGCCTGATTAAAACAGGCGGACGTTGTGAGTTCGTAGATCTAACCGATCATAAAGGCAATTTGCCTAAATCCTGTTAGCTTCAGCGTTTCTCTCGGCCCTTGTTCCGCTAGCCCGTTTAGGTTGACTAGGCCCTTCCTTCCGCTGTGGAGCCTGCTTCTGAGGTGCGGCCTGTCTTTGCGGTGATGCTTGTTTCTGAGGTGATGCCTGCCTTTGAGGGGTCGCTTGCCTCTGGGATGAACCATTTTTCTGCTGGGTCTGCCTCTGAGGGCCAGAGTTTTGATTTCCGCGATTATTCTGGGAATTTACAGAACGATTTTGATCATAGCCTGAAGACCCCCTGTTTCCACTATCTCGCACATTTCTGGAATCGTTGCGCTGTCCGTTATTGTTGCGGTCTCCACCGTTGGATTTACGCTGCTGTTCGTATCTATCTCGATCCGAATTTGAACGCTGGTCCCGTGAACGATCGTCATGGGATTGATTCCGTCCCGGGGAATTATTGTGATCTGGTTTCACATTGCGTGACCAGTCACGTCCCAGCCCTTGGTAGCGTGAACCTCTGTCACGATAGTTGGTGAGATTATATTCACGGACACGGCTTGGCGGCGGGCAGTAGGATCTCCCGCGGCTCCATCCATGCGGATGCGGAGCGCCTGAAACATACCGCGGTCTGTAGCCTACCGGGTAGTAGCCATACAGATAGGGATCGTAGTAAGCTCGGCGATTGTAATCGTAATAAGCACCAGCGTAAGGATCATAGCCCCAGCGGGAATTGCCGGTGGCAACAAAAGTCGTAGTGGAAAAGCTTGAATTCCCGTAACCATAGCCATCTCCATAGCTGGAATAGGACGACCCGGAGTAGTATGGATCATATGCGCATGAGCTGAACGCACCTAGTGCAAGTCCAATCACAAGCCCGACAGATGCTTGGCGAAATTTTTTCATAACTCCCTATAGACTACCAACAGTCCCTCCCTATTCACGCTTTATTGTGAAAAAATCAGTCCCCGGCACTTCTTAACCTGTGCGGACTTGCCATGTAGCGCGCATGCTGGTTGGCTAACACCAGACAATGTCCAATCAAACCATTCTAATTACAGGTGGCGCAGGTTATATCGGTTCACACACCGTGCGCCAGCTCGCAGCCCAAGGAAGAAATATCGTAGTCCTCGACAATCTTGCATACGGGCATCCAGAAGCAATTATCGATAAATCAGTGGAACTTGTGATTGGTAGCGTTGGAGACCGAGAGCTTGTCCGCGCGCTGTTCGAGAAGCACAACTTCGCAGCTGTCATCCACTTCGCAGCATTCGCCTATGTGGGTGAATCGGTGACAGACCCATTGAAATACTACTGGAACAACACCGCTGAACCTGTCGCCCTGCTCCAGGTGATGCAGGAATTTGACTGCAAAGCTTTTGTTTTCTCATCCACTTGCGCCACCTACGGAAAGCCAGCCAGCATACCGATCGACGAGTCGAATCCGCAAAATCCGATCAATCCATATGGTCAGAGTAAACTCATGGTCGAAACGATCCTTTCGGATTGTGATCACGCATGGGGTCTGAAATCCGCCTGTTTGCGTTATTTCAATGCCAGCGGCTGCTCTGCTGACGGCCAAATCGGAGAGGACCATAATCCTGAAACACACCTGATCCCGCGTGTATTCATGGCAGTAACCGGCGAAATTGATAAACTTGAAGTTTACGGCACCGACTACCCTACCCCGGACGGAACGTGCATTCGCGACTACATTCACGTCGAAGATCTTGCAAACGCTCATGGGCTTGCTGTCGATCATCTGATCTCAGGAAAAGACTCCGTGAAATGTAACCTCGGGACAGGAAAAGGAATTTCAGTGAAGGAAATCATTACAGCAGTGGAAGAAGTGACAGGTAAAACGGTCCCTGTTTCCTATGGCCCACGTCGTGAGGGTGACCCTGCTGAATTGATTGCAGATCCTTCCCTTGCAAAGCAAGTTCTCGGATGGTCGGCCAAGCAAGGCGATGTGAACGAAATCGTAAAATCCGCGTGGGCCTGGATGAGTGGACCCCGAAAGGGACGATTCACAAAGAACTGATTTTATCGGATAAAATATCTGAAAGAAGGGTGACCGGCTCGGCGAATCGTGTGATCGTTGTATCTGCGATGTATTGACATTATTTCTTGCGAAATCAGAAATTTCACGCCAGTTTAATTGAACGAAGTTCCCAACTTCTCACCAAAACCCATGAAAAACTTAAGATCTACCTTGGAAACAAGACGATCTCAACTGAGCCGTGCCTACGGCTTCACTCTCGTTGAGATTCTCGTGGTCATTGCCATTGTTTCAGTCCTCATGACAGCCGGTGCAATCGGCCTGGGGAACCTTACAGCAGGCAAAGGCACTTCCAGCGCCCTCGCCACAGCTGAATCGCTCTTCAACGAAGCACGTACTCTGGCCGTTTCTAAACAAACGAATGCCCGTGTGATGATCGATATAGACGATGCCTCATCAGAAAACTACCTTCGCCGAATGGTCGTCGTCTACCAGGAGCTCGATGATGACGGAGACCCTGTCTCAGGTTCCTGGATTCTTTCCAGCCGTGGCTTCACCATGCCTCAGGGAACCTATTTCAGCCAGGTCTACTCAACCCAGGAAGGATCGGGCGATGCATTCGGAACCGAATCGATAACTCCCAAAAATGAAGCGGGCTCGCCGATAGAAAATTACAGCGCCAACTACACCTACTATGAATTCAATTCGGAAGGAATCTACGCGAGTCCAGGCACCAACTTTGTAATCGGTTCCGGTGTAAAACCTCCTGGTCAAGAACCGAAGACCACAGCTTCCGGCGGAAAAGATTTCGCGGGCTTCGTCATCTGGAGAAACGGAAGAATATCATCCTATCGCAGTCCGGAACAGGTGGACGGACTCGATAGCCACTCCAACTCTGATACTTTCTAGGATATGATCAATCAATTTAGACAATCTTTAAAAAAAGAGAGAGAGGGCTTCACCCTTATGGAAACGGTGATCGCCATCGGCGTGCTTGCCGTACTTCTCACCGGATTCATCGCCGTATTCGCCCCAGCGACCCAAGGTATCCGGCGCTCCATCAGTATTCAACAAGCCGGTCGCCTGGTCAGCACCCTGGAAAAGGAACTCACCACCCTGCGTACCGATCCCACCACCGATATGGCCACAGGGTTTGACAAGGCATTTACTTGGGTCAAGGAAAGCAACACACCCGGAAGCGCACTCTTCATTTACCAATACCGAGGTGATCCAGAAAATCCCAGGGACGAAGATGGCACTTTGACACCTGTCCCCGACGCCACCGGCCAACCAGGCGTCGATTACGTGGTGCAATCCATCCTCAGAAGACTCGATGACGATCTTTTTTCCGAAGATCTTGCCGCACTTGAAGGCCAGATCTTCTACGTAAAATTGACTCAACTGATCTCCGACACCACCGACGGTGGTTTGGTGGAAGGAACACCCGGAACAATCCAGTCCGCCTCAACGAGCGGTGGAGGCGGAGCAGCTTCTAGCTCAAGCGAGTATGAGGAAGCGGCCATCGCATTTGTGGCTGATTTCTACAACGTCCCGACCAAAGCAGAAGCTTATCTCACAGGAGATGATTTCTCTGAACTATTTGAGAAGAACGAGAAGCCTGTCTTCAGCAGAAACATGGCAGTCCGCCGTTGAACCAATTTTTCAATATATCGTGAAAACCCAATCTACTAAATTCCAACAAGGCTTTACCCTCATCGAGCTCCTCGTGGCCATGGCCATCACTACAGTGATAGTTACCATCTTGGTTTCCATCACCTCCCTTGCCTTGGAAACTTTCAACAGAAACCGTGTCGAAGTTAGCGCCGCCCGTCAGGGAGAAGCCATGGTCGATACCATCGCAAATGACCTCGAATCGCTGGTCATTCGCAGCGGCAATAACTTCGAATGGCTCTACGCAAAATCGAACCCTCCAAGTGATGGCCCCAACGGCACCACTAGTCCGAACAGCCTCGATCTTGTGTTCTTTTCCTCGGTGACTGATCGCTACAATGGAGAAATCGGAGAATCCGATGACCAAGGTGGTGATGTCTCCACGCTCGTTTATCAGCTGGCTTACGAAGATCCGATAAGCGATGACGAAAAATTCAAATCCTTCATTCTTTATCGAAAGCTGATCAATCCGGACAAGACTTTCGGATCAGGCACCTCTTCAGGCACCTTAGGCACCGTCTACACAACTCCCTCCAGCGACGATCTCTTTCAAGCAGCCGAGGACGCGGATTCTGACCCATCCATTACTGGGAATGAAATCTCCAACGCGGCGAACTTCATCTGTGAAAACATCTATCAATTCACCATCACCTTTCATGTGGATGTGCAGATCCCCTCATCAGGGAGCGATGGATCATTCACCACCCGCTCGATTCAAATCCCGATCACCAGCGACAATTACGATCAGGACCCCTTCAAGATTACTGGAAATGGAATCATCTCCGAGACTATTCCCGCCGGCTTGTCGGGTGAAACAGATAGCGAGGAGATCCTCCAATCCGGAAATCTTACCGCTGTGGAAGTCTCACTTTCTGTGCTTTCCGACTTCGGCATCGAACAAATGCGGAACCGCAACATGTCCGGCACTGAGTTGAATGAATTTGTCGCGAAGAATTCCTACCAGTATTCCAAGTTGGTCCTCGTTCCAGGGGGCTGATCCTCACAAGTGGCTATCGCGGTAAACTCCGCGAGTCGCGTCCCGTCGAAGCAAATTTCTCCCTCCGACAGGCCGTTAAACTTTCAAAGCCGCGCTCTTGGAGACGCGGCTTTTCCTATTTATTGGGAGACCAGGAACTTACGCTGGGCAACCGCTTCGGGATTCAGCGGTTTCTCGGTATCCTCTTCGACTGTATCTTCCAAAAGTTCATCACGGAATTTTGCGATGATGGCTTCCACAGGCCAGGATGAGGCTTCTCCGAAAGCACAAATAGTGCGGCCATCGATTTGATACGCAACGCTTTCAAGCGTCTCGATGTCCTTGGCGGTAGCCTTTCCGTCCACCAGACGATCCGAAATCTTCTTCATCCAAGTGGAGCCCTCGCGGCACGGTGTGCACTGCCCACAAGACTCGTGAGCGTAGAAAGAATTGATGTTGTTCAACACCCATGACATTTTCCGGCTGTCATCGATGACGATCACACCACCGGAACCGGCCATTGACCCACAGGCGGCAAGAGAATCGAAATCCATTGGGATGTCCCAGAATGCAAGATCCTTCTCGGATCCATCAGGACCCTTGATTTTGAAAACCTCTTCAGCGCGAAGAATTTTCGAGGAAGAACCTCCGGGAATTACCGCTTTGATTTCCCGCCCGTCCTTGGGGCCGCCACACATGTCGTAGATCAATTCCCGCATGGTTACCTTCCCTACCTCCACCTCAAAGTAGCCTGGCTTCTTCACATCACCCGAGACGCAGAGGATGCGGGTACCTGTATTGCGAGCCACACCCAATTTTGAGTATTCCTCACCGCCCATGCGGACAATGTGCTTCACGTGACAGAGTGACTCTACGTTATTAACGATGGTCGGGCACATGTAGAGACCGAGTGCTGCTGGAAAATAAGGAGGTTTGATCCGTGGATATGGTCGCTTACCTTCCAGTGACTCGATTAGACCTGTCTCCTCCCCACAAATATATGCACCAGCACCACGGTGCACGTAAATTTCGAGGTCAAAGCCGGATCCAAGCACATTGTCACCCACAAAATTTTTCGCCCGGGCGTCTTCGATTGCTTTCTCAACGATTAGGGCAGCTTCGGGAAATTCCTCCCGAAGGTAGATGTAGGCTTTGTGTGCACCTGTCGCAAAGCAGGAGATCACCATACCTTCGATCAACTGATGCGGGTCTTGGTGAAGAATGTAGCGGTCTTTGAAGGTTCCCGGCTCAGATTCGTCGCCATTGCAGATGAGGTAGACAGGCTTAGTGTTATTTGGAGGGATGAATGTCCACTTGATCCCGGTTGGGAAGCCAGCTCCTCCCCTACCGCGCAATCCGGATTTCTTAACTTCCTCCGTGATATCCTTGGGAGCCATTGCGATGGCTTTCTTGAGATCATCATATCCACCATCGGACATGTATGTTTCGATGGATGGGTCCCAACCCTCGCGATCAATATTTTTGAAAATCAATCGATACTCGCGGTCGTGGGGCTTCTTGGTGTAGGAAATCATAAGTAGCGGGCCAAATATGGATGTTTCGGGGAAGAGGGCAAAGCCGGAATGAGGATTTCGTGAATTTTTTCACTAGCGCTCGGTGACTTTCAAGCACCAGCAGAACCTTTGACCTCACCGCCCCTCATTTCAGATAGCACTGTGGGGTTCAGATACGGAATATCCGCCTCTCCCTCCTCCAATGCATGTCGGATAGCTGAGGACGAAGCGGGATGCTCTCCATTGACCACCACGTAGTTATATTCCTCCCTCGCTTCAACCTCTTGCCCATCCCGGGCAAGTACGATGAATGACGCGTGATTACCGATGATCTCAGGATTCTTCCATCTATCCAAAGCAGACCATTGATCTCCTCCCATGATCCAGAACCATTCATACAAGGGATGCTTTCCTGCTAGCTCCTGAATGGTCTTGAACGAATACGACGGCCCCTCGGTTTCAAGTTCGATGGGTTCTATTTTCGCCCAAGGAATATTCTGAAGAGCGATTTCCAGCCATTTTACGCGATCCTTTCCACTGCTGGGGGGATTCGCTGTCTTATGTGGGGAAATCCGGCACGGTAGAAACCAGACTTCATGGAGGTTGGCCGCATCGAGTGCCAGTTTTGCCAGATGAAGATGGCCCTCGTGGACCGGGTCAAAAGAGCCTCCGAAAATTCCAATTTTCCTCATGGGAGGATCCTACTCACTTCCATTGGGAAGAGTCATTAGGAATTTGGTCTCGCGCCCGGGGGTTGAAGTGACGGTGATCGTTCCATTATGGGCTTCGATTGCCCTTTTGACGATGGACAACCCTAGGCCAGTACCTTTGATCTCAAGCTGTGAGTGGTGTTTTTCCACGCGGTAGAACCGACGGAAAATGTGAGGAAGATCGGAGCTAGGAATTCCCACCCCATTGTCAGCTACCCAGATACGCACCCATTTTTCCGTTTCCTCGGAGCCGATCTCGACGTGCAGATCCTTGTAGGGATTCTGCTTGAGAGCATTTTCCACCAAATTAAAGAGGACCTGAGTCCAATAAAACCGGTCTCCCATGATAATAAAATTTTCGTCATGTAGAGACACGTTCACAACAGCTTTCTGACCTTGGATCAACGATTCAAGCCTCTCCAGAACATCGCGCACGCAGGAGCCGAGCTTGAAGGGCTCGATATTCACCGCTGAAGCCTCGCCCGATTCCAGTCGGGAAATTACCAGCATGTCCTCCACTATCCTGGAAATCCGATCGGTATGCTTCCTCATTACAGAGAGAAACCTTCGCGCAATTTCCGGATCATCAACCATGCTATCATCGAGCAGGTTTTCCAGATAGCCACTAATGATGGCAAGCGGGGTGCGCAGCTCGTGGGAGGCATTTGCTACAAAATCTTTGCGGATTTGCTCCAGCTGGTGTTCTGAAGTTACATCTCGGATCACAACGCGCATGTTGGGGTTTCCTGTGGGAGTATCTGAAAGCGGAGCCGCATCGATAACCCACGCGTTGCTTCCACGGGTTTCGAGATCGCCAAGCGGCGAAGTTTGCTGCGGTAAAATAACCCGGGATTGTACTGGTTCACCCGTTTCCAGGCAGCGTAGCAGCGCCTCTGCAAGCCTCGTATCCAGAAATGCCTCCTGCACGGGACGTCCGATGAGCGAACGCCCCATGAAAAGATTCCTTGCCGCAGAATTGGCAAAACGGATGTCACCCTGTGCGTCAATCAATAGGAATGCATCGCCCAGAGCATCCAGAAGACGATCACGCTCTGCTTTCGCCTGATCAAGGTCCAACTCCAGACGGAGCTTCCAAGCTTTGACCTGCGATTCAAATTCCTTGCGAGATTTCCGCAACAGCAGAATCTGAAACAGCAGGTACAGTATTCCAAGAGCAGCGACTGCAATAATTACTTTCTCAAACATATGGTATCTAAGGAGCCGGAGCGACCACTTGATAGCCAACACCGCGAACGGTTTCAATCAATGTGCCATGATCTCCCAACTTTTGGCGAAGGCGTTTCATGTGCGTGTCGAGGGTACGGCTATGAACTTCATCACTATAGCCCCAGACCACCCGAAGTAGCTCATTCCTATCTTGGGCCTTGCCTGATCGCTCACATAGATACAGCAGGAGTTTGAATTCCGTGGCAGTAAGATCTGTAGGCTCATTCTCGAGATAAAATTTCACCGAGTTCTTATCAAACCGAAATGGCCCGAATTCGTATTCGACCAGCCCGGGGCTGGAGTCGACCCTCTTCAGGATCGCATTTACCCTCAGAACAAGCTCCTTCGGGCTAAAAGGTTTCGTCAAATAATCGTCCGCACCTGCCTCAAGTCCCTGAATCCGGTCTTCGGTCTGGGCACGTGCGGTAAGCATGATCACAGGAATATTCGATGTTCTGGAATCCCTGCGGATTTCACGAAAGACTGAGTAACCGTCACGGCCGGGAAGCATCAGATCGAGCACTACCAGATCGGGGCGCTTTGTTAGGGCCATCTCGGTACCGGCGATCCCGTCATGGGCTTTCAATACCTCGTAACCTGCCCGTTGCAGGTTGAACATGATTAGATCGGCTATATCTACTTCGTCTTCGACGACTAGGACTTTTTGCATCTCCGGTGTTGTAAGGCACTAAATGGTAAGGGAGGACCTGCGGAATGTGACATTTTAGTCACAGCATATCAGCCTCGATGTAACTACCCGGCTTCGTCGTACCTCCGATGCCGATTTTAACACCAGCTTCCAGCGAGGTATTCACTCCTGTCCTGACACCATCTCCGATAACAGCACCGAATTTCTGCCGTCCGGTATCAATCGCTTTGTTCCGCACCATGGAAAAGTGGGTTTTTCCATCGTGACGATGGTTTTCTGTCCTCGTCCCGGCGCCAAGGGTAACATGTGAGCCGACAATAGAATCTCCGACGTAGCAATGCCTTGAAATATAGGTGTTTGGATAGATAATCGAGTTTTTCACTTCTGCTCCATGGCCGATATAGCAATCGGCACCAATGCTTGTTGCGCCGCGAATCAAGGCGCTCGGCCCGATCACTGTATTAGCTCCGATGACGACCGGGCCCTCCACTACGCTTCCAGGCAAAATCTTAGCACCACGCCCCAGACGTACGTTGCCTGAGATTGTAGCAAGAGGACTAACTTCCCCGATCAGGGTAGTTTCATCCATCAGGGCTACCACTTCCTCGTTCATCTTCAGGAGATCCCATGGATAAACGACGGGGAAACAACCTGCCTCGGTCCGAATCTCTTCCTCACATTCATCGGGATCATCGAAGCCTTTCCAAGCCAACAATACCCCATCGGAATCACAAAGCCGTGCGCTCTTCTCATTCCTTCCCAGCATCAGAATAGAGCCAAGTTCCAGCCACGTATCGATTGGGATTCGAATCGTTCGTGGAGTGGCTTCGTGAGGCGCCACCAGCTGGAAGCCGGCAGTGATAAGTTCCGTAGAGAGCAGGTCGACCATCGGCGTGTTTGCGATCAGACACTCGGAGAGATCCCTATTGGCCGTGATCGGCGCGCAGAATACGTCGTGGTTTGGAGGCAGAAATGTAGCTTGCATGGGTTTCTTCTACTACAACACCGCCATCGGATATTTGACACTACATATTTTCTAAAAAACTTAGCCCAATGATCCGTTCTTCCTATGTAGGTTAAGCTTATCGCAATGCTGACAGTGAACCAAAGTCGCCTCATGTTCAGAGAGGAAAATCGTCCCACACAGGCGGCAGGTAACACGGAGCCTCTGAATTCGTTTTTCCGCGGAGATCTGCAGAACACGGGAAATGACCGTCGCCAGGCCAGCAAAAAGAAGGCTCGCGCAAATCACCAGTGTCACTACTCCATTTAGACTAATTTCCATCTTTCGGCATATTTTCAAACTCCAGGCTCAGCCCAATCCACCGCTCCACGTCCTCTGAAGGAGCGAATTTCACTCTACGGAACCAGGCTACCGTATCCGCCACGACTTCCTGATCCTCTCCTCCCAACGCAATACAATGCTCGACTGAGCCATCGGCGCGGACACCAAGCATAAATCGCCACAGCGAAAAATTTGTAGTGCCTGAAACAGGGTAATTGTATTCCGGGAGCTCGGACGGCATCCATCCCTCGCTTTCCACGTTGAACGGAGTCAGCACAGGCACTTTTGTATACTGGGCAGCCTTGATTTTACCTCTGTCACTGCTATCCCCTTGTCCAATTCGCTCAGGGAAAAAGCGAGTCCCCTTCCGTGCATAGCTTTCACGATGCACCTCCTTCCCATCTTCCAACTCCCGTGGCTTTAACTGATAGCTCCCCCAGCCGGTGTCCGCATCGCTAAGTGCGCTTTCCAACATTTCCGACACTATATCCCGGTCCTCCATATCAGAACCTCCGGGAAACGGACCCTCCTCTTCCGCCCGCATTTTCCATATTTTCCCGAAATCATTGTTCGGAATTTCAATCATCGAGGCAGTTTTAGTCACCCTTTCCGGCCCTACCGGAAGAGTGACCTGCAAAGCAGCGAAACATACGACAAACAGGAGCAAAGCAACTGCGAGCGAAGCAATCTTTCTCCCCCTGTGAAAGTCCTTCGTATCCCAATCAAATATTAGATCGTCTTTGATCATTCGTCTGGCTCAGCCTCCGAGTCCCCAACATCCTCGCCCACGCGTGATGTGCCCACAAGAGCGAGCTTGAAACCTGTATTCATGATCATCTCGGAAACCATCCGCTCGGTTCCCACCTGCACCCCCGCATCTGTTTTCAGCAAAACAATTGCCCGGCTCATATTTTCGTCGTCCTTCAGTAATTCCAGCTTCTCCTGAAGTTCTTGAACGCTCACCGATTGACGGCCCAGATGAATTCTTGGCTCCGGGCTGCCAGGTCCCACGGTCACCACGATCGACTCCCTGAATCGCTGTAGCTGAAACTGTGACGCAGGCAGCTCAACCGTTACACCGCTTTGGCTCAAAAACATCGGCCCCATCAGTAGCAGCATTGTCACCAGAGCAAATAGATCGAACAGAGGTAAAACATGCAGGAACCCCGGTCGCTCGGAGAGTGTTGTCTCCAGCTTCATTCTTCGCCGGTTGGCTTAGGTTCACGCTTTCCGCGGCCTCCGCGTTTTTTACCGAGAACCACTTCCCCCCTGAATGGAGCGTATTCCTCTTCCTCTCGTGCATCCGCAATCATGTGCACCACCTCTATTCCCGCTCTCTCGATACGGCTTATCAGCCTTTTTGCCCTGCTCAGGAAATAGAGATAGAAAATATACATCGGCACAGCAACCGTCAGGCCGATGACCGATGTCACCAATGCGGTAAGCACACCTGACGAAAGCTCTCCCGGACCGGAAATCCCGCCCTGTTCGGTGACCCGTTGAAAGGCATCAACCATTCCCAACATGGTGCCAAGCATCCCCACAAGTGGCGCCAGTAGCGCTACAGCCAAAATCGCACGAATATTCTTCTCGATCCTTGGAACCTCCAACTGTCCCGCCTCTCTCACGACATCGCTCAAGTCGCGCCTATCAAGATAGTAGCGCAAAAGACCGGCATGTGCCACCCGCCCAACTGGACCAGGAGCCCTCGCCGCCTCATGTAAAGCTTCGGCAAAGGCACGGCGTTTCACATGCAGACCCAGCCCCACGAGCAGCGAGCTCACATTGATCCTAGCCCGATGGAAATAGAACAAACGCTCTACGATGCATACCGCTCCAAAAAAGCCCAACGCGAGCAGGACCCATACCAATGGACCTCCATTCTCTACCAATCCTGTCGCCTCCCACGCTCCCAAAATCATTCTGCCTCCAAGCTAGCCCTCCAAGGTAGTTTCTAGCAATACCGAAAAATCAAACTCCGTGCATCATTTCAGCCCGGATCGAACTCTTTCTGAAAAAATTCACATAGCCTCCCCACTCTTTCTCCCACGCTATCCATCTCCAGAAGCTCCTGTCTCAGATCCGGATCGCGGACGAATTGTTGCGCCACTAGATCGGACATCAGTCCCGGCTCATCCGCCTGCTCCAGCAAAATCATTACACTTGCCTTGATCTCCTGATCCATGTGCGCAACCGCATCCTCCACGGAACCGCGCAGCGTTTTCATCGCCGCCTGTGCCTGACCCGCTTCCAGCGGCACACAAGGCAGCGGTTCGATCACCGCACACGGGTATGCTTCGTCATCCAGCCATTCGGAAAACTTCACCCGAATCACGCCATGTAGCAGTAGATGGGACGTTCCATCCTCCCCCTCTTTCGATGCACGCACCAATCCTGCTGTCCCCACCCTGGATGCCTTTTCCTCTTCACCCGGACCCTCCTGCATATCTCTGGCAATCGCGAATATGCAGTCACCCTGAAGAGCATCATCCAGCATCTTCCGGTAGCGCTGTTCGTAGATAAACAATGGCAACCCGCCATGCGGAAACAGCGTGCAATCTGGCAGCAACATCACGCCGCATTTTCTCGGGAGGCTCAAACCTGTCATATCTCCATCCTCGCACCCCATCCTTCCATCCGCAACCCGCGACCTTGTCAGGCGCCAAAATGCAGGATTCACTTACCCGCATGCGATCACTTCTAGCGGCACTTTCAGCCACATGCCTCCTTATCAGCTGCCAGCCGTCCGCGCCAGTTTCATCGACTCGCGCCAACCAGTATAATGTGGAAGCACCAGTCGCCAAACTGCTTCCTACTACCGATCCGGCTCCCCAGACCCTCAGCGACACTAGGCCACCAACCATATCCCCGAAAAATCTTCCCACTCTGACATCGGCAAGCCTTTCACGGAAAACCATTTCCGGCATCCAATTCGAGGGGGTTATATTCGACTCCCGCACCTACAAGCTCTCCGTCGTAGACCAACCGGATGGCCCGGGCAGCCGCTATGCAACATCACAGGATGTAGCCTCCGCAACTAGCTCACTCGTAGCAATCAATGCAGGATTTTTCACCCCCGAGGGCGCACCCCTGGGCCTCGTGATATCCTCGGGAAACACTTCCGGTGCCTGGAACTCCGCATCGTCGCTAGGCACCGGAGTATACCATGAATCCAGTTCCGGCTTTCCGGAAATCAGCCGACGCACCTCACGATCCGCCGTCTCCAGTTCACGTGAGCTTCTCCAGGCAGGGCCACTCCTCGTTGAAAACAATAGAAGAATCGGCGGCCTGAGCTCAGAGAAATCCGCAGTCCGCTCGATCCTCCTCACCGATGGCTCAACCCGTTGGTGGATTGGAAAAACCTCCTCATGCACGCTATCGGCCTTGGGAGATGCATTGTCGTCCGCTTCTCCCGCATCCTGGAAAGTGAAAACCGCGCTGAATCTCGATGGAGGACGCTCAACCGACCTTTACGTATCCTCCGGTATTCCAGGAGGCCCAATCAACCGTCGCGGCTTCCTCAATCGCCCGGTAAGAAACTTCTTTATCCTGAAAAAAAGGCAGTAAGCAGGTGGGAGTAAACCCTACTCCGTGGCACCTTCACTCCTTCTCTCAGTCTCGTCAGCGAAGCCCCCTTGAGTATCCCCAAAGTATCCTCTGCGATCAGCGCCGGTAAACTGCTGGCCATCCGCAACCTCCTCATCTTCAAATACTTCGCATACCCGCGCCCGCACTGGACATATCCCATCGCAATCTCCCGCCACTTCTCGAACTCCTTCATCAGCGCCGCTTCATCCCGGCTATCGCTTACCGGTAAATAGCATCTCCCGTCGTCCAGATCTTCGGCCAAATCGCGTAAAATATTCACCAACTGGAGTCCCCTCCCATACCTTGCGGCAGACTCCAGCAATACCTGCGGTTCCTCATCGGAAAATTTCCGTCCCAGAGTCTCGTATCCAAGCTTTGTCCAGAATACGCCCACACAGCCAGCCACCTTCCAGCAATACCCCTCTAGTTCATCTCCGTTTTTCAGCGAAACCACCGCTCCCCGAACACCGTCTTCACCGAAAACCTTCAGATCTCCCCTTTGGCCATCTACTATAATCGCCAGAACCTCCCTAACCAAATCCTGCTCGGCGACAGGAAGCGTGCGCAGCGCATTCAGCACCTCTCCATGCCGGCGCAGCAATTCCCGCTCTCCCGAATCTTCGATTTTAGAGAAAAAACTCTCCGGCCAGGCCACACCCTCAACGCCAAGCTCAATTTCTTTCTCAAAATCGGTCAGAAATTTCAGCCTATCCTCCACCGGGACACCCACTGTATCCGCTATCGTATCACTGGCACGGGCCAATAAATACGCAATGCTCGCCGGCCGCCTCATAGGCTGCGGCAAAAACTTCAGGCTCAGATAAAACGAGCGGGAAACAGCCTTTAGAACCTCCGTTTCCAGCCCACCAGCCATCACTCTTCTATTGCCAGAATTCTTCCGCAATTATCACACTGGGTCACTTCCAGTCCCCTCTGCACCGCAATTGCAGTGGCAGCTATGACTTTCACATGACATCCGGTGCACTGCCCCGCTTTCAGCGTGGCGATCGCCATTCCGTCCTTTGATTTCATCAGCTTCCCGTAAATCGGCAGATAATCTTCGGAAACCTCTTTCACCAAGACATCCCGTTCAGCCTGCACTTCTTCGAGTTTTGCCTTCAGCTGTGTGTGGCGCTCTTTGATCGTGATCAGGTCGTCATCCACCACAGTCTGGGTTTTTGCCAACTGCTCCTCGGCGGCCTTCTGCTTTACTCGGTAGGAATCCACCTCCTCCATTGCTTCCAGCTCTTTCGTTTCATAGTCATCCACCTCCTTCTCGTAGCGTGTGATTTCATGCCCGAGCGCATTATACTCGTCGTTCTTTTTAGTCTCAAACTGTTGGGTCTGGAGGCGTTTGATCGTGTTCCGGCGCGTTTCCGCATCCATCTCGATTTTTTTCACTCTTAATTCCACCGCCTTCAGTTCGTCGTGGACCTTCTGCAAAACCGCTGTATCACCTGCCAGCTTCTGCCTGGCCCGGGCCTCATCCTGCGGCAGCTTATCCAACTCTTTTTTCAGGGACATCAAACGCCTGTCCCTATCCTGTAAAATCAGCAACCCACGAATCTCTTCCAACATGCTGAAATTCCTAACCACCTCCCGCCCCGTCCGCAAGCCCCACGTTCCTCTCATTTCTCCTTCGTAAAATGCCATCTGCGGCGTAAAGCCCGATTGCCAACCAGATCAGCCCGAACGACATCAGCCTCAGAGAGGTCATCGGCTCGCCATACATCCGCCACCCGATAAAAAACTGCAAGGTAGGCCCAATGAATTGGAGCATCCCCAATGTCCCCAGACGTATCCGCTGGCTGGCGAACGCGAAGAGCAACAATGGTGTGGCGGTAGCCACTCCGGTCCCCGCCAGAAGCAGGCCATTTGAGACGCTCCCTCCGAATGCCTCGGAGAAACTGCCACTCTGCCAGATCAGCCATCCCAGGGCCAGCGGCACCAGCAGACTCGATTCTACGGTAAGCCCTTCCAGCGCGCCCAGCTTTGCTTGTTTCTTCACCACCGCATACATCGAAAAGGTGATCCCCAGAGTCAGCCCCACCCACGGAAAATGACCAACTCCCGGCATCTGCAAAAGCACACCGCCGAAGGCAGTCAGAATCGCCACCAACTGTAGCCGGTTCTGCTTCTCGCCGAACCACAGCGCGCCAAACAGCATATTGAAAAACGGATTTATGTAATAACCCAGTGCCCCTTCCAGCATCCTGTCATTCAGCGTAGCCCATACATACAGCACCCAGTTCCCCCCGATCAGTAGCCCGGAAACCATGTGCCACCCGATGATTCCTTTATCGAAAACGAATCCACGCCCTCTCCATAGCAACAACGGCCATACCACCAAACACGTCCAGATCGTCCTCTGTGCAACAATTGAAACCGGGCTCATACCCTCCAGATGCTTCCAATAAATCGGCAGCACACCCCAAAGACCAAAAGCCAGCACCGCCGCCAGCAACCCTCTTCCATTTACCGTCACAGCCATCGTCTAGTCCCTCCCATATTTTTACGCAAACCCGGACCGCATTCATCCTTGAGTTTTTACACTCGAAATTTGAAGCTCCCACCGTGTCCGAAAACCGCCTGAGCATTCCACAATACGCCATGGCGCTCGCTCATGTCGCATCACTCCGCTCCGAAGACCCCTACCGTAAGGTTGGAGCCGCAGCACTCGATCACGATAACCGCGTCATCGCCACCGCCTACAACGGCTTGGCCCCCGGCTTCAACGCCCCCTCGGATTTTTGGGCAGATCGTGAAGGACGCCAGAAATTCATGCTTCATGCAGAAATCAACCTCTGCTCCCTATTCAAACGTGGCGAAGCCAAAATCGTAGCCACCACCACCATGCCCTGCACAGCCTGCATGCAGACGCTATGCGCATACGGCATCAAGGAAATCTATTTCCAGGAAATTTACCGCGCCTCCGACGCCCCGGAAATCGCGAAACTCTATAACATCACACTCCGCCAGATCACGGATTTCCCCATGTCAGTGGACCAATCCCGGCTGGCATGAAAAGTGCGGCACTATTTCCTATCCAAACCGTCATGGAAACAACATTGACGGTCTAACAACTTCACTTTACCCCGAAACACATGGCCAAGAAACCAGTAGTACTTATCATTCGCGACGGCTGGGGAACCAACCCCGGCGGCAAGGAAACCGCCGAAAAAGACGGAAACGCCGTCCTCCTCGCGAATACCCCCTTCACCGACGAAGTCCTCTCCGGCTATCCACACAGCTACCTTTCCGCCTCCGGCATGGATGTAGGTCTGCCTGAAGGCCAGATGGGGAACTCCGAAGTAGGCCATCTGAATCTCGGTGCGGGACGCATCGTCTACCAGGATTTCACCCGCATCAACAAAGCCATCGCGGAAAACACAATCAGCGATAACGAGATCTTCAAAACCGCCATTGAAAAAGCGAAAAACGGCAGACTCCACTTCATCGGCCTCGTATCGGATGGCGGAGTCCACTCCCATCAGGACCAGCTCATCGCACTTACCAAGCTAGCTTCGGAATCCGGAGTAAAAGATATCTTCATCCACGCCATCACCGATGGCCGCGATACCTCACCAACCGGAGGAGCCGCATTTATCTCCAAAGTCGAGGACGAGACGGCAAAGGCAGGCGCACACATTGCAACAGTTGTTGGGCGCTACTTCGCAATGGATCGCGACAAGCGCTGGGAGCGCGTGAAACTCGCCTGGGACGCCATCGTCCACGGCATTGGCGCACAAAAAGATATCCTCGCCTCCGAGGCCATCGCGGAAACCTACGATCTTCAGAGTAAAACCGATGAATTCATGCCTGCCATGGTATTCACCGAGCCTGATACACAACGTATCCACGATGGCGACGTAGTCATCTTCTTTAACTTCCGCGCAGACCGTGCCAGAGAACTCACGGAAGCATTCCTCAGCAAGGATTTCGATGGATTCGATCGCGGCCAAGTCCCGGACGTCCACTTCGTGACCCTTACCGACTACGGAAAAGACTACGTTTGCCCTGCGATTTTCACCCCGCAGACCCTCGAAATGACCCTCGGAGAAACCGTCGCAGCAGCAGGCATGAAGCAGATGCGTATCGCGGAAACCGAGAAATACCCACACGTCACATACTTCTTCAACGGCGGCGTAGAAAAAGAAAACGACGGTGAAAAACGCTTCATCATCCCATCGCCAAAGGATGTCCCGACCTATGATTTCAAGCCGCAGATGTCCGCGGAGGAAGTTACCGCCACAGTCCTTGAGAACCTCAAAAACTACGATCTCGTCATCCTCAACTTCGCAAATCCCGACATGGTCGGCCACACCGGAGTCGTCGATGCAGCCATTAAGGCAGTTGAAACCATCGATGCCTCCGTCCAGGCCATTACCGAACAAACCCTCCGCCTCGGTGGGAAACTTCTCATCACTGCCGATCACGGAAACTGTGAGTTCATGAAAAACGCGGACGGCTCACCCAATACCGCCCACACCACCAACCTCGTGGAAATCATCTACGTAGCGGACGATGCCTCCTCGAAGACCATGCACGACGGCATTCTCGCGGATGTCTCTCCTACACTATTGGAAATGCTCCGACTTGATCAACCCGAGCAAATGACGGGGAAATCCCTCCTCGGTTGAATTAATCCACCCCAAGCTTCCAAGCCCTTGCTACACACCGTAGCCGGGGCTTTTTTGTTCCTCAGACTGCGCCCAGAACCGCCCTACGTATCCTACCCGGCGGCTGGCTCAGAAATCTCTTCGCGAGTTCCTCGAACTGCTCCGAAAGATCGGTCAGATAAATTTCCAGAGACCCCTCGGATTTCGCCGAAATCAACAGATCCATCTCCTCGAGCATCCGTTTCAAGTGCTCCGCACATGTGGTGGCAGAATTCACCAGCCGCACATCATCCGAGAGCACCTCCTGCAAAACCGGAACAAGGAGCGGATAGTGGGTGCAGCCCAGCATCAACGTATCGATTCCCTTATCAATCAGTGGCTGCAGATATTTGCGAAGCACTTCCTTTGTCACCTCCTCGGAAATCCAATTTTCCTCGATCAATGGAACCAGCAACGGGGTAGCCGCTCCGTATATCATCAAGCCCGTACGCCTAGTGGCCAAGGCATGCTGATAAACATGTGATCCAATTGTCCCCCGCGTCGCAATAATCCCTATTCTCTCTGCCTCGGGATCAGCCAAGGCAGCCTCAACTCCCGGGACAATCACGCCCATGATCGGCACCTTGTATTTGCTCTGCAGCATCGGGAGCGCATGAGCCGTAGCAGTATTACATGCCACCACGATAGCCTTCACCCCCTTTGAAAGTAGAAAGCCAACATCCTCATCCGCAAACTGCCGGATAGTCTCGGGACTCTTCGAGCCATATGGCAGACGCGCTGTATCCCCCAAATAAATCAAATCCTCGCCGGGCAAAAGCTCCTGCACCGCCCTGACAACCGTCAACCCTCCCACACCCGAATCAAAAAATCCCAACGCTGCTTCTTTCACTGCCCGAATACTCCTCTGACGTAAAACAAACCACAAACCCCAAATTCTCAAAACCAACCCAATCCATCATCATCTGTAAATTCGGTGATTGAAAAACCAGCGCCACCACCCCACACCCAAGTCCTTCTTGAAGTTTAGCGTTTAAAATTTAGTATCCAGATATGTCAGCCTGCGGACCGAAAATGAAAATGGACCCAACACTCCACCGGGAAAAAAAACCCGACTGGATCAAAGTGCGTCTACCGAACAATCCAGCCTTCTGGTCCACCAAGTCGCTCATTACCGATCTCAAGCTGGTCACTGTGTGCGAAGAAGCACAGTGCCCGAACCGTTGGGAATGCTGGGGCCAGGGCACCGCAACCTTCATGATCGCTGGTGACAAGTGCACCCGCGCCTGTGGTTTCTGCGCAGTCAAAACTGCCAAGCCCGACGCGCTTGAGTCCGATGAGCCAGCCCGTATCGCTGAGGCCACCTCACGCATGAACCTCAAACACATCGTCATTACCGCCGTGGCTCGTGACGACCTCAAGGACGGCGGCGCGGAACATTTCCGTGAGACCATCCGTGCCGTCCGTGAAGTAAATCCGGGAATCATCATCGAAGTTCTGGTTCCGGACTTCAACGACCGCGATTGGGCACTTCAGCTCGTCATGGACGCCCGCCCGCATATCTTCAACCACAACCTGGAAACCGTCGAGAGACTCACCCCACTTGTCCGCTCCCGCGCGAAGTATCAGCGTTCACTCACCGTGCTGAAAAAAGCCAAGCAAATGGTCAACGGCCACGTCGCCACCAAATCCGGCCTCATGCTTGGACTCGGAGAGCGTAAGGAAGAAGTGCTCCAGGCAATGGACGATCTCCTCGCGCACGACGTGACAGTCCTCACCCTGGGCCAGTATCTACGTCCGACCCCGAAACACCTTCCGGTGGTGGAATACATCACCCCGGAGCAATTCGAGGAATACAAGCAGATCGCCCTTGATAAAGGCTTCCGCCACTGTGCCTCAGGCCCACTTGTTCGCTCATCATACCACGCGGCAGACTTCCGCCCGGAGCTTGATGTCCTTGAGGCCATTGAAACGGATCTCCGTTCAATGGACGGCTTGGAGCTAGGCCCGGAGCACTTGAACATCCCCGCTCTGAAGCCGGATCTCGCTTCCTGAGCAAACCAGCACAGCGGGAAAATCCCCCGCTAAGCTAAAATTTCCGCAAGGTAGTGTCCTTGAGGAAACGATCGCTCGTTTCCGGGTAATCCAGAGTATAATGAAGCCCTCTGGATTCGCGGCGGCGTAGCGCGCACTCGACAATCAAACCAGCCACGGAAACTAGATTTCTAAGCTCAAGAATGTCGGAATTCACCCGGTGTCCCCAGTAGAACTCGCGCACCTCTTTCTTCAGGTTCCGCAGCCGGGCAGCTGCCCTTCTCAGTCGATTATCCGTTCTGACGATCGAAACGTAATCCCACATCAAACGGCGGATTTCATCCCAGTTGTGATAGATCACCACAAGTTCATCCGGCTCCGCAACATCACCATATTGCCACTCGGGAATCGGCGGCGGAGCAATTACATCCTTCCCTGGAGGATACAGGCGCATCATTTCCTCCAGCGCCAGCCTGCCCACCACATTGCCCTCTAGAAGTGAGTTGGAAGCCAACCGGTTCGCACCATGCAAACCGGTGCAAGCAACCTCACCCACTGCATAAAGTCCTCGAATTGTCGTCTTCCCGTGGACGTCCGTTTTGATGCCTCCACATTGGTAATGTGCCGCTGGAACAACCGGAATCATCTCGTTTTCACAGTCGATCCCAAACTTTCTAACCGTCTCATAAATGTGCGGGAAATGTTCTTTCATAAAGCCCTTCGGCTTATGTGTTACATCCAGATAAACGCACGCAGCACCGGTCCGCTTGATTTCCTGGTCAATCGCTCTGGCCACGATATCCCGCGGTGCCAGCGATCCTCTCGGGTCAATCGTCTTCGTAAAATCCTCTCCCTTTTCGTTCCTTAGAATTCCTCCCTCACCCCTCACCGCCTCACTCACTAGAAACGATCTCGCCTCTGGACCTGTCGCCGCAGGGTTGTAGAAGCACGTCGGGTGGAACTGGATAAACTCCATGTTCGCCATGATTGCACCCGCGCGGAAGCCTAGTGCTACGCCATCTCCCGTAGCGGAGTCAGGATTCGTAGTGTAGAGGTAAACCTTTCCACAACCACCTGCGGCAAGAACAACACGGTCCGAGCAAAAAATATGAACCTCTCCCGTTTCCTTGGAGAGGACGTAGGCTCCCAGAATCCGATCGTCCGAGACCACATCCAGCTTAGCTGAAGTGATAAGATCGATCACAAAATGATCCTCCAGCAGAGTAATATTGGGCTCCTCTTCCACTGCCTTGAGCATTGATGTCACAATCGCACGCCCGGTCGTATCACGGGAATGAAGGATACGCCTATGGGAATGCCCTCCCTCCTTACCCAGTAGAAAACGGTCGCCCTCCTTATCGAATTCCACCCCGTAGCCCAAAAGATCATCTATTGTCTCATCCCCGCCTTCGACAATTCGGCGCACCACCGCTTCATCGCAAAGCCCGGCCCCCGCATCCAGCGTGTCCGCTACGTGGCTTTCCACGGAATCCCCTTCCTCGCGCTCTCCCTCTCTCAAGACAGATGATATGCCTCCCTGGGCCCATGCCGTGTTCGATTCCCCCGCCTTCCCTTTCGTCAACACAGTGACCTTCCCGTGCTTTGCTGCTCTAAGCGCAAAAGTAAGGCCGGCTATTCCAGCCCCAATCACCAAAAAATCAGAAGTCATGTGATTCCTGAATAGACCTTATGCACTGAAATGGAAACAAGAACGTCACCAAATTTTTCCATTCCGAGCTTCTAGGGCTCGCCCTACTCCAGCTTTTCCCTGAGAAAAACAGCTTAATAAGCTGCTAAGATCATGTCATCTCACCCCATCGTTCAAAGACTCGGAGAACTCCGGAAAATGTTTTTCAGAGCAGGTTTCACAGATTCCATGGCTGAAATGTGCCTCGCTGTTTTTCTGGATGTAACTCTCCAGTTGATGCCACTCACCTCCTTCATCGCGGATATTTTTGCAATACGAGCAGGTCGGCAAAATCCCTCTCAATACCTTCACTTCATCCATCGCGGTTTTAAGTGAAACGATTAGAGACTCCTTCTCACGTTCCGCCTTCTTCCTCCTCTCAATCTCCTGCTGGGCCAAACTCAACTCCAGCTTCACCTCGGAGAATTCCCTCAAAATCGCCAACGCTGGCCGATTCTCAATTTCCACACCCTTCTTTCCATTCTGCCATCTGAGGTAAATATACAGGAACGGGAAAGCGAACAGGCTGATGACAAACCGGCTGGTCAACGTGCCGGTCATAATCGAAAGCCAGTCCTCACTTCCATAAAATGCGCCAGTAGAGAACAGAATGACGTCCAGCCAGAGCACACCTAAAAGTGTCAGGAAAGAGCGCCCCATGAGCCTTACCTTGAATCGATCCTGACCAAACACCTCCCAGGCAACTGCCAGGAAAATCAGATCCGCGAACGCCGCTCCGATCGATGCCGAATAGATCCGCAGACTCTGCGGCGGGAAATAATTCACCTCCTCCGCACCTGAAAGCCGGATCTGCCATTGCAGTACCATCGTCAGCACGGGAACCATGATTGAAACCCCGATGATTGTGGAAATCGCAATCCGGGTCGCCCTCGGCCCATCGAAAACATAAACAACGAAAACACCTAGCAAAAGCGCGGTAAAAAACACCGTGGATCCTACCCACAGAGACATCCCGGCGAACTGAACGCTCACCCCGGCATCAGTCGTCCACACCATCACAGCTGTGAGGCTGCCGATCAGCGCATAGTATGGAGCGAGCCCGATCCTAGTTCGCATTGAATGCGAAAACAGCACCAGAAAATATACGGCGATGGCTTCGGAAATGAGTATCAGCAGCTCGTGGTTCATGGAAAATTCACTAAAATCTGAGGCGGAACCACACCCACGCTCCTCGATACGTGCAAGCGAAAACCACGATCAACTTTCACTAGGTCCAGATGCAAAAAGTTATCCTGCAATTGTCTTATGCGTGCCATCGCAAAGTGGCCACCTTTTCGAGAGACCGCAGTCGCAATCATTGATTCCCTTCCCGTCGAGGATTCTAGGAATATATTTTTCGATCCTCGCCTCTTTGGTTTTCGACTGCTTGGCAGAGGAAAAGAACAGACAATACCCTCTTTGCCGCCCCGGAGTCAGCGATTCGAACGCCTCCTTCAAATCCGAGCTCTCGTCCAACTTCAGTTGGAATTCTTCCGGAATCTCGATCGCGGAAGTAGATTGCAGATCGACTTTCACACCCGACCTCTCCACCTCGATCGCCTCCCGGATATAGGATCTCAGAATTGTGCTCAGCTTAGCAATCTGCCCAACGCTTTTAAAACGAACCACCCTCGCCGTCCGCGTATTCTCTCCGGGAAGTTCCAGAATACCCTCGGGATCCTTCATCAACACCCCCTTGAAGAAGCTGATAACGCAGTTATCCTTGAATCCACCCAGAATCATCACGTTTTTTTCCTCCACGGAATAGCATGGACTTCCCCACTTCAAATTTTCCGCGACCTCGAACTCCAGAATGATCGCTCTCAGAGCTTCAAGCTCCTGCTTCCATTCTTTGATTTCACTGAAATAGGTATCAACTTTGGAGCTCATTGGAGGTCACTTGCTTGTTATTCATTCCGGGAATTCAGATAAACTACAAAACGCCTCCGTGTGAAAGCGGGAAAATCCCTTGTTCCTAAAACTTGTTTGCGGGAGCTTCAACCGCCAGGTTTTCTCTGTATGAATGCAAAAAAACTCGAATCCTACCTGCACGCCAGCATACCGGTTTCCGCACTGATGGATATTCGGGTGACCAAGTGCGGCGATGGTGAAATAGCGCTCAGCGCCCCTCTTGCCATCAATCACAATCACTTGGGCACAGCCTTCGGAGGCAGCCTGGCTGCAGTCGCCACTCTTACAGGCTATTGCGCCCTGTGGACTGCATTGGGTGATAAAAACACCCACGTTGTCGTGCGTCGTAGCCATATCGAGTATCTTCACCCCGTCACCGGAGATATTTCAGCCACCTGCAGACTACCGGAAAAAGGTATCAACGAAAGCTTCCTTAAGCAGTATCAGAGATACGGCAAAGCCCGTACAAAGCTAAAGGTATCCGTCATGGACTCCGGCGTGGAATGCCTCCGCTACACAGGAGAATTCGTGGCAATCGCTGGCGAATAATAAGCGGATCCCCCACTATCCCCATTCACACATGACACCGCTCCACATTCTCTTCCAGGATGAATATCTGGTCGCAATCGACAAACCAGCCGGAATGTTGGTGCACCCAGGCCGCGAGCCGGAGGGCAACGAATTCATCGCCATGAAGCGACTGAGGGACGAACTGGGTAAACTGGTATACCCTATACACAGATTGGATCGCCCTACATCAGGTGTTCTTCTTTTTGCCTTGGACAAGAAGACCGCAGGTATCGTCCAGCAGAACTTTGAGCTAAGAAAGGTTGAAAAGACCTACCAGGCCATCGTCACAGGAAAAGCTCCTTCAGGTTGGATCTGTGAAACGCCTCTCAGCAACGACCCCACTGAAGCACTTCTCACGGCGAAAACTACCTTCGAGCGCCTGGCTATCGTTGAGAGGAATTTTCCGCACGGCGCCTCTCCTATTACACTCTCGCTTCTGAAAGCCACACCATATACGGGACGCTTCCACCAGATCCGCCGGCACCTGCTTGAGTCAGGTTACCCTATTGTCTGTGATTTCAGATACGCCGGAATCGAAGAGAGTATCGAGCTCGGTGAAATGCTTGGAATCGGCACGCGCATGCTTCTTCAAGCAAAATCCCTGAAAATCGATCACCCACACTCGGCTGAAAAACTGCATATTTCAGCACCGACAGATGCCGCGTTTCTCAAAGTCTTTCCCGACCTCAGCTAATTACCTGGTATCCCCAAGGAATCTAAACCCAGCCCCTATTAGTCTTTCTTCCGGGCAGCGGCTTCGCGGAGCTTATCCTTCTTACTCTTTCGCTTTCCCTTGATACCCCCAGCCCCCGCAGCCTCGGGAGCGGCAACTTCCGTAGGCTCGAAACCGGCGATCTCCTCGCGGGCAATGTTCGCTCCATTGCGTTTCTCTATCAGACAAAAATGCGCCTGTGATTCAGCAGTGATGAAACTTACCGCCATTCCACATTCTCCGGCCCTTCCGGTTCTACCGATCCTATGGGTGTAATCCGTAGCTGAGCGCGGCAGATCATAATTCACCACCACCGGCAGTTGCGAGATATCAAGCCCTCGTGCCGCCAGATCGGTGGCTACCAGCACCTTGATGTGGGATTTCTTGAAATCGGAAAGCACGTCATTCCGTGCACCCTGGCTGAGTTCCCCGTGAAAAGCCCCGGCACGTATTCCGTTTCTCCGGAGCTTATCCACCACATGGTCGGCCCCATACTGGGTAGCCACAAATACCAATACCCGCTTCCAGTTTTCCGTAGCTATCAGATGGCGCAGCAAAGGTGTCCGCTTTTCCTTATCCACCCGGATCGCACGCTGCTGAATCTCAGCTGCTTCTTCGGGAGCGGATTCGATCTCGATACGGGTAGGATTCACCAAAATCTTTTCAGCAATTTGCTCGATCGCCCCAGGAAATGTAGCGGAAAACAAAAGATTTTGGCGAACTGGCGGTAGAAGAGAGAGGATGCGGTCCAACTCTTCTGAAAAGCCAAGGTCTAGCATCCGGTCCGCCTCATCCAGCACCAGCGCGCTCACATCAGAGAGCTTAATAGCATTGTGATCGATCAAATCCAGAAGCCTCCCCGGCGTAGCCACGATAAAATCCGCACCACCCCGCAGGGCCATCATCTGCGGATTGATGGACACCCCGCCAACCGCACTAACTACCTTGATCCTCTCGGGAAGATCGTTGGAGAAATCCTGCACCACTTCCCTTACCTGTGCTGCCAACTCGCGGGTAGGCACCAGGATCAACGTGTGCACACGCCTTGGCTTATCATGTTTGGAATCCAGCCAGCGCTGCAGCAAGGGAAGTACAAACGCGGTCGTCTTGCCGGATCCTGTCCTTGCGGTGGCAAGCAGATCCCCGCCCGCCAGAACTGCGGGTATCGCGGCTGACTGCACCGCTGTCGGTGAATCATATTTACTAACTGCGGAGATCAGAGGAGCCGACAGGCCGAAGGCGGAAAAAGACATATTTGTGTTCTATTCGGGTTTTCTAAAACAGGCAACTTCGCACCACACGAAACTCCGCAATTCGGAAACATCCCATGATTCGTTTTCCCACAATTGTTAATTGATAAAGAAGATCAGCTTTGTTCTGGAACTGCCACATGGATCGGGTGAACGTGAAGCACGTCATTGCGGAGGGTGGAAACAGGTCAAAAGATACGAAAGTTCTGGCCGGACGCCTCCGTTAATAAAAAATCCAAATGGGAATATAATATGAAGGTTGTGAAATGTTTTTTGTGTATCGGGCTGTGCCTCACTGGCTTTGCAGGGAATTTAACTGCGGAGCAGGAATCCGGCTTGATCGCCGATGAACCCGGGAAGGCGATGCGCCTCTGGTATGACAAGCCCGCGCCGGATAACAATGCCGGATGGGTAAACCGCTCCATCCCAATGGGAAATGGATACATGGGTGTGAACGTGTTCGGCGGCACGAAGAGTGATCGCATTCAGGTCACGGAAAATAGCCTTTATGACTGGGGCAAGGATCGCGGACTCAAAAGAAGAGGCCTGAATAATTTTGCCGAGGTCTATATTGATTTTGGCCACGACGGAGCCACCAATTACCTGCAGGAACTGAACCTGAACGAAGGTGTCTCCCATGTAAAATATGAGCAGGATGGTGTGAAATACACCAGAGACTACTTCACCAGCTACCCGGACAAGGTCATGGCCATTCGCCTGAAAGCTTCGGAGGCAGGTAAACTGTCATTTACCCTGCGCCCGACCATCCCGTTTCTCGGCGAAGGCAAGTCCGGAACAGTTTCGGCGGAGGGTGATACGATCACTCTCTCCGGGATCATGAGTTACTACAAAATCAAGTTTGAGGGTCAGTTCAAAGTCATCCCCCAAGGAGGAACCATCAAAGCTAACAACGCAAAATCACAGGGCACCATCACGGTATCCGATGCAGACAGCGCACTGATTCTTTTCGCCGTGGGAACCAACTACAAATTCGATCCAAAGGTTTTCCTCACCGCCGCTCCAGCAAAGAAACTCGCCGGCTTCCCCGACCCACACGAAAAGGTGAGCGGTTATCTCGCCGATGCTGCAGCGCAGACCTATGAGCAGTTGCTTGAAAACCATCAGACCGACTACTCGGAAATCTACGACCGGGTCAGTCTCGATCTTGGCGCTGAAGAGCCGAAGATCACCACAGACAAAATGGTCGACGCATACCCCGATGGAGCATCGAGCCGTTACCTGGAGGAACTGGCATTCCAATTCGGCCGCTACATGCTCATTTGCTCTTCCAGGGCAGGCACTCTACCTCCTCACCTTCAGGGCATTTGGAACGTTTACGAGAAGCCGCCCTGGTCCTCGCAATATCTGCATGACACCAATGTGCAAATGGCCTTCGCGCCGGCCTTCAGTGCCAATATGCCGGAACTCTTCGAATCCTATGTAGGCTTCTTTGAGGCCTTCATGCCACGTCAGCAGGTCTATGCCACTGAATACATCAAGCAGTATAACCCTTCCCAGCTCGACCCCAAGGGTGATAATGGCTGGTCCGGACCATTCTGGGCAAATCCATACGACGTCCCGGGAAAAACCTCTATTGCTGGCTTCGGAACAGGTGCATGGATCGCTCAAATGTTCTGGGACTATTACGACTTCACGCGTGATCAGAAGCTCCTCGCGGAAACGGTCTATCCGGTGATGTCCGGCCAGGCGAACTTCGTCTCCCGTTTTGTGAAAGACGTCGACGGAGTCCTGTTGGCAGATCCCTCATCCTCTCCAGAGCAAAAACTTCGGAATACGGTCGGCACCACCTTCGACCAACAGATGTTTTACGAAAACCATCATAACACCCTCACAGCAGCCAAGGTTTTGGGTCTATCCAATAGCCAGCTGGAGAAATATGAAACCCAGCTTCCTCTCCTGGATCCGATCCAGATCGGCAAATCCGGCCACATCAAGGAATTCCGCCAAGAGGAATTCTACGGTGAAATCGGCGACCCGGTCCACCGTCATGCTTCCATGCTGCTAGGCTTGTATCCCGGTCAACTGATTAGTGATAAGACACCTGCATGGTTGGACGCAGCAAAAGTCAGCCTCATCAAGCGCACACGCGATTCCAATATCGGATGGGCCCGCGCGGAGCGCATCGCCATGCTGGCAAGAGTCCACGACAGCGAGGAAGCCTATGCATATTACAAGGATCTGCTGGAAGGCAACTACCTGCACAACCTGTTCAACGATCACAGGGGTGGCCCGCTCTTTCAGGCAGACGGTAACTACGGTGCCACTGCCGGTGTTGCGGAAATGCTCCTCCAGAGCCACGACCATGTGGTTTCTCCGCTGGTAGCGATGCCGGCAGGATGGTCTGAAGGTAGCTACCGGGGCATCCTAGCACGGGGAAATTTCGAAGTCTCGGCACATTGGTCCGATAGCCACGCAACCCAGCTCGAAGTATTATCCAAGGCTGGCGGCACGCTCGATCTGAGATACCCGAACGTCGCCCAGGCAAAAATCAAAACCTCAGATGGTCAAACCGTGGAATTCGTAGCAACCGGCACGGACGAAATCGCGATCAAAACCACAAAAGGGCAGACGTATGTAGTCACTGACATTCCGGTCCACACTCCGGTGACCGCCCCTTCGGATCTGAAAATTGAAAATGACGATGCTAAAAACGGAATCAAGCTTGTCTGGACCACCAGCGCGGATGCCGCTTCGTATAATGTCTATCGCGCGGTCGGCAACGCGCCGGGCTATGAACTCATCACTTCCGGCCTCAAAGACGCGGCGTTCACCTACAGTGCGGCTGACCTCAAGGATATCGAGCAGATGACCCTGAAAGTCACTGCGGTAGCTGCTAACGGACGCGAGAGCAAAGAAGGAACTACGGTGATCCGTCTGAAACCATAGTTTCAAATCCGTATCTCAATACGGTCGACTTGAAATTGAGTCCACTGGTGAATATTTTCGCCAGTGGACTCTTCGTTTATAGACGGATGTAAAGCCGGTATAAATACCTACCTTCCAAGGTCGATTGATCTGGTATCTACGGAAAAAAAAGCGATCCCCCTTTCGGAGGATCGCTAAAATCGAGGTGAACGTGCTCTTATTTATGGAGCATGCCTTTTCCTAGGCAGGAACGTAAACTTCCGCGCCCGAATCATTGAATTCCTTGGATTTCTCCTCCATCCCCTTTTCAAGGGCTTCGTCTTCGGAAAGCCCCTGTTTCGCGGCATACTGGCGGACATCCTCTGAAATCTTCATCGAGCAGAAGTGAGGACCGCACATTGAGCAGAAGTGAGCGGTTTTCGCACCCTCCTGTGGAAGCGTCTCGTCGTGGTATTCACGCGCGGTGACCGGATCCAGACTGAGATTGAACTGATCCTCCCAACGGAATTCAAAGCGTGATTTAGAAAGAGCATTGTCACGATATTGGGCACCGGGGTGTCCCTTCGCCAGATCGGCGGCGTGTGCTGCGAGTTTGTAAGTGATAACACCATCTTTCACGTCCTTCTTGTTCGGAAGGCCGAGGTGCTCCTTCGGAGTCACATAGCAGAGCATCGCACAACCAAACCAGCCGATCATCGCCGCACCAATACCCGAGGTGATGTGATCGTAACCAGGCGCAATATCCGTGGTCAAAGGTCCCAGCGTGTAGAACGGAGCCTCGTGACACCACTCAAGCTGCTTGGCCATGTTTTCCTCGATCATGTGCATTGGAACGTGACCGGGACCTTCGTTCATCACCTGACAGCCTTTTGCCCATGCCCGCTTCGTTAGCTCTCCCTGAACCTCAAGCTCACCAAACTGGGCTTTGTCGTTTGCATCTGCCACAGAACCCGGACGGAGACCGTCGCCAATCGAGAAGCTCACATCGTAAGCTGCACAGATATCGCAAATTTCATCCCAGTGAGTGTAGAGGAAATTCTCCTTGTGGTGGGAGAGGCACCATTTCGCCATGATCGAACCACCACGGGAAACAATTCCTGTCATACGGCTGGCTGTCATTGGCACGAAACGTAGCAGAACCCCTGCATGAATCGTGAAGTAATCCACACCCTGCTCCGCCTGTTCAATGAGTGTATCACGGTAAAGCTCCCAGGTAAGATCTTCCGCCTTACCGTTCACCTTCTCCAAAGCCTGATAAATCGGCACCGTGCCGATTGGCACCGGACTATTGCGTAGAATCCACTCGCGGGTCGCGTGGATGTTTTTACCGGTGGAAAGATCCATTACAGTATCAGCACCCCATTTTGTCGCCCAACGCATCTTCTCCACCTCTTCCTCGATGGATGAAGCCACAGCGGAGTTACCGATGTTCGCATTGATTTTCACCAGGAAATTGCGACCAATAATCATCGGCTCACACTCGGGGTGATTGATATTCAGCGGAATGATTGCCCGGCCAGCCGCAACTTCACTGCGGACGAACTCCGGTGTGATTTCCGCAGGAATACGCTGCGGGAATTTTCTGAAAATATTCGGAGTATATTCACTCTCGGGCAGCTGTGTGGAGCCTGCATGTTGCTTCTCCAGATCATTTCGGAGGATATCGTCTCGCTGATCGGAAATTTCAGCACGGCGCATATTTTCACGGATCGCGATGTATTCCATCTCCTGGGTAATAATTCCCTGATCCGCATAATATTTCTGCGTGACCGGCTTTCCTGTGGATCTCAGGAGCTTCCGACGCTGTGCGGTGAGTCCCGGAAATTCCACAAAGCGATTAGAGCGCTCCGATTTGGAGGCGAATTCCGCATGTTTTTCGGTCAGGTAGCCGTTGTCCTGTGGCTGCACCTCACGGCCTTCATATGTTTCCACATCCCCACGCTTCTCGATCCAATCGCGGCGCAAAGCGGGAAGACCCTCCTCCGAGGTTCCTTCAAATTCAGGATCACCCCATGGGCCTGAACAATCATATACACGCACAGGTTCATTCTTCTGAATCTGCCCGTTGAAGGACTTCGTGTCATTGAGCGCGATTTCACGCATCGGCACCTTCACCTCGGGATGAATTTCACCTTGGACATAGACCCGCGTGGAAGCCGGAAGCGGCGTGCGGGATTCGTCGTGGTTGGTTTCTTCCACGCCGTTTGATTCTTCTGGGCTGATCATGATCGTTATTTAAGTTCGAGTTTCGAATTTTTTATGAAAATTCCACGAACCACAAACCATCAGAAAACAAGAAAGCCGTAGGCTGTCCCGACTCCCTCCGGCGGCATGATCCGCTTCAGGTTCGAAGGGTTCCTTCCGCGCGCCGGAAAATCTCAGCTCACCGTTCGGAAAGCCCCCCTGTCGTTAGCAAATAGCCTTAGTCCTAGCTGGTTTTCTGTCAAGGAGACAGACTGCCCGCAAGATCCGCAGGTAAGGAAAATCAGCCTTTAGTATTTTTCTTTGATCCACTTCTCGTGCCCCCAAAGTCCCCAGACGACTCCTGCGAGGCCGAATGTAAGACAGATCGGAGGCAAGGCCATCAACAGGGAAATGCCCACCGGACCTATATATGCCAGAAAATCGTTCGTCATAAAATGTGGCGACATCAGAATATAAATACGTGCTATAAGCAGCGCGATCGCACCGTAGCTCATCATCGCTCCACCCCAGGATTTATCGTCCTTCGTCAAACGCAACGCCGCGAGGGCAAGCAATCCGAGGCCTAACAGCCCCATTGCGTCAAAAATCAGACCATTCGAGACTATGACTTCAAGCAACAGATTCATGATTATTGGAGTTCTTTTGTTTTACGGATTTCACGAAATGAAGAGGGTGAATGAGACCTGAGTGTAGTCCGAGACCCAGACCGAAAAGTAACCAACCGGCATTCATCACCACCAGCTTCACCGCGTGCCAGCCAACCGCTGCCGATGAACTGTGGATGTGCCCGCCTGAGAAAAATTGTTCGATCTTCTCTGCCTCATACATGGGGATCAGAAACGCGTATCCGAAAAACAACAGAAACGCTCCTGCCATCATGAACCGGCCAGTCCACCCCTCCGCGTTCCTAGCCAGCCTCCAGGCTACAACCATGAGCAAAGCACCCATCACAATCATAAAAACGGGACGGGCCGCCTCAATGGATGCAATCGGTAAAGATACAGGTATAACCATTACACTACTATACACATCATCACGTAACCCCTTGAGCAAGAGCTATTAGAAACGTATTATCAAACTACCAATTATAGCAAATATACTTCATGAATTGATATCCTCTCCCACCTTGATACTTAGGCAATTTTAACCATCACACCTCACGAACAACCTCGTAATGATGTACTTGCCCGTTTCTCATCTCTCGCTTAAAGCAACCCCTCCATGAGCGAAGCCACGAACCAACCCCAGTCCACAGAAGCCGAATTGATCGCCGTACGCCGCGAGAAACTCGCAAAGCTCCGTGAGCTCGGGGTCGATCCATTCGGCTCCAAATTCGAGACCACCAGCACCCCTGCCGAACTCCGTGATACCTTTTCCGAAGGCAAACAGGTCACCATCGCCGGCCGCATCATCGCGCTGCGCGATATGGGTAAATCGGTTTTCTTCCAGCTCGGTGATGCCAATGGCTCCATCCAAGGCTACCTCAGCGTAAAGAATCTTGAGGAAGATCAGAAGGCCATCTGGAAATGCCTCGACCGCGGCGACTGGATCGGCATCTCCGGTGAAACGTTTCTTACCCGCACAGAGGAGCCGACCATCAAAACAGAGTCTTTTACAGTTCTCTCGAAATCCCTTCGCCCGATGCCGGACAAATTCCACGGCCTCTCCGATCGTGAAACGAAATACCGCAAGCGCCACCTTGATCTCATCGGTAACCAGGACAGCGCCACGCTTTTCATCACCCGATCCAAAATGATCGCGGAAATCCGCAATTTCCTTCAGGAGCGTGGTTTCCTTGAGGTGGAAACCCCAATGCTGCAATCCGTGGCAGGGGGTGCGGCCGCCCGCCCATTCGAAACTCACCATAACGCTCTCGGCATGCCTCTTACGCTGCGTATTGCTCCAGAGCTTTTCCTCAAGCGCCTTTTGGTTGGTGGTTTCACCAAAATTTTCGAACTCAACCGGAACTTCCGGAATGAAGGCATTTCACGCCGCCACAATCCGGAGTTCACCATGCTCGAAGCCTACTGGGCATTTTCCGACTTCGAGGAAATGGCAAACATGGTCGAGGAAATGACCTGCCACCTCGCAGAGAAATTCTGTGGTGGTCTGAACATCGAGCATAAGGATGAGGAGGGAAATCTCCTCCGCACCATCAATCTTCAGCGTCCATGGAAACGCGCCAATTACCATGACCTCATCAAGGAGGTAGCCGGTGACGATTTCTTCGACATCACTCCCGAGCAACGCCGCGCCAAATGCGATGAAATCGGCGTGCAACTCTCGGAAAACATGGAGGACTATGAAGTCGTCCAGCAGGTCTTTGAGAAAAAAGTCGAGGAGCATACCTTCGATCCATGTTTCGTCACCCGCGTGGCCAGCGAGCTAGTACCCCTCGCGAAGGTCACCCCGGGTGGCAAAACCGTTGAGGTCTACGAACTCATCATCAACGGTCAGGAAATTTCACCGGGCTATTCCGAGCTCAACGATCCTGACGTTCAGAAAGAACGCCTCGAGCATCAGGCCGGCGGCGAAGAGGAGCAGAAGGTTGACTACGATTTCATCGAGACCCTCGAGCACGGCATGCCCCCTGCAGGCGGCATCGGCATCGGCATTGATCGCCTCGTAATGATGCTCACCGGCGCGCCGACCATCCGTGATGTGGTCCTTTTCCCTCTCTTGAAAAAGAAAGGCGAGTAAGCCCATCGTCGCGGTCAGGAAGCGCCGGGAAGCTTCTACTGTAGTTGAACCGAACCAACGTCTGAGCCGCACAGGCCAAGACGTTGGTGCAAAGGCAAAACCTTACCGGTTCCGACGCCTTGCCAATAAAACGCAAGTGCCCGCGATACCCAGGAGCATTGCCACATTCGGCTCTGGCACGGCTGCCACTGATGCCTTTGTGATCGAAACATTGTCGTAGGTGGCGCTCGGAAATGGATATCCTTCTGTTTTTACCCCAAGAAAAACAGCAACCGCGCTGGTCCCGTCATAGGAAAACGTCATCTGGTTTCCATTTGAACTTTCGTTCAGATAAGTCGATGCGAGTTGCTGTGTTACAGCTGTTCCCGACTGCGATAACGAGGCGGAATAGGTATCAACTATAAGTGCGTTTCCCGATTTAAAGGAAAGATCATAGCCACTGCCCGCCCATATGGTTGCGATGGCAGAATCGTTCGAGTCACCTGTGTAGTCCTTTAGGTCGAATGTCAGAACATAGTCCCCGGCACCATCAAACAGCGATGGGCTGATAACTATTCCCGCGCTGCGGGTAGCACTGGTGGAATTAATAGTTAGTGCACCTGAAGAGATGCTGGCGTTATCAGAGCTTGTCCACTTCTGGAAACCGAGTTGTGGCTCAAACCATCCTCCCACATAGGGATTTCCGCTCTTCTTGATCGCGGAGGAACTAAAGTCGTCATTAAAAACGATAGTTTGTGCGTGTGATACGGAAACAAACGACAGAGCGGCACAAAAAGCCGCAGCTAGGATCTTCATGAATGTAGGGGGGGGGGGAGTAGGGGGATCGCGGTAATTGCGAGGTTTGAATCTTCACACAAATGTGGAAATTAATCTATTACGGGATCACGTAATATCTGCACATTCCCCCTTCCTTTCGTCTCAGTCCCTTTTTTTCAGACGAAGATTCAACTCCCCAATTTCAGGGCACCGTCCGTCAAAATTCTTGCGCGTAGTCCGCCACGACATCTGCCTTTCAGGAAATCCTCCGCACCTGTGCCCACCGCGTCATCCATCCAGTAACACGGCTTGCACTCCTCACTGCCTTGAAAGCGCACACCCTGGACACTGAATTCCTTTCCTACGAGTGCTTCCAGATCGAGACCACTGATCACGATATTCCTTCTCAGTACAGAGCTACAGATCTCACCGTATTTCGCCCGTAAATCATCCAGAACTTCCGAAGAAAAAAACGTGATCTGTCCTTTGAAGTCCTCTTTGAACTCGAAGTAGCGGTCCCCTTTCAGCCCTTTTCCGGCAACGCATTCTACAGTTTCCACCGGGACAATAGCGTGCCTTTCCCGTCCCAACCCATGTCTCCCGCGGAAATCGTGACCTTGTGAAATCCACATTTTTTCCACGGTAGGCTGCATCCCCAGATCTTCGGGAAAATTCACGTTTGTGAGCGCTTCCTTGTTCTTCAAATCCAGCACTTCCACCCCGTTCTCCTCCATAATTTTCCGCAGGCTCCAGTCACCTGACTCCTTGTATTTCTTCAGGAGACCCAACGCACCGCGGCCGTAAAAAGCGCACAGCGGTTCAAGGCCGCCATCGAATTCACTCCGGTATGCTCCAAATATCCCTTCAACCCGCTTCAATTGCACGAGCGTTTCCAAATCGAGTTCAGGTAAATCACACGCAACCACCACCCAATCGGAATCAGCATCTGTTTCGAGCCCGGCAATGATCCCACACAAAGGCCCCTCTCCGGAATCCCTCACAATGTTTGTATGCTCCAGATCGCGGGAAACCTCCTGACCTTGTCTCAGTGAAACGAGAACCTCTGTACATCCCGCCTCATTCAGAAGTTCAATGGTCCTATCCAGGAAAGTGCGACCATCCCGGTGAATTATTCCCGCCTTCTCGCGACCCATCCGTATTCCCTTTCCCCCTGCGAGCACCAAACCTTTCATTGAGAACAACTAAAACCGCTTTTCCATACTTTCGGAACTTCAATTTGTGTTCCCAGCCTTGGAGTTTTTCATAATCACAGTAAGGTCCGCTCATGCACCTGCTCCAACAGCTTGTCCAGATCCCCTCAGTCAATCCCGACAACGCCGCCGCCGACCAAGCCGGAGTCACGCATGAGAAGGCCATGGCCGACTTCGTGGCAAACTGGCTCGAGGATATCGGAGCCTCTGTGACCCTGGAGGAAATACACCCCCGACGCCCGAATCTCATCGCCCGCTTCGCCCCGTTGGATGGCAGGCCCCGCATCCTACTTGGACCCCACCTCGATACCGTCGGCGTGGAAAATATGACGATCGAGCCCTTCTCCGGGAAAATCGAGGACGGGAAAATCTGGGGCCGCGGCGCATCAGATACCAAAGGGCCGATGGCAGCCATGCTAGCAGGGCTGAAAGCCAATAAGGAAATTCTCAAAGACCTTCCCGTTGCAGTGGACTTCATTGGATTTATGGGAGAAGAAGCGTGCCAGCACGGCTCCAAGGACTTTGCCCAAAAGCACTCGAAAGACTACGAATTCGCCATCGTTGGAGAACCTACCTCCATGCAGGTTGTCTACACTACGAAAGGCTCTCTTTGGGCCACCATCGAAGCCACCGGTATCTCCGCACATGCTTCCCAGCCACAGCTAGGCGACAACGCGATCATCAAACTATCCCAGGCGCTCGTCGTTCTACAAAAGGAGCTCGCCATGAGACTGGAAGGGTTTGACCACGAGATCCTAGGATTCTCCACCATGAACATCGGAATGATCAGCGGCGGATCAGCTCCAAATATCGTCCCGAACAAAGCTTCCGCCCAAATTGATATCCGCCAGGCCCCCTCGCTCGCAGCGGCTGGAGGTGCACTGAATCTGTTGCGGGAAACCATCCACGATCTCCGCCTCCCACTCACTATCCGCGATGCCCATGAGAATCCTCCGATGGAAACCGACGTGGATCACAAATATATCCGGATGCTACGAGGAATAGACGCCTGCACTGGCGTTACCGGTGCACCATGGTTCTCCGATGCAGCTCATCTTGCAGCCGCCGGCCTCCCTTCCATCTGCCTAGGACCGGGCTCTATTGATCAAGCACACACCAAGGACGAATTCATCGAACTAGCTCGTCTGGAGGAAGGTGAGAAATTTTTCTCGGCCTTCATTCGCTCGCTGAAATAGCACGACGATTTCCGTTCCATCCGTCGATGCATTCCGTCTAGCCTCCCGTCAGTGTCAGCACCCACCAGAACCAACCAAATCACAATCGACGGAAAATTTTTCCGGATCGGCAAAGATCGGGTCTGGCTACGCATGGTCACCTACGGCCCTTTTCCGAAAGACCAAAGCCCGGATAATCTCGCGGAGTTCACGAAAATCAAAGCTGCGGGATTTCACGCGATCAGGACATTCGAACTACCTGATGAAAAGATCCTCGATGCAGCCCGGAGCGTGGACCTGAAGGTTTTCGCCGGGTTGAATTGGTGGCAGTTCGGGGATTTCCTTGCCCACCCCGAAATAGTTTCGGCAGCGAGGATCAAGCTTAGCGAGTGGCTTAAGCAACACGGCGGACATTCCGCCATTGCCGGAGTCTACGTCGGAAATGAAATCGCCACGGATTTGGTCCGCTGGATGGGCCCCACCTTCGTCCGCGAAGTCATCGAAGACCTAATTGATCTAGGTCGCGAAGCAGCACCACATATACTCTTCGCCTACGCGAACTACCCCTCCACCGAATACCTGGAGCCCGGTAATGCGGACTTCACGGCGTTCAATATCTATCTCGAAGACAAGCAAGACTTCGCATCCTACCTACGGCGTCTTCAGAACATCGCAGGGGACAGGCCTCTGGTAGTTTCAGAATTCGGCTTGGATTCGAAGAGAAACTCATTCGAACAACAGGCTAAAACCCTCGAATGGGCGATGGCCACTTCCTACTTGGAGGAAGCCGCAGCAATTACCATCTACGCTTGGTCGGATCTCTGGCAAAACGGAAGAATCAACGTCCAGGATTGGGATTTCGGCCTCACCGACCGCCATTTCAGGCCAAAGCCAGCCTACGAACTTTGCAAGGATATCACCCCATCTCCATTGCCAGAAACGGGGTTAAAATACTCCGTTATCATTTGCACCAGAAACGGCGAAAAATACATTTCCCAATGCCTTCAGGCTGCAAGAAAGATTATCGGACCATTACATGAAACGATCGTTGTAAGCGATGGATCAACAGATGATACGGAGCGAATTGTATCCAGCCAATTTCCCGAGGTATTTCTACTCCCTATCCTCCCTTCCGGCTTGAGTGCTGCCCGCAACCACGGTGCGGCAAATGCCACTGGCGATATTCTGGCCTTCACCGATGACGATTGTGAACCGGATCAGGAATGGATTCTACGTCTGGAAAAAGCTTTCCGGAATCCAAAGATCGCCGCTGCCGGTGGCCCGAATCTCCCACCACCCGCCAAAACGATGGTGGAAGCCATTATCCGCTCTGCTTCCGGAGCTCCGAGCCACGTTCTTCTGGATGATTCAATTGCTGAGCACCTCCCCGGCTGTAATATCGCGGTAAGGAAATCTGCTTTTACAGAGATCGGCGGGTTCGATACAGATTTCCGCACGGCAGGCGACGATGTCGATTTCTGCTGGCGGCTTGATGATGCCGGATATCAGCTGGGTTTCGTCCCTGGCGCCTTTGTATGGCATTCGCGTCGGCCCTTCATCCGGGCCTTTCTCAAACAGCAGATCGGCTACGGAAAAGCCGAAGCAATTCTCCTTCGCAAACACCCATCCCGTTTCTCAAAGAACGGAGAAGCTCAGTGGAAAGGCTTCATTTACGGCGGTGGTGCCGTGCGTGCAATGGATGATTCCGTCATATACCACGGAGCCATGGGTCAGGCCGGCTACCAATCAATTGTCAACCGGATGCTGCCACTACGCCCGATCGATTCTAAATTCAGCTCTCCCCTTTCGACTCTATTGTTGTCATTGGTAAACTTCACGCAAAACGCAGCCAGAGCAGTGGCCAGAGGAAAATTCCCGAAGATTCCACGACCCTTCCACTCCACACCAGATCCTGATCTGCCCACTGAAGAAATGGAGATCTACTCAGCAGAAGGTAGCGAACGCAGCTGCTATCTTAATCAGTTTTTGCAACAGGGGTGGCAAACCGCCTCTCCTACCGCCGGTTGGGACCTGGAAAAAAACGGCACCCGCATCCTCATCTCCACAGTTAAATTCGAAGACGGTGCTACCAATAATCTGATTCGCATATGGGGCAATCCGGAACAGGTCCAGAATACACTTAAACACACCTCCTGATGTCACTTTTCACCAAGGATTACGATTACCACCTCCCGGACGAACTCATCGCCTCGCGACCACTCGCGGAGAGGTCAGCCTCCAGAATGCTCGTCGTTCACCGCGAGAGCGGAACCATCGAGCACCGGATGTTCGCCGATTTCGAATCATTTCTGAAACCGGACGATCTATTGGTACTCAACAACACGCGCGTCATCCCCGCCCGCCTGTATTCCGATGATGGCCGTATCGAACTTCTATATCTCGACCGCGAAACCCCCACTCGCTGGCGCTGCCTGACAAAGCCGGGCCGGAAAATGAAAATCGGCAAAACACTCCAGATCGGCGGAGTGACCGGAACAGTGGTGGATGTATTCGAAAACGGTGACCGCCTCATCGAATGGGAATCGGAACTGGATATAAACGCTCACGGTCACCTCGCTCTGCCCCATTACATGAATCGGGAAGATGAAGAAATGGATCAGGAGCGTTACCAAACGGTTTTTTCCAAGGAAGAAGGCGCCATCGCCGCTCCAACTGCCGGACTGCATTTCACACCGGATATGCTGGAAAGAATCCGGCATGACTTCATCACACTGCACGTAGGTGTAGGCACCTTCAGGCCGGTGAGTGTAGACAATATCAAGGAACACGAGATGCATTCGGAGAAATACTCCATCAGTGGTGAAACTGCTGCGGAGATCAATCACGCCCCACGCGTGATCGCGGTTGGCACCACGGTAACCCGCGTTCTCGAGTCACTTACCGGAGGAAATTCGCGGATAGCAAAGGAACAGGCCCAATCGGGCGAAACCGCTATCTTCATTCATCCGCCTTATAAGTTCGGGGCAGTTGATGGACTTCTCACCAACTTTCACCTTCCTCAATCCACACTCATCATGCTTGTTTCCGCCCTAGCCGGCCGCGAGCTCACAATGGAAGCATACCGTCAGGCAGTTGAGCAGAAATACCGCTTCTACTCCTACGGCGACTGCATGCTCATACTTTAAATTCTATGAAACTCATATCTTGGAACGTTAACGGAATCCGCGCAGCCCTGAACAAAGGGATGGCCGAATTCCTCTCCACAGAAAATCCGGACATCCTATGCGTGCAGGAAACAAAAGCCCGCGAGGAACAGGTGGAACTCCCACTGGAATTCGGCGGCTACAAAGCATTCTGGAACTCAGCGGAAAAACCCGGCTATTCGGGCACCGCTATTTTCACAAAAAAGCAGCCATTGAATGTTATCATCGGTCTGGGGCTCGAGGAGCATGACAAGGAAGGGCGTGTAATCACTGCGGAATATGAGGATTTCTTCCTAGTGAATGTCTATACCGTAAATGCGCAGGACGGACTCCGAAGACTCGGCTACCGCTTGGAATGGGATTTTGCATTCCGCACGTTTCTAGCTCAGTTAGCCGAGACAAAGCCTGTGATTTTCTGCGGCGATCTCAACGTCGCACACAATGAAATCGACCTCGCCCGCCCATCCGCAAACCGCAAAAGCGCAGGATTCTCGGATGAAGAGCGTGCCAGCTTCACCAAACTCCTGGAAAGTGGCTATATTGATAGCTTCCGCCACATTCACCCCGAGCAAACCGAAGCCTATTCATGGTGGTCCTACCGGGGTGGCGCAAGGCAGCGGAACGTGGGCTGGAGAATCGATTACTTCGGCATTTCCCCGCAGCTGGCGGATCGCTTGGAAACAGCCTCAATTCTGCCGCACGTGCTGGGCTCCGATCATTGCCCTGTCCAGATCACTCTTGGCTAGCAGTGAGCCCATCCACGATCGTCTTCACGTTTCCACGGATCATCTCCTCATAGCTGGAAACACCGCGGCCATCTGCAATCAAACTGCCTGCTATCCTAATTCCGGTATCAGAAGTCAGGCTTTGCAACATCTTCGGATTTGATTCCAACTCTGGAAATATTGCCGCCACCCGTTCGTTTTTGAGCTCCGCGATCAACTTCACCAGCGACACCGCATCGGGCATCTGTTCGCGGTTCAGACCTTGGATTGAAAAAGCCTCGAACCCATACTCATCGCAGAAGTAGTTAAACGATTCATGTGCGGTCGCCAGCTTTCTTAGGTCCTTTGGAACCCTGACCACTTCCCGCTTCACCCACTTTTCGAGGGTATCCAGCGTAGAGCGGTAAACGTTTGCATTGGTCTTATAAAACTCGGAGTTGTCCGGATCTATTTCACAAAGTTTATCGGAAACCACGCCCGTCGCGCGGCGGAAATGATCCACAGAATGCCACCAGTGTGGGTCAATCTCGTGATGGTGTCCCTCATGTCCATGCTCATCGTGATCACAGGATCCGTGAAGCGCGGGCAGGCTTTTCCCCACCTCCACAATCACCGCGTCGCTACCAATAATGGATTTCAATTCCCCTAGATAACTCTCCATCCCCATACCGGATACGAAATACACTTTGGCATCCTGGGTAGCTACGAGATCCTCGGCGGATGGCTGGAAGCTGTGTGGATCTCCAGTTTTACCTATGAGATCTATCACATCTAGTTTTTCGCCACCCACCTGATGCAAGAGATCGGTAATAAGGGGGTGAAGCGACACCACTTTCATCGGAGCCGAAAAGACAGGTAACGCAAGGCTGCAGAAAATTGCGAAAATTCGGAAAAGTTTCATTACCGCCAGATTATCGACGAAAAACACTAGTGCAAGTTTTATGCACTAACGAAATCCCAATCGAAATGGATTCGAGCGGAGTTCCTCCCGGACCGTCGTTGCCGGGCCGTGGCCCGGTAGGATTGCACAGGTGTCTTCTGCCAGAGAAATCGCCTTACCCAAGGTGTGTAAAGCCAGTTCATAGGAATCTTGCGAATCGCATTTCCCCATTGATCCCGCAAAAATCGCATCACCGGGAACGAACAGCTGACGGTCGAATCCTTGCACGAAATAACCCGCCGCCGGTGATTTATGACCCGCCAGATCCACAGTTTTTATGGAAATTTCTCCAAAGGTGAATCCACCCGAAGCCAGAGCCTCCACTTCTGAAATGACCCGGACTCCCAGTTTTTTCAGTGCCCCTGCTCCACCGGTATGATCCCTGTCTGCGTGGGTAATTAGGACTGCATCCAGGCCCTCTGGATCTATCAATGAAAGAATATCTTCTGCTCCAAATCCGGTATCAAAAAGCAATCTAGTTCCATTTTTTTCCAGCAGCCAGGCATTCACATCCCACTGGCCGAACGGTAGAATTTTCCGCTGAACTCCACTGACAGCAATGTCATCCGGTTGGTAATCCGAAAGAGCGATTAGGCTCTCGGGATCAAGGTTCAGGACTTCAGCAACGTGCCGGGCTGACTGCTCCTCCATATCTCCATGGAGCAACCCGCTCACCTCGCAGATCTCAATGCCTGCCTTTTCCGCTAGTTCACTGGCTTCAATATTCTGCCCCATCATCGCCTTGCGGATGACGTCGGGAAATTCGTCTTCTAAATTCATCTTAAGCGATAGTAACCGTCCGGGTTGTAGAGGAAATAAACATCTTTGGGATTCAGGCGATTCAAGTAGCTGAATACCTTTCCATCCTGGTCCACCTCCTCCACGAGCGCCTTTTTCTTGGCGGTTTCATTTTCTTTCGAGTCAGGATTCTGCGTAATCGAGCTCTCCACAATGCCACCTACGATGTGGTTCACCCACTTGAGTTTCTTCGCTTCGTCACCGAATTCACTCCAGTCCCCACTAGTGGATTTCTCATACATCTGCTGGATAAAGTCGTCGGTGGAGATACCCATTTTCTCAGCCACTGGTTTCGCCAGACGCTTCCACCATTTTTCGCTTTCCTCGTAAAATTCCTTTTGTTGCGTGAGATTCAGCCGCATGAACATGATCTGCGCACTGATCTGGTGGTGAAGAATGATCGCGTTCGGGTAGGCGTAGCTCTCTTCGGCCAATGTTGTGATGCACGCGGCCATAGAGGCGGCGAAACTCTTCACCACTACGTGGATCGGCGCTTCACTCGCTTCCATCGCCTTCAATATCCGGTAGCCAGCCATTACCGAGCCACCCGGACAGTCATCGATAACAATAAAGATCGGAAGTGAACTATCACGGTTGTTCCAATAGTCGATTCTGCTGGTCACAAAATCAGCAGTGCTCGGCATAATCACTCCGTTGAGAGGAATCCGGCGATCAGAGACAACTAGGATTCCATCGTCTCTTAGTGGATTTTCCAAAAATACGGGATCCGCATTGGCATAAGAATCTCTCTTTTCTGCGGTCTCAATCGTCTCAATCTCCGATTGTAACTCCAGCACTTTCATCGCCGCCTCACTTTGGGCGGTCTTGAAATCGGCCGCCACCTTTTCGGCCCTGATCTGTGAAATCTCCGATTCACGCTTCAATTTCTCCAAGTCCTCCTTGTAGGCATTTTCGGAGTCTAGTTCAGCCTCATCCTTTCTCGCTTTCTCCAACGCCAGCCGTTCGGTAATGGCCTCTCGTTCCAATTTTAGCTTCTGGACCTCAGCCCTCAGGTCGTTGGTCTCCTTCGTAAGCTTCTGCGCCTCCAGCTTATTGAACTCTTCGAGGGCGGACACCTCGGTAACCGCCGTAGTTTCGACTGACTTCTCAGCCCCCTGAACGATGATTTCCTTTGCGGTGACTGTCTGTAGACCAATACCTAGAAATGCCAGCGCAGTGAACTTTCTCATTCCAGCTATACTGACGCATCCCGCCGTTTTTTCAAGCGGAGACCTAAAATCAGTATCACGGCAACGATCAAGAGAAAGATGGAGGCTGCTATTCCGAGAAAAGTGAAAAGTTTCGTACTAGCCAGGTCCACGTCCTCATCGCTGATGGTATCCTTGGCTACTTCTCCCGCTACCTTTTCAAAACGGATGAATCCATCACCAAGCTCAACATTTGTGAGCTGTCCCATCACATCGCCGATTGTGCTATCGCCAACATACCTTTCGGCAATCCTGTATGGCGACATTTGCTCAAGGAATTCCCTTGGCACCACCTTATCAGGAACTTTTATATCCCGCACCTGCAGGACCACTTCTTGATTGAGCAAGCCCGGTTCAGCTATGAGAACTCCATTCAGGTATCGGGGATCCGAGGTGAACATACCCTCACCCTCTTTTCTCCCAAGGCGTGGCTTTCCATTAAGTTGGAATGAAATATCGAATCGAATTTCCTCTGGAGAAATATCCTTCACATCAAGCATTCCCCGCAGATCTTCAAAATCCTTGTAGGTATGAATCGCCAAATTCAGCTCTGACGCATTGAGTTCAAGTATCGCTGTTTCCTCCCCTCCCAGTCCGAGACGGAAGGCCTCCAACTTTTCTGCAAGGGTGTTTAGTTCTGCCTCTTTCCCCTCCAGTGAGACAACAGGAACAACGGCAGGCTTCTCGTCGGTAAACTTGACAATCTCATTGAATTGGCGGAACAGCACAGTAATCGAGAATCCGATCAGGAAAATCATCACAGCTGCAGCTACAATCAAAATCGCGCATCCGGCAAAGGGCGATTTTTCACTTACTTGGTCTTTCTCGGTCGTGCTCTCTGACATATCAAAAATTAGGAAGGTTTATCGCTCTGGTTCGGTGGCTCGTCCTGTCCCTTATCGGTGTCATCGGGATCTGTCCACTCTTCGCCGTCCTCCAGACCGTCCATCTCGTGGTCATAGTCCTCACCCCAGCCATCTTCGTAATCGTGCTCTTCCGGTCCGTATTCCTCGGTCCCTGCAGCAACTTCTCGATCCTCGTCGCTACGCCCGCGTTTGAGACGCTCCTGAAGATATTCTGCTTCCTCACGCTCAGTGCGCTCGCGCGCCTTCTTCCTATCCAGCCACGCCAGCCAAATACAGATCTCGTAAAGGAAAAGCATCGGTAGCGCCATCAGGTTGAGCGTCATGATATCCGGCGTAGGCGTGATCACAGCCGCCGCGATGTAGATCGCCACAATCGCATATGTCCGTGTCCGGGCCATCGAATCGTAGGTCAATAGGCCCAGCTTTACCAAAACCATAACCACCACCGGCAGTTCGAACGATAAACCGAACAAGAGGGTAAACTGGGTGGCAAAGGAGATGTATTCACCGATGCGCCAATCGTTGGAAACTCCCAGATCTCCGCTCCATTCGTAGAAGAACAGCAATGCGCGGGGCAGAACCAGAAAGTATGAAAACAGCACGCCGGCCAGAAAGAGGCCAAAACCGATGATCATCGCCGGCCAAAGGATCTTTTTCTCCTTTTCATGAAGTCCCGGCAACACGAATTGCAGGACGAACATCAGTAGAAGCGGAAATGCTAAGACGATACCCGCGAAAAACGCCAGTTTCATCGAAAGCATGAATGTTTCCGTCGGTTTGAGCGCAGACATCATGCGGATGTTCGACTCGGTTCCGGCATCCACGTTCGGATCCGAATCCAGGAGCGCCATCAGCTGATTACGCATTGAACCCTCTATCGGGAGTTGCTTGACGAATGCCTGCCTATCCTCCTCGGGCAAAGCTTTCGTAGCTCTTAGCAGCGCTACACTACGGGCGTGAAACTCAAGATCCGGTTTCCCCAGCGAAAGGTAGAACACCGCGCGCTGAGCATCATCCAGACCGGAGGCCACACGCTCCAAATCCATTGCCGTATTCCATTCCTCCACTGTAGGAACCTTGATCCCTGTGTGTTTTTCCGCATCAGGCATTGTCTCGGCCTGCTTGACGAGAATGACCTTTTCAGCGGGTGCACGGAGAATATCCATCAACTGCTTCTGGAAAGCAAAGCACACCAGCATGGAAATCATGAGAGTGATGACCACACGCGTAACAAGAACGCGTAAATCCTCGAGATGCTCCAAAAACGGTTTCTCGTGATCGATATGAGCCTTCTCTCGAAGCTCGAATACTTTTTTTAGTAAATACATTCGGCGTTGCGGATTCAACCGCCGCAGGGCGGTCTTCGCAAGGGAAGACTGGTTAGAAATTCACCCTTTCCACCACAGTGGAAAATAGAACTCGGTAGTCTTTGACTGAAACTCTGAAGGGAGTATTTTTATCAGGACGGCATTACCCGCCAAAAACAACAAACGACTATGAAAAAGAAACTTATTACTCTGGCAATCGCGCTTCCACTGGCACTCGTTGCCTGCGACTCAAGCGAAGATACCAGCGAAAAAATGTCTTCCGGCGCGGATAAAATCGCAGAGGGAATGAAGGAAATGACCGATTCCGCAGTAGAGGCGACAAAAGAGGCAACAGCTGAAGCAACAGAAGCTACAAAAGAAGCAGCAGCCAATGCCGCGGAGGCAACCAAAGAAGCTGCAGCCGCTACAGGTGAAGCACTCGAAGACGCTAAGGACGCCACTGTAGAAAAGGCGAATGAGATGAAGGACTCTGCTTCCGAAGCAATGGATGAAGCCAAAGATTCTACTGAAGAGAAATCAAACGAAGCTCAGGATTCAGCGAAAGAAATGGCTAACGATGCCGAGGAAGCAACCAAGAACGCAGCTCAGAAAACTGAAGATGCAGCCAAGGATGCCACTCAATCCACAAAAGATGGCGTGAACAATGCCATGGAGGAAACCAAGAACGCAGCTGAGGAAGCCCAGCAGGAAATGGAATCCGAATAATCTCCCGGAGATTATTGAATTCTTTCAGCCTCGACAGCGCCAACCAGCGTGCTGCCGGGGTCTTTTTTTGTCCTATCTCTGGGTAAGCTGGGCCAGCTTTTTCAGATAGGTGATACTATAAATACCGGTTCCATGTCCATCGGCCCAAAATAACTGCAAACCGTAGCCTCCGACCAACTCGAACCTTTTGAGGTCGAATGCTCCCGGGCCATGCTCAACTATAGGCCTCTGAACGCGCCCCATCGCATCGGGCTCACCCTGACATTGGGCACATGGGCAGGCGCGACGGAGCATTGGCAACCGCAGATACATTTCAGTTCCGCCGGATAGGCTTAACGCCAGCTCTTCTCCGATCAAACAAACAGACTCAATATTTTCGTTTTCCTTCATCCCAATTCTCCTTCGATTTTCTTCTCACGCTTTCCGAAGATAGCGGACCCGACCCTCACATGGGTCGCGCCTTCTTCGATTGCGATCTCATAATCGCCACTCATTCCCATGCTGAGGAAGGGTAGACTCAATAGATTGCCCGCATTGATGGAATCCCTCAGATCTTTCAACTTACGGAACCACAATCTGGTTTCTTCATCAGATTTCTCCGCAGGAGGAATTACCATCAGACCCACGATTTCGACATTTTGGAGTGCCGATAACTCACCAAGATTCGATGCAAGCTCCGACTCGGAGAAACCACCCTTGGATTCCTCACCAGCCTGATTTACCTGAAGGAAAATCTTCGGCTTCAAACCCAGATCTTTCGCGACTCCGTCCATATATCCAGCCAACTTCATGGAATCGACCGCATGGATATATGGGAAGAGTGGAAGTATTTTTCTCACCTTATTCCGCTGAACTCTGCCAATAAAGTGCCACTCGATTTCCGGAGGTAGTTCCTGAATTTTCGTCTCAGCTTCCTGCAGACGGCTCTCGCCGAAAATTCGCTGTCCCTTGTCATATGCAACGCGGATATCAGCAGACGGAAATGTTTTGGACACAGCTACCAGCTGGACATCTCCGCGGCTCTTCGCCGCAGCGGCAACTTTCCCCTGAATCTCGGAGAGTTGAGTTTCAATATCCGACATTAGCGCACGCTGCCATCGCTTCTCAGCGTGCCAACAAGTTTCGCGGTTTCGGTAAGTTCAATGAGGTCGCCAAGCACGTGGATTGCTTCACGCTTGGAAGCGTTCAAGCCAGAAGGCCATTTTGGAGTATCATCCAAGCTAGCAGTTTCATCCACAGCGCGTCTCATGTAATCGCCAGATTCCTTGGAAGGATCATAGGATTGCAGATCGGCACCTTTCTCCAGATCGTCCAGGGTGATGCGATAGAAAGTATACTGCTCGCTATCTACTTCCGCCATTTTCTTGAAGCGCTCCAAGCGTTCGAGATTGCGCTCTTTTTTCAGCTCATCAGCTTGCTCGAGCTCCCGCTCACGCTGCTGCCGGTTGAGAGAGACGCTGTTTTCCTTCAAGCGTTCTTTCGCTTTGATTACATCCTCGATGATGTAGGTGAAATCCTTCGATTTCTTCACACGCTCCTCACTGAGCTCCTGCAGCTTCGGCAGGAAGAGGGCCTGCGCATCCAGCGGGCGGAAATCGGAAGCGGGGCTAATCCGATCATGCGGAAGGGCATTTTCCAACTCGGATTCACCTACATCCAAGGCGTCTGTGATGCTAGGCAGCACGATACTCGGCACCACCCCATCCATCTGTGTGGATGAACCGGATGGACGGTAGAACTTCTGGATCGTCACCTTTAGGTAACCTGCCTTGCTGCGGACAGCAAAGAGCGGGAGCATTCTGCCGATATCCATAGGCTGTTGGACGGTTCCTTTCCCGAAAGTGGAAGAGTCACCCACGATTACCGCACGATTATAGTCCTGAAGTGCCCCGGCAAGAATCTCGCTGGCTGATGCACTACTCTTATCGGTGAGAACAACCATCGGTCCTGTGTAAATCGGCTTCCCTGAATCAGATTCCTTCACCTGTTTTTGGCCCAGAGTGTTCTTCACCTGAACCACAGGACCTTGCGGGACGAAGAAGCCTGTCATACGGCGAACTTCCTCGAGCGAGCCTCCACCGTTGTTTCTAAGGTCGAAGATCAGGCCATCCATCCCCTCATCCATCAATCGAACAAGAATCCGCTCCACGTCTACCGAGCAGCGGGTGAGCCCTTGATCAAAGTCAGCATAAAATGAAGGAAGGGTCAGGATCCCGATCCGGCGCGTCTTACCTTCATCGTCTTTCAGTTCGATGAGTTCGCCGTTTGCTTGCTCATCCTTCAGCTCCACTTTTTCGCGGCCGATCACAATGATTTTTGTCTCCCCGGGAGCACCTCCCGAAGGTTCCACCTTGAGAGCTACAGACGTGCCCTGCTTGCCACGGATAAGATCAACGACCTTATCGATTTTCATAAACATGATATCGGTCATCCCTTCGGAGGATCCGCTGTTCAAGGTATCCACCGCCACCACACGGTCATTCAACTTGAGCTGGCCGCCTTTGTCAGCAGGTCCGCCGACAACGATACCCTTGATGACGGTTGCGCCATCTTCCTCCGCCTGGAGGAGTGCTCCGATTCCCACGAGCTCGTTTTTCATACCGTCCTTGAAACGGTTCATCTCACGGAAACTCATATAGTCCGTATGCGGGTCATATGCCCGGGCCACAGCACTGAGGAAATAGTTCGCAACATCTTCATCGTCCACATCACGCACACTGGCCAACAGGCGCTTGTAGCGGAGCGCCACTTTCTCGCGTGGATCAAGGTCATCAGCACCGGGATCATCCTTGCCCTGTTCCTTCGCCATCTTGCTAATCATTTCCTGGCGAAGAGTCTCCGCAAGCACGGCCTCCTTGATCTGATTTGCCCAAACAGTTTTCGCTTCCTCGTCGGTTTTCGGCCAGTCGGCATCCTTGCGGGACATCATTACAGTCTCATCGCCTGTAAAATCAAAATCGCCCTCTAAAAGTTTCTCCGCATCAGCAATGCGCTCTTCCACGCGTTCGCGGAAGACACCGTAGATCTCTGTTGCAGCCTCAATACTATTGCCCTGCAGAAGTAGCGTATGCAGGCGATCTGCGTATTTAACGTTGAATACATCAATGTCACCCTGGGTGAAATAGAGTTTCTGGAAATCCAGATCGTTCAGGTAGTCATCGAAAAATTTGCGGCTGAGCTCGGCGTTATACGGAAGCCTCGCAAAGTGGCTATTCTGCAGCATTATTGCCATCTGGCGTCCTACTTCATTGAAGTCTGCTTGCTGGGCACAGGCCGGATTGGAGATAGCGAGTAGACCGATTGCGGCCGTCGCGCTGCGTAACCAAGGGGTAATCATAATTATAATAGCGTCGATGAAAGTGAAATTCTTTCTTCAATCTGTCACATGTCCGCATGATGTCGATCTGGAAAACCCTTAAATCGGGGCCTACCACGCAGCCTGATCATCAGGAACATGGCCGGAACTAGCCAATGAACAATTCATGTAAAGTTCGCCGATTGGCGGCACGGTATCAGCACCGAAGGTTTCCCCGTAGGTATAGGTCCCTGAGGAAGGACAAGTCGGAGTTGTCTCCACAAACTGTCCAAGCCCGATGACCCGTAGCTGGAGACCGCTCACGCTATCGCCGGGATTATACCCGTAGAGATTGCAAAAACTTCTCACTCCATTCTGCACATTTCGGATATTCATTATGCACAGCGTGCGATCCGATCCTTTTTTCCAGGCCTGAGCTCCGATGAATAGTATCGAGATCAGTGAAAGCAGAACGAGAATGACCACGGTCAGCTCCAAAAGTGTCATACCAGCCCTCCCCATCTGCGGCGAATCAGCAGGACTAACTCCTTGGTCCGAACTGTTTGGGCAAAATCCTTTCATCTAAGTTTCAAATTGAAAAATATCTTCTTACTTCTGAAAATCAAGCACTTATGACTAAAAAGAAATCTTTCAATTTAAGGCATCTTAACTATTCGCTCTCGACCTGCTCGGAAAAAGTCTGGAACAGTCCCTCCAATTCGGAAACCTCCTCGGGATCACAGTTTTCGCCAAGTTTCTTGAAAACCTGCTCATTCAGAAAACGCCGGGTCCGGTCCCTACCCACGATCAGATCGATCTCCGGCAACATCTTTGGTCCCTCCGCGGTCAAAACGATCGGGTGAAATGAGAAATACGTTTCTTTATCGCCTGTATGTTTCACAGCCACAGCTACCCAGGAATCGTTGCGGAAGATACCGTGGAACTCTGCAGAAACCTCGCGTGCGTCCGTTACTGCATAGTTGATATTTCTCAGTAATTTCACAGGAAGGCCCCCTTTGGAGTCGCACCAAGCGCTCAAACCAAGCGCACTTTCAATTTTCCCGCTCCTCATTGCCATATTCCACTGCTCCATCAGTTCCTCTGCGTCCTCGTCAGTCACAAGACGGGAGGTATCAATTTTTTCCAATCTCACGCTCTCCCTCATCAGGATATTCATCCAACCCTTCTCCCACTCGGCGGATGATTTTTTAGCCCACTCATTCAAGATATCCTGATCCTCCCGCTCGTCCCGAGAAACTATACCCGGCACCCACATCCAGCCACCGGACGTTTTCTTGAACGTAAATGTTCTAAGTTCAAATCGATCCGGGTAGGTCATTGAGAACCATTGGTAGCTCGCCATGGCCAAATCACCCTGTTCCTTGAAACCTACTTGCACCGGTATCCGGAGAATCGAAGGATCGTTCACCGACCACCATATTTCCGCCGCACTCGTTGCTGCAATCCGTGCCTTTTTTGCCGTCCCTTCAAAATCAACACGAGTCAGCAAAGTTCTTAAATTTCCGGTTTTCAGGCCCTCTATTACGGATTTTGAAGCAATCTCAGGCGATTCAGAACCTTTGGCCCCGTCGATTCCACGCAACCTCGTTGTGAACAGGTCAAGAAGGTCAACGTCCAGATCCTCATCGGTGTGAAGCTCATCCATGTCGTTGAGGATCAAAGCCTGAGGTAGATTTATCAAAAACCTATCTGAAGCCCCTTTCCGGACCGAGATGTGCAGTAGCTTGATTTTCGACAAGCTGCCATGCATGGAGACAAGTGCAGGATCCAGACATGCGATTGAGATCGTGCCACCACGTTCATCCAGATCTTCGTGAACTACTTCGCGAACCACCTCCTCCGAGACGACCAGACGCCAAGGGAAACCATTTATGATCGTTCGGTCATTCACCATCTCGGACACCTTCAACCGCTCTGACCAGTCTTCTGGCTTCTTCTTCTCCAGCCCACCCAAATACCCTAGAATTGCAGCTTGGTTTCCCGTTTTACAGGCCTCCAAAAATCCCTCCACAAACTTTCGGGGTGACTCATTCGTCAGCTGTTCTGGCGGGAATTCCTCGAGAATTTCCCTCCTCATACGCTCTCCCGATTCTGAAATTATAAATTCCAAATCTTCCACCCTTTGCCGGAGCATCCAAATTTCAAGAGCTTCAAGACGCTTCTTCACCTGCGTCGTATATCCCGTAACAGCGTTTTCAAAGGAGGCTACGACCGGAGCCGGCATCCACTTCCCATTTTCCCTTACCAATGCGATAGGGAATACATTCATGTCAGAGGAATCATAGGATCCAATCTTTCGCACAAGCACCCCGGCGTAATCTCCATCCTGCTTTATATCGCCCAATTCCAGCCGCCCATCGGCAACGCCGCGCGCCACCCGCTCCAATTGCTTGCGGATCTGTTCCTGTTTGCCCTTTGAGGTATTTGCCTGAAGTGCCGTATCTCCGTCAGGGCCGTAATCTACATTCCCGGTCCTAAGCTTTTCTAAAAAAGCAAGCGCTGCGGTTCCCGGGTCACTCGCTACCAGAGGTAGAACCGTGAGCATGAGAAATAGGAAACTGAGTTTATTCACCTAGGAAACGATGCACCAATTGTTCAAATTTGAAAACACGGAAACAGGAGACCAAATGATGCACAAATTACTAGCGGCCTGACTTTATAGGAAAATCATCAAGCACCAGAGCAAGCATATTCTTCCCACCGGAAGAAAGTGTCGTATCCGTCCCCTCCCCGGTCAAAAGTCCTCTCGTTAGATATCGTTGTGGTATTTCTGAAGGACGCAAATGAGTTAAAGTAGGCCCGTTAACCGGCCGTGTGCTGGGGGTAAACGAGATGGCATGACCTGTTGCGGCAAAGCCGATCTCCCATGACACCGCATCTGGCTCCCCCGTTCCTTTCATCCAAGGATGGCGCTGGAGAAAATCAGGGTCCGCTGATTTTAGGGGAATCGTCACCTTGAACTGCATTGGCCTGCTCAGCACGAACTGACTGAAAGTAAGGTTTGGATCCTTGGCCCTTTCCAGAAACAGGGCTGTTACATCCACGCCGGCGAGATTCATTCCATTGAAGTTCCCGTGGTAGTTTGCACTACCGAAATTCTTCGCATGCCAGCCCTCATAATTCGCGCTCATCATCAGAGCCACCTCCAGATGAAGATGCGCCCTCGTCCGATTTAATCCGACTCCGGTATAACCCATTCTACCTAAGACAGATCCAGCGATAACCGGATCACCGATCCCAACAGTTATTTCTGCCAAATGCGCATATAGTGAGTAAACCCTGGAATCATCCCACTGATGCTCCACTACCACGTATTTTCCGTAGTTGCTGCGACCTGCAACAGGACTGATATGGACTACCTTACCTTCGGAAATGCTCATCACCAGATCCAGGGGATTCCCCGCTTTGTCGCGCTTGATTGGTTGAATATCAATTCCCTCGTGAAAGCGAGTCATTACCACCTCTCCGCCTACGCGGATCGGAGAACGTACATAGCCGAAAGCGCCTCCCTCCCATGGTTGGGTTACCTCCCCTTCAAAGTTCCGGTCAACATACATGAAGAACTGCTCGGGATGCCCGTTCAAGAGCGCCTTGTTTTCCGTAGGAAGCTGTATCTGCAATGGTTCTGCCACACACAGAAGGGATGTAAGGGAATAGAATCCCATGAGAATTAATCTGAGCATCTTCGTATTAAGGTTTATCTTCGCCAATTCTATCGATGGACTTATCGAGTTCGTTGATCTCCTGCAGACTCAACCCTCTCCAGATCACCAATGCACCATCGTTGATTGGCTCATCAATCACTACTCCGTCCACGAGCCTTCCAAAGGCCTGGCACACCATCCATTTTCCGATATTGGCCGAGGTGATCGCAGCCAGACGCCGCTGTCCGGCACCCTTCAACTTGAAAACAGCGCCATAGGACATTTGATCATCTGCCGGAAATGGAGTGTATCCTGCGATATCCTTGGAAGAAACCTCGGGGATTCTGCGGAAGAACCTCTGTTTTCCGAACATCTCGTAAGGGAAAATCATCTTCGGATTATCCGTCCCCTCAGTCTCGATATGGAAGGATATACGCGCGACCTCCTTTTTCCCCCCTGCCCAAACAGTGGAAGTGCCTAAAGCCAGCACGAAGATAAGAAGCAACCGAATTGGAGAAAACATGCAGCAGTGAAACTACTAATCAGCCGCTAAGAAAGAAAAAATACTTAAGCGTCCAGCCTATCTCTTCGTGAAACAACTGAAGGAAAATCGAATTCCGCACATCGCCGACCTCTCTAATCTAGCTCCCACCAAATTTGCTAGAGCGGGCTTCATCGGCTTGGGCGTGCGCAACTGAGAACAGCATAAAAAAGACGAAGAGCATGCACCCTTCGTCTATCTAAAAAATGAGATAATCACCCGAAGATGATTAAAACTCACTACTTCTTACTCTTTTTTTTCGGTGCTTTTTTATCTTCCTTCTTCTTTGGGGATTTCTTCGAAACCTTCTTTACCACTGCCTTCTTGGCAACCTTCTTCGGAGCTGATTTCGTTACCTTTTTGACGGCCTTCTTGGCGACCTTTGCTGCTTTCTTCACAGGCTTTTTAGCTGCTGTTTTCTTCTCAGCCACCTTTTTAGAAGGTGCTTTCTTTGCCGCTTTTTTACTTACCTTCTTGGTAGACGCTTTTTTAGCAGCTACCTTTTTGGACAATTTCTTTGCGGTTTTGGCCGCGCTTTTCTTTGCTGATTTTTTTGCAGCCATATTTTTATGTCGTTGGAGTTCGCGTTCGGTATTCAATATCTCGTCCGGCAATAATACTCCGGCGGAGAGGGTAGCGAGAACGGCCTCACCGAGACGTCCTCCAAAAGTGTTGAGAATATAATCCCGGGTTGCCTTTACTATAACTTCTTTTTTAGGACATGAAGGCTCGTAAACATGTGCCCTACCCGCACGGGTGCACTTCACTAGATTTTTCCGTTCGAGGCTCTGCAATACAGAAAGCACCGTAGTGTATGCCCTTGCTTTTCCATCGGGCAGACTTTCGAGCACCACGCTGACTGTAGATGGGCCTTCGTGCCATAATACCGATAGGGCCTGGAGTTCGAGATTTGATGGGTGCACATGCTCCGCCATAAGAATTCTTTTCCGTTACTACTATGACCTCTAAATAGGAATTCATAGTCAAGTCAAGATCAAACATAGTAACCCCAAAGTTCAGACAACTATTCAATCGTGACGATTTGGCACGAAAAACAAGCTAACTACTGGACGAATAGTATATAACTCTACTCGAACTACTGGTTCTCTCGTGCCTCTGGCCTCATGATCTCTGGGTTGAGTTTCTCCAGAGATTTCCAGAATTCTTCCTCTGTGGGATGCCCATTGAAGAGCACTTCTCCCTCTTTCCCCAATAGAACCACTACAGGAACACTCTGAACCTTGAGCTTATTCGTTATTGGCGACTTTTTGGTATCTACCAACCACGCACCCGGTATTACCTCACCAGCGGCTTTCAGCATTGCCTTGGCATCATTGATCACCTTCTGGGAAGTTTCCGGAAGTATGGAAACCACTGCCAGATCCTTTGAGATCAAGTGATTTGCAGTGGTGAGAAAATCAGGAAGCGTTGCCTCGCACTCACGGCTCCAGGGAGACCAAAAATGTAATAAAACTCCTCTACGTGCCCCCAGAACTTCGCCTAGTGAGACCGAACCATCGGAGAGAACGTCCAAATATTTTCTGTCGAAATCTACTCTCACCGACTTCATCGCATCCATCAAACGGATCCTATCGATATGAGGTGCGAATGCGGCCCCTTGCCTTGGGCTCAGCCAGAAAGCCTCTGTAATATGATGTTTGAAACGATCCATATCGTTCTCATCCAAAGCTGCGAGAGCTTCCACATATTCCGTAACCGCCAGCCAATCATCGACACTTCCGAAGACTTCCGATTCGGTTAAGTTGAACAGTTCTTTCTGCTTCCGGAACGCCGGCAGCAGATTCGCGATTTCCTTGTCCTCGGCACGATCGACATGGAACAAAAATCTCGCCTCCAGAATCACTTGTTCGGGCACACCAAGGGCACGTGCCCCGGCTACAGCCTTATCAAGTGCTTCCTGCGATTGCCTCTCGGAAAGGATCTCTTCGATCGCATTTTCCTTGGGAGTGAGCTGTGGCTCCACGAACTCGCTGAATTGAGCGGAGACCGGCCCACAGCAGATGACAAGTGATCCGAGAACAGCTCTTAAAAACATAACTTACGATGCTGGAATTTGCAGCTTGGCACCCAGCACAGCAACATCGCTAGTCAACCCGTTGGCTGCTTTGATCGCACTAACGCTGACACCATATTTTTTGCTGATTCCCCAGAGGGTATCCCCGCGCCCAACGGTATGAACCTGGGTCTGGCTAACCGCAGGTGCCTGATAGGTTGGTGTTGCCGGAGCCTCATATGCAGGCGCTGCATCTTCATAAGCCGCAGGCGCATCGTAGGCTGGATTTACACTGTTATTGGCAGCAGCAGGCTCGTAGGGGCTGGTGTCATCACCCGGATAATCCGGTGCCGCATATGGGTTGGAAACATCGTATTCCTCCCCGCCCAGATTGGAGGAGCAGGAGTTAAGAAGAATGCCGGAAGCGAGAACTACAGATGAAAGAATATATGATTTCATTAAAAAAGTTTGTGAATTTGTTCACAGGCAACCAAATGCCTCGTAGGAACACTACGCTTGGTTGCCATCGATCTATTCAAAACAATTCATTTTGCCTATCGAAAAAAATCGGCAACAGCCCGCTCGGTATGTGCGGCCAGATCCTCAATACTTTCGCCACGTATCTCAGCGATCACCTTTGCGGTATGAATCGTAAAAGCCGGTTCATTTCTCTTCCCTCTCATGGGAACAGGCGCCAAATACGGAGAATCCGTCTCCAGCATGAAGCTACCTGCCGGACACCTCTTCACGCTATCCCGGACCAGTTCGGCATTCTTGAAAGTGGCCACGCCCCCGAAGGAGACCATTCCACCCAGTGAGATTACCCTCTCCGCCAGCTCCCATTCGGAGATGAAGCAATGGAAAACAGCTTTCACCCGGCCGGCAAATTTTTCGTAGATAGTGAACGCATCCTCGAAAGACTCTCTGCCTTCCTTGTCCCTCGTGTGAATCACAATATTCAGTCCTGCAGACTCTGCCAATTTGAAATGCTGGATCAAGAAATCCCTCTGTCTTTTCCTGTAGTCACCCTCGCTCCACCCATCGGGAGCAGGATGATAATAATCCAAACCAGTTTCACCAATCGCACATACACGATCATCCCCGATGAATTCAGCAAGCTGCTCAACAGCATCATCAGGAGCATTGTGCACGTCACATGGATGAATTCCTATCGCTGCCCGGATCATCGGATCATCTGCAATTTCCAAATTAATTCCGATATCCTCCAGACTCGTAGCCAACGTCACCATTCTACTGACTCCTGCTTGCTTGGCCCTGGAGATGATCTCAATCCTCTCCTCCGCGGAGAAACGGTCCGAACCTAGATGACAATGTGAATCCGTAATCATTTAGCACCTCCGCACGCTTCCAATAATTTCCGTACCTTCTCGAAATCCTTGATTCCAGGTGAAATCTCGCCTCCCGAGGCTACGTCCAGCGCTACCGGTCCCACACTCTCTACCGCCTCTCTTGCATTCTCAGCGGTGATTCCACCGGCAAGTATCATCGGGATTTCCGGAAACTTACTTTTAAAATCTTCCGCCAATCCCCAGTCGAAAGTCGCACCTGTTCCTCCGAAAACCAAGGGAGCATGTGCATCCAGAAGTATCGCATCCGCCTGCTGACTTTCAGCCTTCGCGAAATCATCCGCGGATTTCACGCCGATAGCCCGGATAACCGGGATCCCAGCACACGCGAAACGCGCTGTGACTTCCGGGCCCTCATCGCCGTGCAACTGGACAACATCGATCATCCCATCTCGGATTAATCTGAAAGGTAAATCAGAGTCTTCGTTTACAAATACCCCTACCCTCAAAATCTCGCCGGCTAGGTCCTTCATCCATTCCCCGTTTCTCGGATCGAGATACCGTTTTGATTTCGGCCAAAAATTAAAACCCACGGCAGGCACCCCTAGCTCCACCAATCCCCTTGCGTCATCAAATGTGGTGACCCCGCAAATCTTCAAAGATGTGCTTCGGCTATCTAAAAAATCGTCCAGTTTCATATCCTCTCCGCAAGAAACCCACAGCATTCCCAGTAATACAAGCGATCATCCAAAAAGACTTTCCAAAATCTCCTTCTCCCGGTCCCGACCATGTGAAATTCAATCCTCTTTACCTCAATGCTAACGTCGGCATCGTTTTCGCCAGTATTTGGATGACCACGAATGCGGATGAACGAAGCGGCTAGGAAAAGAAGAAGGTAATATTTATCGCCGGAAAACCCAGCCACGACCCCGGCGCACACGTGCATCCTGAAGGCTAGATGCTTCTCGCCAATCACCCTACAAATTCAAACTTGGGCTTTCAGACCACCGTCGTGGAAAACGGCTAACCGGAAGACCCCAGTGGTGAACGCGCATTCGGCTTCATCGGAGGCCATTTCCACGAAAACTGGCAGAACGACGGCCAGCGAGGGTTTTCCTGAACGCGATCGCCTGGCTATCGGGAGCAGAAATCCCGGCGAAGGGAATTCCTGCCGCTACCCCGTAGGAAGATGAAATGAAGCTAAACCACGACGACAAGAAGCCGAAAAAACAGCGCGCAAAATAGCGTCCCGCTCACTCACGCATTGGAAAATCCGGCATAGGACCTACCTTTCCGGAAATGCGCACCGAAACACCCACGTCAGCACTATTTTCCACCCACCGCGAAAACCTCGCGACACTTCTCAAAGAAAGCAGCATCGCAATTGTTCACTCGAACGATATCTACCCGACAAATGCTGATGCCACCCTCCCTTTCAAGCAAAGTAACGACCTTTTCTACCTCACCGGAGTAGCTCAGGAGGAAACCATACTTCTTCTCTTTCCGGACGCACACGACCCATCCGATCGCGAAATTCTGTTCGTGCGCGAGACGAACCCCACCATCGCGATCTGGGAAGGAGCCAAACTCACCAAGGCACAGGCTACCGAACGCACCGGTATTGAAAACGTCCAGTGGACCTCCGCATTTCATGCCGCACTCGATCGGCTCATCCCCCAGACCGAGAACATCTACCTGCCCACCAACGAGCATCCACGGGCGGATTCAAAGGTCGAAACCCTAAATGATCGCTTCATCAAGGAATGCAAAAGCCAGTTTTCCCTTCATCAATATCAGCGTCTTGCACCGCTTCTCCATAAGCTACGTGCGCAGAAATCAGCCGAAGAAATTCACTTTATAGAAAAAGCCTGCCGCATCACCGAAGCCGGCTTCCGCCGTATACTTCCTCGTGTCAAAAATGGAGTCGGGGAATGGGAAATCGAGGCGGAATTTATTCACGAGTTCATCCGCTCCGGCTCGAAGGGATTCGCCTACCATCCCATCATCGCCGGCGGGGGTAATACCTGTGTCCTCCATTATACAGCCAATGATCAACCACTCAAAGATGGAGACCTTTTACTCATGGATGTAGCAGCCGAATACGCCGGCTGGAACTCTGACATGACCCGCACCATCCCCGTTTCAGGTAAGTTCACACCACGTCAGCGGGAGGTTTATGAAGCGGTCCTGAGGGTCATGCGCTTTGCCAACAGCATACTGCGCCCGGGTATCCAGCTTGCTGACTACCAGAAGGCAATTCATTTCCGGATGGAGAAAGAACTCATTTCATTGAAACTCTTCACCGCCGAAGAAGCCGCTGCACAGCCCGACTCGAAACCCCTCGTAAAAAAATACTTCATGCACGGCACATCCCACCACCTCGGTCTGGATGTGCATGATGTTTCCCCTCCAAATGAACCCGTGGCAGTAGGAATGGTATTCACCATCGAGCCGGGCATTTACATCCCGGAGGAAAACATCGGTATCCGGCTGGAAAATAACTACGTCATCGGAGAAACCGAAAACCTGGACCTAATGGGCAGCATTCCAATTGAACCCGATGACATTGAAAGACTCATGAAAGCGTAGACCTCACTCCTCGTCAGGCACCCGCATTACCATGCCCGGCGTGCCCCGAAAGGCTTTGATGATCTGGTTACTTCCAGGGCTTCCGGCATGATAGTGATATCCTCTGACCTCATCATAATGCCCGCCGCATTCATCCAGGCCCTCCGGCTCTTTCCCTTCCTTGTCCAGGTGGGCATAGAGCCCGAAGCCATCGATGATATAGCCAATCATAGGCGCATGCACATCGTCCTGTGCTACCTCCTTTGTCGAGCCTGTCGCAGCATGATAGTGATATCCCTCGAAAGGATTCATATGGCCGCCATGAACATCCAGAGGCGCGATCGTGTGCGCGCCGATAATTGCATGAAGAGGAGCTGGCGGATCGTAATTCACCCCATTGAATGCGACACCGATTCCTCCACGTGAAAGCCTCGTAGCCTTCTCGTTCATCACTGGATTCGCTGGAATTATGTAAACGGTATTTTCGCTGACCTTCACCTCCGGAGGGCATTCCACACAGTGATTCTCATACCGGGGATCCACATCCGGCCTCGCAGCCCCCATAAATGCTTCTTCGGTATCGGTCACTTTGATCGTGCCATCCTCACGCACCAGATTCCAATCGGCGTCGTCGTATAGCTTCGCCAGATTAGCTACGAATGGTCCGTCTACATCATAGACCTCCCCATCCTTCAGCCAAATTCCTCCTTTGCTCTTATCGTCACTCGTCGAGGCCGGACACCATGGACCCATAGCGTGTTCCGTCGGCACGGACTTGATTGGAATCACCCAGCATTCCACCTCGCTCCCGTCTCCGATTTTCTCGGAGCGCTTCTCAATCTCCCCCATCAGATTACTCTGATCGAATTTTTCCGGGGCCAATTCCACAGTCACAGGATTGTGTTTTGACTCATGCCCGTAAACACCGGCGCAAACTCCCATCACCATCCACAGCCCTATCACCTTTTTCATGGAGCCATCTATATCACATGAATCCGGATCAAATGCAACAAATTCGAGTGCTTCACTTCACGCACCCTAAATTCCAGAGAAAATACCGGCTGCAGGAGTCTCGATCCCCTCATCCATCCAGCTCTCGAGTGCTTTTCTCAAACTGGAAAACTCCGCATCATTTCCAGCGCTTGGCTCTACCTTCTCATACCCGTCTCCAGCATAGCTAAACAGGTCGAAGTGCCTACCGCCATCCGCGGAAGGAGTACAGATCAGCTTCCAATCCTTCGTCATCAGGCACCGTTGCTTCGCAGCCACCAACGGCCCCTCGAACTCCTCTTTCAGCACGAACTGATAGTTGAAGGATTCCACAATTTCCGTCATCTGGTCCATTGGTGGCAGCTTCGGACGCTCCACACCGTTCACACGGAATTGGATGAATGGAAAACCTGTTTCTCCGTAAAATGCCCGGTCTTCCGGCACCTCGGAACCATCAATCCATCCAGCAACACTCCTACCCTGCCACGAGGCAGGCTGCTCCACATCCAGCAACTTCGTGATTGTCGGTGCAATATCAATGGTCCTCACAATCTCATTCACACGCCTGGTTTCCATTCCAGGCACATGGAAGACCAACGGAACATGATTCGCGTGTAGTTCTCCATTGAATGTAAGACCGTGCCCGAGTGTGACACCTTCCTCATACAGGTTGTCTCCATGATCCGCCGTGATCACTATGATCGTATTTTCCGCGAGACCGTTTTTCTCCAGCGCCGCTAAAATTTTCCCGACATTGTCGTCAAACTGACGCGTGCACCCATCGTAGAGATCCCGGATCTGCTGAATCTCCTTCTTTGGCAGCACATTCCACTTATTTTCCAAGTCCGTACCACCGATAAATGAGTCGATGTCGAAATCGACCCCGTTCCGGTTCGGCCCCATATAATTAGGGTCCGTAAACATACTCGAATAGGGTTCGGGATTGCGATACGGCAAGTGGTTACAGGAGTAAAATACATGCCAGAAAAACGGTTTCCCTTTTTTCGACACATTACCCAGCCGTTTTTCCACGCGTTCCGTAACTACATCGGGCGTCACAAACTGCGCGAATGAGCCCAGCTGTGGAAAAATGGCGTAGCCAACCGGATGATCGAAATACAATGGCACCACGAAGTGAGCCATCATCACCGCCTGACTCATGTAGATTTTGAAATTATCAAAACTCGAAACCGATACATTCTCGAAACCCAGCGGCATGAGCTCGAAATACCCCGCGCACCAGTCGCCGAAAACAGCCGTATCATATCCCTTCTGCGCCAGAACTCCCGCAATTGGTTCGGTTTCCGCCTGTGTCTGCAACACCCTCTCCTTATTTGGATACATGTGCCGGAAGCCATGTTTATGGGGATATTGCGACGCCATCATCGACGTCCCGGACTCCAGAGTTGAAGCAATCGGAGTATAGCAATTCTCCAAAACAATTGAGCGCCCTGCCAGCTCATCGATCACCGGCGATACTCCGCCTGCCGCCAAACCATCCTTCCTCCGTGGCACGTAGCCGGAATAACCAAGTTTATCTCCCCGCAAGGAATCGGAACCTATCACGATCACATTCATCCGCTCACCATCGTCTGCCATCTCTTTCCCGCGCGCCGTTCCACCGAAGAGACCCGCTTTCCACACAATCAATCCACTCAAGCCAAGAACTGCCGCTCCCGCGATCAAACGCCTTGCCCCAGTCCATCCGCGCCAGTGCCAAACCAACACATAACCGAGAATAGCGACCGGAAGCACCGAGAATAAAAGACCGAAGACCACCGGTTTGGCCACATCAGGCACCACGTTTAAAATCTCGTAATACCAATAGCCAAACTTCGCATCGTCGAGGAAATAGGGCCGTGTCTCCACCAGCCTCAGGGTGAAATACCCGTGAATTAGAAACGCACCGATAACTCCCGGTAGAAAGCGCTTCCATCCCTGGAAAAATCGATATTTCGCACAAAGCAGACAAGCGAAAGGCTGCAATACAAATGCAAAACAGACTCCGAGGATCAAATACGCAAGAAGCACATACAGATTCTCCAGGATCAGGAAGTCCATGTATTTATCCCGCGCCAAGGCACTGAACTTGTTAGCCATTCCGCTCGATTGATCCGTCAGTCTCAGCAGCGCCACGCAATACTGGAACACGCAGAACACACTGACGCCCAGTAACACACCCAGAAAACCCACCGGTCTGGAAATCCTATTCAAAGCTCTTTTTCGCATCATTCCACTTCTTGTTCCGGAGACTCGACATACATCCACCGCGGCGATCGCATAGCTAAAACCACCACCCCTTTCGAGGAAATTGCCTCCTCCGGCACATGAAGTGTTAAAATCATGGGAATCTCTAACTCATTTTCATTTTCCTCGAAGATTCTCTGGATTTCCAGACCCGCCGGACTTGCCTTCTCCACATAGCCGAAAATTACCTCCTCCTCATTGAAGACGCTCAAACGCAGCGATAAATATTTCTTACTGTCTGCAAACTCATGGCTGAAAAAATTATCATCCGTCACATTCACACGAAAATCCCCCGTGAACCCCCTCGGTCTGCTTCTAACAAATTCGTTCCAGTCCATCGGCTGATAGAGCACTAGTGTTTCCCAATCCACCTTCGCCTCTCCGTTTTCCAGGATCTCTACCAGAAGCTGCTCATATCCACCGCCACTGAGCCTGCATCCTACGCCCCAGAATGTCGCATACGTTTCTACCGTGATCGGTTGCAAAGCTGCAATCTCTTCAATCTCCAGTGTCACCAGTGGCTCCCTTGAATAATAATCAAGCATCAACGGCCCCACCCGCTCCGGGTGTCTGACATACCCGAGCATTTCATCCACAGATTCAGCTTCCAGAACCTTTTTGACAGTATTTGAAATGGTAGAAACCACCTTTTCCGCCTCAGCCTCCGAAACTTTTTCTTTTTCAAGCACCTGGTCCACCTGCTCCACCAGTGCTTTGCCTTTCTCCTGGGAACGCCCCACCTTGGTCACCGCCCACAGAATCCCTACACCCAGAACAGCAAGCAGAACCACCAGCCAGCTCCACAGAAAGCGCTTCCCTCCGCCCTCTTCTTTCTGCCATTCATTCTCCAGACTGGCCGCGACTACAGCGTTCGCTTGATTCAACTTATCAATGCTAGGATCCTTGGGCCGCATTTTACGCTCCCTGCGCTCCGTCCCCTTATTCTTACCACTTTCCGCCACTCCCTCATCGCCCGCAGCAACTTTGTTATCTGAAATTTCGGACGCACCACCTTTATGAAGGCGTATCACAGCTTCCTCCGCACTAGATTCCTCATCAATCGGCCTCAGCTCGACCTTTTCTTTTTCCTTCGCCATGGGCGGCATTAGGAAAGCATAAAAGTCCATCGACGCAATGCCTCTCTCTAACTTAAAGTCGCCACGCAAAGCCGAAGATGACTCCTACTCCCAAACTCCTCATCATTACAGCAGCCTTCGGTGAAGGCCATAACAGCGCCGCAAAAAACCTTGCACTTGCTGCAAAAGAAGCGGGAATCGAAGCCCGAGTGGCAGATCCATGCATCCTCGCCATCCCACACACCACAGCTATCATGGAATGGGGCTACCGCCTCGTCACCACTCACTTTCCGAAGCTCTGGGAGAAAATTTACAAAGGCACCGATGACTGCGATTTCTCCCGCCCGAACCTTCCACTCATGGGGAAACCGGAACGCTACCTTCAAACACTTGTCGAAGACTATCGTCCTACCGCAGTCGTCTCCACCTACCCCGTTTACCCGTATTTCCTGAAGCGCAGCATGGCGGAAGCAGGAATGAACCTTCCTATTTTCACTGTCGTCACCGACTCCATCGAGATCAATGCATCCTGGCTACGCGCCCCTACAGATTACTTTCTGGTCACCGATCAGCTCACACTCGAGACCATGCGCTGCTGGGGCCTCCCGGAGGAAAAACTCATACCCACAGGCTTTCCCGTAAACCCGTCATTCACCACCCTCACACCCGTCTTACCGGAGGATCCCTGCAAACCCTTCCGTATCCTCTACTTCGCCACTTCAAAAAAACCGTTCATCCGCCGCCACAGCCGCGCAATCCTGAATGCGAATCCAGACGTGAAATTAACCATCGTGATGGGAAAAAATTTCCGTCATCTCTACTCGCGGGCAAAGGAGATCAAAGACGAATTCCCCGGCCGTGTCCGCCTCCTGGGCTGGACCAGAAAAGTGCCCCAACTGCTTAACTCGCATCATCTCGTCATTGGAAAAGCCGGCGGCGCCACCGTTCACGAAGCTATTGCAGCGCGCTGCCCTATGCTCATCCACCACCTCGTCCCCGGCCAGGAGGAAGGAAATCTAAGACTTTTGCAGCAATTGGGCATCGGCGATCTCGCAGAAACACCAGCGGACCTCACCACCTCAATTTTAGATATACTCGCAAATAACGCCTCGCGCTGGCGGAAAATGAAAAATGCGTTAGCTATACACGATCGAAACGATGGTGCCATCCGCGCCGTCGATTTCATCAGCGATCAACTTCGCAAGCCTCTTCCTTGAAGTTTAACTCTTAAAATTTAACATCCATCATCATGGCCGACTTCCTCTTCGACATCGGAAACGTTCTCCTAGCCTTCGACTTCGAGAAATCCCTCAGCACATTGCTCCCACCTGATCATCCCAACCCTCAAGCCACCATCGGGAAACTTCTGGAAAGGAAAGATAGCTTCGAAACCGGAGAAATCAGCGTAGAGGACTTCACCACCTGGGCATTGGGAATCCTGGAGTCCGACGCTACACCCGCCGAATTCCATCAGGCGTGGCAAAACATTTTTACTCCGAACCAGGCAATGTGGCAGAACGTCCGCCAACTAAGTGATCAGGGCCACCGTCTCATCCTCTTCTCCAATATAAATGCGATCCACGCCCCTTGGATTTTCGAGGAATTCCCGCAGTTCGAAATTTTCCGCCACGCGGTCCTCTCCTTCGAGGCAAAATCCATCAAACCTCAGGAAAGCATCTACCAGCACGCGATAGATAAATACGCCCTCCATACATCGGAGACATTCTATATCGACGATATGGAGAAAAACGTCCAAACAGGTTACCAGATGGGCTTCCAAACCCACCACTACGACATTAACGACCATCAGGCTTTCGAAGATTGGCTTTCAGAAAACCTACCTTCCACCGAAAACAAATAGGATCACGGACGTTACTCTCTGAACCTCCCGGCACTTTCCACACCTCAACATGCTCCAAATTGCAAATCGCACCTTCTCCTCCCGCCTCTTCCTTGGCACCGGGAAATTCTCTTCCAACGAATCCATGCGCGATGCACTCATCGCCTCTGAAACCCAGATTGTAACTGTAGCGCTCCGCCGCGCGGATCTTACAGGTAAAGGCGATCAATTCGCCAATATCCTCGATTTCGTCGATCCTGAAAAATACCTGCTCCTCGCCAATACCAGCGGTGCGATGAATGCCGAAGAAGCAGTCCGTCTCGCACGACTCGCCCACTCCGCCGGCCTGCCGAAGTGGATCAAACTCGAAATCCATCCGGATCCTACCTACCTGCTTCCAGATCCCATCGAGACTCTCAAAGCCGCTGAAATCCTTGTAAAAGAGGGTTTCACCGTGCTCCCGTATATCAATGCGGACCCGGTTCTCGCGAAACGCCTTCAGGAAGCAGGCTGCGCCACTGTCATGCCACTTGGCTCACCCATCGGCTCCAACAAAGGCCTCACCACCAGAGACCAGATTGAAATCATCATCGCCCAAGCCACAGTCCCCGTCGTGGTGGACGCCGGGATCGGCGCACCCTCACACGCGGCACAGGCCATGGAGCTAGGAGCGGACGCAGTTTTGGTAAACACCGCCATCGCCATCGCCTCGGACCCTGTAAGGATGGCCACCGCATTCAAGCAGGCAGTGGAAGCAGGCCGCACAGCCTACGAGCTTGGCTTACCCCAACCTTCTGAAACAGCGCATCCCACCAGCCCGCTCACCGCATTTCTTAGCGAAGTGTAGAGCCGCTGCTGCACTACCCAGTAAAATACTGCCAGATGCCCGAAAACTTTTACCAGCAAACCACCGAAGCACCCGAAACCTCCTTCGATGTCTCCCTGCGCCCACCCGTATTTTCCGAATTCATCGGCCAGGAAAAGGTAAAGGAACGCGTCCTACTAATGCTGGAGGCCGCCAAGCAGCGCGGCGATGTGCTGGACCACGTATTACTCTCCGGCCCACCCGGGCTTGGTAAGACCACCTTGGCAAACCTCATCGCAGACGCCGCAGGCACCCAGATGCACACCACATCAGGCCCCCAGATCGAAAAAGCGGGAGACCTCGCGGGCATCCTTACAAATATTCAAAAAGGCGACATTCTCTTCATTGATGAGATTCACCGCCTCCATCCAGCTATCGAGGAATACCTTTACCCCGCCATGGAGGATTACAGGCTGGATATCATCATCGATTCCGGCCCATCCGCCCGCTCCATCCAGATCAATCTACCCAGATTCACCCTCGTGGGCGCCACCACCCGCTCCGGAATGCTCACAGCTCCATTGCGCTCTCGTTTCGGCCTCATCAATCGTCTGGACTACTACAATCGGGAAGAACTAGCTGATATCATCGAGCGCTCCGCCGGCCTTCTTGAAGCCGATATCGAGCGTCCCGGAGCCCTCGAAATTGCAGCCCGCTCCCGCGGCACCCCCCGCGTTGCCAACGCACTCCTCCGATGGGTCCGCGACTTCGCACAGGTCCGCGGAAAAGGCCTGATCGATCAGAAACATGCTTCGGATGCACTCGCCATGATCGAAATCGATTCCGACGGACTCGACGAAATGGACAAACGCCTGCTCGAAGCCATGATTTATAAATTCGGAGGTGGCCCCGTCGGCCTGAACTCTCTGGCAGTGGCCTGTGGTGAAGACGCAGCTACTCTTGAGGAAGTCCACGAACCATTTCTCATCATGCAAGGCTTCGTCCAGCGCACTCCGCGCGGCCGCGTAGCAATGCCTGCCGCCTATACAAAGATCGGCGCACCATTGCCTCCAGAAAAACCGGCAGACCCACAGCAAAAACTACTGTAACATACACTTTGAAAATGGATCTCCTGAATCAAACCATCGCCCGTTGCCGCGAGCTCGGCCTACGCCGCACGAAAGCCCTTGAGGAACTCATAGCCACTCTCATCGAAGGAGATCGACCGATGACCCTCGCCGAACTTGCATCATCGCCACGTCTCTCCGTGCAATGCGACAAAGCCACCGTATACCGACTTCTTCAGCGCCTCACGGATCATGCCGTAATCCGCCGCCTTGGACTACATGAGCGCGCTGCCTATTTCACCCTCCTGCAGCCCGGAAAGCACAGTGATTATCTGATCTGTACCGGATGTGGAAAAATCGATGCAGTAAAGGCCCCATGCCCGGTCCACGAGCTGGAAGATGAAATTCGTGAAAAAACCGGCTACAAGGGCCTTTATCACGAGCTGGAATTCTTCGGCACCTGCCCGCAGTGCGTCTAATTGCTACCCGCTTCGAAAACTATCTGGTCAAAAAAAGACCGTCGAATTCTCGATGCTGAAGCAGAAGAGCATATTTCACAGCTTAGGGGAATTGGTAGTATTCTGAAACCTATGCACCTCGACAGTGCCCCGTCGTAGGGAAAACTTAGGCTCAAAAGACAGTTCTCAGGCTACTACTTGGCAGCTGTCTTATAATCGCCGCCAAGAGCAAGGTGTAGATCAAACCTGTTTTGTAACCGTTGATTTCGCAGGCGGATAATCCCCGCACGTGCATTGTTCGCACGACGCTGTGCCTCCAGAACGGAAAGAATATTCGTATTGATCCCTTCCGCATAGTCCCGTTCCGCCTGGTTTTCAGCAAGCACAGCCGCCTCTACCTCTTGCTCCAAGAACTCCTCCTGCCGTGCCAATGAAGTGTCTGCGGCCAAAGTCGCCTCGACCTCCTGAAAAGCTTCAAGTGCAAGCTGGGCATACTGATTGATGAAGCGGTTGTTCGCCTCGAGATTCGCCCGGGCATTTGCTTCTGTGGCCCCACCGTCGAACAGAACCTGATCTACAGAACCAGTAATTCGTGAGACCAGTAAATCGATGTCCAATAATTCGGAAAATCTCCCGCTAGTCGCCCCACTGGAACCTGTTAGCGAAAAATCAGGCAACAAACTCTTTCGCGCCGCATCCGCCCGTTTTGCAGAGGCAAATAGGCTCGCTCTCGCAGCCGCTAGATCAGATCTCCGCTCCACCAAATCAGCTGGAATACCCGCTGGAACTCTCTCCGGCAAATCAGGTAGTTCGGTATTTCCGCGTACCAGCCCTACCGGATATTGTCCCTGTAGGACCTCAAGGGTTCTTGCCGCATCGTCCCGATCCAGAATCCTTGCCTCCAGACTCCTCTCGGTGGAAGAGACGTTGGTCCTGGCAAACTGCACATCCAGCGCACCTTCCCCAGTTGCCTTATAAGTCCTCTCAACGATCTGAAGGTTTTTCCTAAAGGAATTCAGGGTAAATTCCGCAAGAGCGACTTCCTGCTGTGCGGAAACAAGATTCGTGTAAGCCCTGGCCGCGCTGACGGCCAACGACAGTCTTGCTGCGCGGAAATCTTCCACGGCCACCCGCTCATCCGCCTCTGCCGCCTGCGTAAGATCACGTAGGCGCCCCCATAAATCAGGCTCCCAGGAAGCACCAAGCGTCGCACTGTAGCTCTGCACACGGGCGATATCGGATCCATCGGAAATCCGACCATCCGCTCCCAGATTCGCACTCGGCAGCCTGCCCGCACGTGTAATAATCGTATCTTGTTTTGCTTCCCGTAGTCTTGCAGCCGCGACTTTAAGTGAACGGTTATTCTCCAGTGCCAGATATACGTTCTTTTTCAGCCTGCTATCGCTGAACTCGTTCAACCATCCTGTGGAAATCTGCCCTTCGGTTCCGCTCGATGCGGAAGCCCAAGTTCCCGGACTACGAATTTCCAGATACTCCGTAGGTGCCTGGAGACCGCAACCGTAAAGCAACAAGCTCACAGCAGCGATCCGCAGTGAGCTTGAAAAATAAATATTGGGTTTGGAGTCTTTTTGTTTCACAGCCTTTCAATGACCGCATCTCCCATTTCGGAAGTGCCAACCTTTTTCTCCCCGGCTTTGCCTGTGGCAATGTCACCGGTCCGGAAGCCATCGGCAATTGCCTTTGCAACCGCATCAGCAACCGCATCGGCAGCTTCGATCTTCCCAAGGGAGAACCTTAGAAGCATGGAGAGGGAAAGAATCTGAGCAATCGGGTTTGCAATACCCTGCCCTGCGATATCCGGTGCGGATCCACCTGACGGCTCGTAAAGACCGAAGTAGAGACCGTCATCCTTCTGTTTACCGAGCGAAGCAGATGGCAACATACCCAGCGAACCGGAGATCATCGCCATTTCATCGGAAAGGATATCTCCAAAAAGGTTTTCAGTGACCAAAACATCAAAGGAACCAGGTCTGCGGATCAACTGCATCGCGGCATTGTCCACATACATGTGCTCAAGCTCCACTTCAGGATACTCCTTGGAAATCTCGATTACGGTTTCACGCCAGAGAACGGACGATGCCAGAACATTTGCCTTATCCACTGAAAGAAGGCGCTTCTGACGGCCCATAGCTGCTGTGAAAGCAATCCGCGCGATCCGCTCGATCTCGCTCTTCTTGTAGATCATCGTATCAAGGGCGACGATTTCACCGTCTTCCTCGTGCCGGCCCTTGGGCGCACCGAAGTAAATACCACCAGTGAGCTCACGCACACAAAGTACATCAAAACCATCGGCAATGAGCTCCTGTTTCACAGGTGATGCATCTGTAAGTGCAGGGAGACAGACTCCCGGGCGGAGATTTGCATAGAGCCCGAAATGCTTCCGGATAGGAAGCAAAGCTCCACGTTCCGGCTGAATATCAGGTGGAAGGTTCTCCCATTTTGGACCTCCAACGGAGCCGAAAAGGATCGCATCAGCGGCCTCACTGGCCTTCACGGTTTCATCCGGCAGCGGATGGCCACCATCGTCGATCGCCGCGCCACCGACCAAATGCTCGGAGCGCTCAACTTTGAATCCAAACTTTTCCTCCACTGCATCAAGCACACGCAGTGCCTGAACCATCACTTCCGGACCAATTCCGTCTCCGGATAGAATCGTAATTTTCGACATAAACTTAAAACTGTATCACTCCTCCTCGAACTTCCTCGCCACGAGGTCAGCAAGCGCTGCCAGCGCCTCGTTCTCATCTTCACCCTCCGCCTTCACGACGATGGTCGATCCGTGTCCTGCCGCTAACATCATCAAGCCCATGATACTCTTACCGTCCACTTCCTCCCCATCTTTCTCTACAGTGATGTGGGATTGGTATTTATTGGCCAATTTTACGAATTGAGCCGCCGGGCGGGCATGAATTCCAAGCTTGTTGAGGATTGTTAAGTCTTTTTGCGGCATAATGGATGAGTCTCGGTCAGAGAGGCTAGGAAATTAAACCCGATACCTCCAAGGTTAAATTTCAGTGAACTTCGAATCCTCAATGATTCGACCTCATATCACTGGCGGAAAGTATTCATCTAATCACTACCTCTATCAGTGTCACCACATCGGATTCCTCTATTCCATCGAACTCATCGGCACGCGTTACCCTGATGAAGTTCATTCCCCAGGCTTTGGCGAACCCTTCGAAATCAACCTCTGCCTGGGCGGCCATCCATTCTTTCGCCTTGTCGGACATTTTCTCGAGGCGTGGTATCTTTGAAAAAATCTGACCACCACCGTTGTTGATTACCACCATCACACGGCCCTTGCCCACCACTTGATCAAGCATCTTTAGACCCGCAAAATCGTAGAGCGCGGTGAGATCCCCGAATATTCCCCAGGCATCCTCTTCCTCCGCACTGGATCCAAGCCAACTACTGATCTGGCCATCGATACCGTTCGCTCCCCGGTTCGCGCGCACCCGGTGCACGGGGCGCTCCCATTGTGCGTAGCGATTCCATTCCCGGATAGGCAAACTATTTCCAAGATATACGCTCGAACCGATCGCTGCATAAACGGAAAGCGTCCTCATCCATCCCGCCTCACTGTCAGGACTAGCTTCTAGCATTTCCTCAATCCGCTGCCCACGCCCCTCTGCTCCCACAAGTAGCTCGTTCATGTCCCCGATCTCATCCACATCCCCTAGCGCTGGAAGAATCCGCGCCAGCGATCCTTGGAGGACATCAGCATCCCGTCCCAGACCACGCATTCCGTTCCTACAGATCGACCATACCCCTACCTTCGGTAGATCCTCGAGATCCCTCCAGAACCGGCCACTCGGCACACCGCCTAGCCGTAAAACCTTGGATGGAGGATTTTTTGCAAGCACATCGTCCGCATCAATGATCATCAAATGTTGCAACGCCTCGCGCAATCCGCTCCCCCCTTCCGCAAGAACGGGCACGGCAAGAGCTTCGCAGAAATGATAGACCTCCTCCTGCTCATCCGGCTCAAGATCTCCGATCATCACCACCAAGCCCCGCAGCGTTGGCTCTCTCAACCATTTAGCGAAGCCACCTACATTTGGCCTTCCATAGTTCAGACTGAAATCACCCACCTCCATCCCCGGCAAACCCGCATCTCCGGAGTCCAGCTCCTCTTCCAGCTCTACATTCAAATGCAGAGGACCCTTACCATCCCATTTATGGGGATCGAGAGACGCGTATTCAGCAAATATCCCCACCTGCTCGACTGCTTGCGGAGCACCACTCCCACGAAACGCCTCCGGCCGATCCGCTGTCACAAGAACGAGTGGCCTCGCCTGATAATAACCCTCGATCACCGCCGGCAAAAGCTCGGCAACCGCCGTCCCGCTGGTCACCACAACACCGCAAGGCTTACCGGTGAAGACAGTTCTCCCAAGGGCAAAAAATCCTGCGGATCTCTCCTCGAAATGACTCCAGACACGCACCTTCCCCTCTGCCTCCAACCTTGAAAGAACCTCGAGCAGGATCGCATTTCTAGCCCCGCCACAAACCACAAACTCTGTAACGCCGGACTTTAGAAGCCCCGCCAAAACCTTAATCGCCACATCCCAATTATTCACAACCAAGCTCTATCCTCAGCCGCAGGTATTGCAATGAAACAAGGCCTCACCCCGCCCAAGAAATCCATCCATCGGAAAACTCAGCACTTGAACAACTCATCGCGTGCAGCCGTGAAGCTGGGTAAAACCTTTGCCGCCTGGGAGAAATCTAATCCCGCAGTCACGCGGTTAGGAACAATCCAAGCCTTCATTCCTGCCGCAATGGCAGCGTTTAACCCATTGAGCGAATCTTCAAAAACGAGGCAGCCTTCGGGCTCCATGCCCACCACCTTCGCACCAGCCAAATATAGATCCGGAGCAGGCTTGATTCTCGGCGCATCACCCTTGCAGATGACGTGATCAAAAAAACGCCTCAATCCAAGCTTATCCAACCACCCATCAACCCACGGATGAGCGGAACTCGAAACCACCGCCATCGGAATACCACGGCTTTGGATTTCTTCCAGAAGATCAATTACGCCTTCAATTGGACCATACTCTTCCAGCGCCGCACGAATTTCCACCTGCCTGGCTTCGTCCATCTCCAGCCAGTCAAATTGCAGTGATGTGAGCTCCTCGAGATGCACCTTTGGAGACCAGGCATCGAAGTCGGAACCTATACACTTTGTATAAAGGTCCAGTGAGAGCTCCTTTCCGTGACGCTCGAAAGTCCGTTTCCAAGCCTCAAAGATCGCACCCTCGGTATCGACCAAGATCCCATCAAAATCGAACAATACAGCTTTCGGTAACATGTCTTTTCGATGATCCAAAACACATCAAGTCGCAAGGCTCAATTATTTCAGGCTCGTTGAATATCAGTACTTTTCTTTTTTATTGGCAATTGTTATACGACTTGGCATAAGCCCTGCGCTTTACCTCCCAAATATCTCACATAATGAACCTAAAAAAATTCATCGGAGCCTCTTCCGCCATTTTGCTAGCTTGGCTTGGTGCCACCTACCTTCATCAGGTTCCTTCCGAACGTTATCCTTCCCAGACCCGTTCATCCCTCCAGTCTTCCACTGGTCCCAAGCACTCGGCCCACGAAATCGTGGCTAGCATTGAGAGCAATTCATCTGATAAATAAGTTTCACTGAAATGGCTGAAGAACCTATCCCCACCGATACCCAGCCACTTCGCGCAGAGCTAGAACCAGGCACCTACTGGTGGTGCAGCTGCGGCAAAACCAGTCACGCTCCCTTTTGCGACGGCTCTCACAAAGGCACAGGCCTTCAGCCCAAAAAAATGGAAATTACCGAGAAAACTACTGTTAGCCTTTGCCAGTGCAAGGCTACTAAAAACCCACCATTCTGCGACGGCTCCCATAGGCAGTTGTAGAATTCAAGCTTCTCCACCAGAGCAAATACCGAAGTGTGGCCGCCCTCACTACACATCATGAAAATCCTTAGCTCCATATTCCCGTCTGCCCTATTCGGATTGATACTTGGTAGCTGCACCTACACTGCAGAGCCGGAAGATTGGCATGTCACCGTAGATAAGCAGGTCGACCAGCTTGGATATAGAAACTGGATCGTCATAGCTGAAGCCTCGTTTCCCGCTCATAATAAACCCGGGATCCAACAAATCAGCACAGAGGCAGAAGTTCCTGAAGTAGTTGACTATGTTTTAAACTGCCTCGAGGAAAATCAACACGTCCGCCCCCGGATATATCTTACCAGAGAAGTCAGATCAGTGGAAAACGACTTTGCTCCCGGGATTGAAGAGCTTAGGAAAAGCATTCTCACATCGCTGCACGCTTATGAGCCGACCGAGCTGGAACAACAATCGCTCATCACCCTCATCGAATCCGTCAACGAACGTTTCAATGTCCTCGTAATCCGCACTCCTACGGCCCTCCCATACAGCTCTGTATTCATGGAACTCCAGCCCGGATATTGGGATGCGGAGTCAGAGGACCGTCTGCGCGAAAAGATTCGCAATCAAAGCGCGGAAAAACTCGCACCTGCCGTTCCGTAGCACCAAGCTCCTTGCGTGACTCGCAATGAAGCTCTGAAAATCGAACGTGAAGCCGCCTGGATCGGCGATGCAGTATTGGCACTCTACGCTAGGGAATACGTCTTGAAAGAGCGTGGATGCATGGATGGTGTGTGGTTCACGCATCTCACCTCCAATGAATTCCTCAGCGCCTTCGGAAACCCTACCAGCGTTGAGGCCATCATCGGGAATGTTTATCGTTCCGAGGGCTTGGCAGCTGCCCACAATCACATCGAGAATGAATATCTGCCTCTTTTCAAAAAACAGATCGTCCGTAAGTTAAAGAAGTAGGGCCTCCGCCCTCCCCTATTACTAAAAAATTTACCGCCACCTCACACACCATGTGACGGTGGCGTTTCCTTTTGTTGGAAATGACATTTCCCCCTCACGCAAAAAGCCCCCTCACGTTTCCGTGAGAGGGCTGAAGGTAATTTCTAAGAAATAGAAGGCTTACTCAGCGTCAGCTGCGGCAGTCTCTTCTTTCTTGTCAGCCTTTTTTGCAGGCTTTTCTTCTGCAGCTGGAGTCTCCTCAGCGGCAATTGCTTCAAGTTCATCAGCATCAAGCTCTGGAAGATCGACCCACTCGATGATAGCCATCGGAGCTGCGTCGGTCATACGTTGGCCGAGTTTTGTGATACGGCAGTAACCACCTGGGCGGTCACCTGCGTTCGGAGCTACTTCATCGAAAAGCTTTGTCACCGCATCTTTCTGACGTAGGAATGCGATAGCAAGACGACGTGAATGCAGGTCGTTGCGCTTTGCTTGTGTAACCAGTTTCTCAGCAACAGGGCGCAGGGCCTTGGCTTTTCCGAAAGTGGTTCTGATTCTGCCGTGCTCGATCAGGCTGCATGCAAGGTTTGCAAGCAGTGATTTGCGGTGGGCGGTGTTGCGTTTAAGCTTAGTGGTGTTGCGGCGATGTCTCATCGGTGGCTTACGTTAGTTGTTTTGAATATTTATTAAATTAGTCGTCCAGGTTCTGGGCGATGAGGTCTGCAAGACCGACTGGTGCTTCGTCTTCCGCGCCAAGGCGTGGTCCGCGGGAGGCGATGGAGCCACCTGCAAGAAGGGAAGGTTCGAAAGACATGCCAAGACCGAGGCCGAGCTCCACGAGCTTGTCCTTGATCTCGTTGAGAGACTTCTTACCGAAGTTACGGTATTTGAGCATCTCAGCTTCTGATTTCATGGCCAGCTGACCAACAGAAGTGATGTTCGCGTTGTTGAGGCAGTTTGCCGCGCGGACGGAAAGCTCGATCTCGTTGACGGACATGTTGAGAAGCTTCTTGAGAGCTGCGTTCTCTTCACTGGACTCTGCCGGTGCTTCTTCGAAGTCCACTGCGTTTTCGTCGTAGTTGACGAATACGTCGAGGTGATGACGGAGAATAGCCGATGCCTGGAGAACCGCGTCCTGCGGGCTGATGCGGCCGTCTGTCCAAACGTCGAGTGTAAGTTTATCATAGTCGGTCATCTGACCAACACGTGTGGTGTCCACGCTGTATTTGACGCGGGTAACAGGTGAGAAGATGGAATCAATCGCGATCACGCCGATTGGTTGGTCCTTGCGCTTGTTTTCGTCGCCAGTGAAGAAGCCGCGGCCTACGCGAACTTCGAACTCACAGTTGAACTTCACCTTCTTATCGAGTGTGCAGATAACCTGGTCCTTATTGACTACGGAATAAATGTTGTCGTCCTTGATGTCGCCAGCGGTGATAACACCGTCTTTCTCAACATCGATGGAAAGGATGCGCGGCTCCTTGTCGTTGTGGGCGAATTTCACCTTCTTGAGGTTGAGGACGATGTCTGTAACATCTTCCACTACGCCTGCGAGGCTGGAGAATTCGTGTTGAACACCGGCGATTTTCACCGAAGTGATGGATGCACCCTCAAGAGAGGAAAGCAAAACGCGGCGGAGTGAGTTGCCGATTGTGTGGCCGTATCCGCGCTCGAAAGGCTCTGCGACGAATTGCGCATAGGTATCTGAGGCGGTCTCCTCGTTTCTAACGAGGCGGTTCGGAAGCTCGAAACGAGCAAGTGTGGTAGCTGACATATGTTTGTTTGTTTGCCGGGTTTCCCTCTCGCGAGCGGGGTGATGACTCACCCAGAGGACCGACGGCTGTTTTTCACAGATTACTCGCGGGGCGCGAAGAAAATGCTTTCAGGCGGTTCTTGCAATGTTTTTTCGCCAAAAACCGTGGTTATAAACCGTTTTTTTTCGAAACGGGCTTCAAAAATGCTTCTTGGGCCCAAAGAGACGTCCCCAAAACCCGCACTCCAACTTTCTGTATGATGATGAATTCAAAAAAGAACCTTACGCGATTCACGTATGAAAACGCCGCGTTTGAAGGTTGGCGGCTCTGCATTAGCCGTGGAGGCACCACCTTTACCAAATACTTTCCCGATAAGAAGTACGGAGGCGCACAGCTCTCGCTGGATGCGGCAGAAGATATTCTGAAAAAGCTGATACCTATTCTGGAAGGTGGAAGGCGCGTAAATAGAATGCTTTCCGCTTCCACTATATCCAAGGCCGAGGCTCTTCTGAAAAAAGTCCCATAAGACAGGTCCCGGTTTCCAGTTTCCTCCCGGGAAATCCGTGCTTCAATTACGAATGCCTTCTGTCATCCACTGGTTCCGCCGTGACCTACGTATCACTGACAACTCTGCCCTCCACCACGCATCCCTCGCCGGCATCCCGGTAATCCCGGTCTACATTCTGAGCGATTGGAAAGGACAGCACTCCTGGACCGGACCAAACCGCCAGCAGTTCCTTTGCGGCTGCCTGGAATCCCTCTCTAAGAATATTGGGACCATCCGGGGAAAATTGTTAATTCGCAGAGGTGGAGCTATTCAGGAACTAAAAAGACTCATCCAGGAAACCGATTGCCGTGCGATCTATTTCAATCGAGATCCCGATCCATTCGGAAAAAAGACCGAAGAAGAACTGGAGACCCTCTGCGCGGAGTTGCAGATCGATTGTTTCGGCCATGACGATGTGGCGCTCCACGGCCCGGAAGAAATCTATACTCAATCAGAGAAACCTTATAAAGTTTTCACGCCTTATTCCAAAAATTGGCTATCCTTGGACAAGCCCAGTCCCCTACCCAAAGCAGGAGAATTGAACACCCCCGGCGGGCTATCCTCGGAGGATCTACCAACCTTGACTACGTGGGATCTTCCGGAATCCAAAGCAGATCTACCGGAACCCGGCGAAAAAGCAGCGCGAAAACGCATGAATGCGGCCGTCTCCGGGATCATACGGGATTATTCGGACCTGCGCGATCTTCCGGGGGAGGAAGCCACTTCCAGAGTCTCCCAAGACCTACGCTTCGGACTTATTTCAATCCGGACCCTATATAAGAAGATTTCCGAAGAACTGAAGAACTCTCGCGGCGGTCCCCGCAGTTCCATCGAAACCTACATCAAGGAACTCGCATGGCGGGAATTCTATTTCGCGATCCTTCACCACTTTCCAGACGTCTTACACGAAGAGTTTAACGCTGATTGGAGGGGCCTACCTTGGGAGACTCCGGGGGAGAAATTCGAAAAGTGGAAACTCGGTGAAACAGGATTTCCGATCGTGGACGCCGGTATGCGACAGCTTTTGAAAACAGGTTTTATGCACAACCGCGTCCGTATGATCACCGCCATGTTTCTGACAAAGGATCTGCATATCGATTGGAAACTCGGAGAATCACACTTCATGCAGCATCTCAACGATGGCGAAATAGCCTCCAACAATGGAGGCTGGCAATGGTCCGCTGGAACTGGTGCGGATGCTGCCCCTTATTTTAGAATACAGAATCCGTGGACACAGACCGCAAGATATGATCCCCACGGCCGGTATGTCAAAAAATGGATTCCCGAACTCCGGGATATTGATCCGAAAAAATTCCAGTCACCACCTCCGACCGGAGAAAAGCTAGCTCCAGACTACTTTCCTCCCTGCGTGGATCATAAACAAGAGCGGGAAAACACGCTCAAAATCTTCAAAAAACACAAAGGTAACTGACTTGGAAGTCCATCGCTGATTGGTGGATGATATTGCGGCGGTATTTGTGCGACAAATTGCTGGTCGCAATGCATCGGTCTCTCATCGAAAACCAAAGGTAAGCGCGAGAACGCAAAGCGCTATCGCTACTTCTCCAGAGCTTCCGCCCGCTGAATCAACGCCTTCGCTGCATTCTCATTTTTCCCTTCACTGATCCATATCCCTGCCAGTGCCCGCAAAGCGGCTGCGGTTTCGTTCTTTGCCTCTTTGGGGAACATCCTGATAGCTGTCCTTAACCTATCCTCGGCCGCCTTGGTCTCACCCTGTGCCAACAATTGATTCGCTGAATCCAGCATAAATCCAGGCTCCATTTCTCCACCTATTTCCAGTAATTTCTCCGCTTCACGGAACATACGTCCTGCCGTTGATTTTGTTTCCGGATCACGTGCAGTCGCCATCGCCAGCTTCATATAAAGACCAGCATCGTCCTCATGGTCGAATACCGCTTTCTCCAGTAGCAATCGAGCCTCACGGAACTCACTGTCATTCATCAATTCTTCTGCCAACTCGATAAACTCGCTCGGACTTCCGCCTCGAATTTTCAAAAGTTCCACAGAATGACTCCTCGCTTCCCCCGCCATGCCATTGATGCGGTAGTATTTGGTCATTGCCACGTGCGCCGAAACTTTCCCGGGATGGATACTGAGCACCTCTTTTAGAATTTCCACTCCTTCCTGATTACGCCCTGCGGTGAACATCAGGATCCCCAGCCTCACCTTCAGATCCAGTGAAGACGGAGCAGCATCCACATGAGCTTGAAGCAACTCAATAGCATGTTTCTTTCTTCCGGTTTCCCTGAAATGGTCACTCGCCTCCCTCGCCAGATCCGCAGCCTCCGGGTGATCATCCATCCCATTCTCCAGAACCCTGTCCACTCGTTCCGCAGCTTCGGCATCTTGATTATCATACAGACTTTTCGTAGTAGCCATATAGTAAAGGATACTCTCAGGCCGATCGAGTTGTAGCTCCTCCAGGAGACTCCTCGCCTTCCCATCATTCCTTTGTTCGCGGGCAAGACGAATTAGGCGCTCAATAGGCATATAGTCCCCCGGGTATACCTCCAGCACCTTCCTGTATGCTTTTTCCTGAAGCTGCAGAGCCATTGTATCTCCACGGGCCACACTACCCATAAAATCCCCGAATTCGATATTGATCAGAGGATCATCAGGGCGAGCCTCGATCAAAAGCTTATAAGCATCAATTGCGGCTGCCCGGTCACCCACACTTAAAAGCCGCTGCGTTTCCATCCGCACCAGCGGCAGACTGGTAGGATCAGCTAGGTAGGCCTTCTCGTAGAATTCCCCGGCCAGCTCTTGCTCATTTCTAAGCTCATGAATCACTCCGAAGGTGAAATCCACCAAGGGATCCGCACCCGCCTCCATAGCACTAGTTGCCAGGATTACTGCAAGTAGCACCTTATTCATTTGATCAGGAAATTCAGACAATCCCCTGCCGTAGCGCCTTTGAAACGGCTTCGGTCTGCGATCTAACATGCAGCTTCCTGTAGACCGCCCGAAGGTGCATATCCACCGTGTGCTGGGAAATATGCAACTGTTCGCCTATCTCTTTTTTCGTAAATCCTTTCACCAAAAATTTCAGCACTTCTTCCTCTCTACTTGTCAGAGGTTCCAGCTGCTCCACGGGACCGTGTTTTGCAAAACCATTGAGAATCATTGTAGCAATCGCACTGCTAAGTGCCGCAGCACCGTCGATCACATCATGGATTCCATCTAGAATTTCGTCCGGGCCGGAAGTCTTCAGCAAGTATCCTGAGGCGCCGTTACAGATCGCCCGGTAGACACGCTCACGGTCATCGAACGCGGAAAGAATCAATACTTTCAGGTCCGGCAGAATTTTCCGAACCTCAACCAAGACCTCCAGACCATCCATTTTCGGCAACCCGAGATCCAGCAATAGAACATCAGGGTAATCCGAGGTAAATTTAAGCTTATCGAAAAACTCGTCGGGAGAAGCAAAGTGGTAAGGGCATTCCAAATCATCCTCACTCTCGATCAAGCGGCGGATCTGTTTCGCGAAAATCTGGTGATCCTCGAGAATCCAAATGGTGGATTTTTTCTTTGCTTCGGTCATTTCAATGCTGGGGCTACTATCAATAAGGAGCGCTTCACAGTTAACAAAATTTCAGTACCTTTGTCCCGCTCCGTTTTTATATCGAGATGTCCCTCAAGCACTCGAGCCCGTTCGTCAAGCTTACGGACTCGCTGAGGAACTTCTTTGCCCTCATGCAACACCACCGGCAATCCTCCTCCGTTATCAATCACTTCCAGCGCCAGCTTATCACCTTTGTCCCAGAGACGGACAGTGATCTTCGTTGCCTTTGAATGCTTCACAATATTGTGAATCGCTTCCTTATAGAACAAAAAGAGATGACGCTTCGCATCCAGAGAAAGCTTTGCCGTAGCCTTGGTAGAATCACATTCGATTGAATAATCAATCTCCCTCAGCATCCTGCTGGCTGTCTCCCTCATCCTCTGGACCAAGTCTCCGATCGAGTCCTGTTTCCTTTCCAAAAGCCATACAATATCACGCATCGCAAGCGAGCTTTCCCTGGCTATGCTCTCCACCTCATTCAAGTCCTCCCCAACAATTGCAGGTCCGGCGAGACGAATCAGATCCTTGCGCGCCGTCCGGGCGATCAGTGAGATACTTCCGAGATTACTTCCGATGTCGTCGTGCAAATCGGACGCGATCCGCTTTCTGAGCTGATCCATCTGATTTCGCGAAATCAGACGCCTACGCTCAACGATGAAAACCGGGATCAAAAATGTAAGACCCAGCATCATGGCAGAGCCCCATGTGGCGTTGAGTTCGCTTTCGGATGCCATTTGGACGCGCATGGGTTGCAATGCCCCAATCTCATTCTCTACCCGCCAGCGATCGTTTAATTGACCCAACCATGAGCCGACGGGAATGATTTGCCGATTACTCGCAAATCCGTTCGTCCTCGTAGAAAGACGCTCCTTTTCACCTGAAACATCAAGAATCACCGGCCTGCCCATCGCCAGGTTCTTATGTTCGGACCAAACTTCGATCTCCGAAAGACCATACAAAAACTTTCCATCAACCTCCCTTGCCTTCTTCCCGACAACCCGAATTTCCCGCGCTCTTACATCGTCGAAAGCAAAAACCAGAGGTGTTTCATGGTTTACCCCCTCGATCGGATTTCTCCATTGGGCGATCGTTTGAAATTCTTCCTCGGGACCATTTCGCACCTGAATGTCCAAAATTTCAGGAAGAATCCCGGCCTCCAGGGCTTCGCGAATATCGAAGGGAAATAGATTTATCAGGGATATCTCGGAAATCTCGCCCAAATCCAGACTCCAAGAAATCTCTGTATCGGCTGAATCCACATACTCTAGATCCCCCCTGTCCGCTCTACGGGCCCATTGACCTCCCTGCCACACACCGAGAGGCATGCGGCCATCCACCACAGCATCAGGAAACCAGAATTCTCCGACCTGTAGTGTCCCGGAAGCCTTCACCTCGCACCCAAATGATACCGGATATGAGTCAGAAATTACCACAATCTCGGAAATCCCGAAAATCTCGCTATCGCCGCGCGGTTGCCCTTGATTGACAGTTAACCTTACGTAGCGGGCCCTTGCCCCCTGGCCGTTGAATTTGACGGGTTTCCCACCTGTTTCCGGGAAATATTTGTCCGCGGAAGAATACAATATCCGAGATTCGGAAAAGTCCTCCACACCGGACAGTTCGATGGTAAATCGCTTCGGAAATATATTTCCCTGCGTGCCTCCACCCTCCTGCACTGGCACCAGATACAACTTATCAATCGGAAAATCTTCACCCAAATCAAGAGTAACGGTCGGTTCCGGATCTGAAGCTTTCAGTTTAACACCCCTGCAGCCGATTCCCGTTTTGAGCACGTGCTCATTGTAGACAGCCAGCGACATCAACTGGCGGTCAAGAAATTGAACCCGCTCCTCCATCTTCACCAATTTAGGATTGAAAAGCCGTGCGACCTTCCCGATCGGATTTCCCAGGGATGGTTCAGCTCCAGCGGTGCTAATCGAGAACGCAGCAATCGAAAGGCAGGAGGTAACTCCTGTCAGAAGACGACAGTTCAGCAATTGCTGGGGGGTAATCACGTAGGATATAATGTCAATTCCTATAGGACTATCAAGAAAAATGAACTAACCGACCGGGCCATATCTACTGACTTTTAGTAAACGATTGATATACAGCCCTGAAAATCTCCCGGATTTCGAAAAACACCGTCGGGCCCGGCACCGGACAAACTGAATTCCGCAGCTTTAATTCGCTCATCCCCTTCAAGGTTGTTCGTTGACTGCCCAGAACTTTGCATCCAAGCTTCCCCGGCAAACATTCGCATTCAAGTAACCAATACACCTCAATATGACTCTATTTCGACGTTTTCTCAGCATGGCACTAGCAGCCTCGCTCTTCACTACGGCCAATGCACAGGAATCCGATCTCAAAATCGCTACCGTAGATATGCAGGAGCTCTTCAAGCAATACTACCGCACCAATGAAGCGCAAAAGCAAATCAACGTAGAGCGTGCCCGCATCCAGAAAGACAATAACACACGTCTAGGTCGCATCCGCGAACTGGAAACAAATCTCAGCAATCTCAAAAAACAAATCGAGGATCCATCGATCAACGACACCAAAAAACAGTCCCTATTCAAGGATTGGCAGATGCAGCAACAGGAAGGTATCGCACTCGATCGTGAGCGCCGCGAATTCCTCCAGCGCCGGAATCAGGCACTCAATGAGAAAATGGTTCAGCGTATGAAAGGCATTCTCGAGGAAATCCGCAAACTCGTTGAAGAGCAGGCCAAAACGGGCGACTACGATTACGTTTTCGACAAATCCGGTCTCAGCACCTCCCAGGTTCCTTTCCTCCTCTACACCAAGGACGCCACAGACATTACTGCCGGCCTTCTCAAGGATCTGAACAAGGACGCTCCTGCGGAATCAGCACCTGCTGAAGACGAAGAAGAAGCTGCAGAAGCCGCTCCGGAAGCTCCTCAGGGGGAATAAATCAACCAATCTACTACTTTGGCAATCAGCCTAAGTCTACAAGAGCTCGCCCAACGCATTGATGGAAAAATCATATGCGGTGAGGCGAGCTCTCAGTTTACAGGGATGGCCTCGCTGGACCTTGCGGAAAGCGCCGACATCAGTTTCCTCGGAAATGAGAAGTATTTTCAGCAGTTTCTCTATACAAAGGCAGGCGCTGTTATTGTACCCGAGGGTCACGATTTCCAGAACTCCGGGCCAGCTCTGATAGCTGTTAAAAATCCATCGCTGGCATTTTCCGCGGTCATCTCGCATTTCTCGGAAAAGCTGGCAACATTCTCTCCCGGCATCCATTCCACAGCCTCAGTTTCACCCACTGCAAAGCTGAATCCCGATAAGGTCTGTATCCATGCCGGAGCCGTCGTAATGGACGGAGCCAGCATTGGAGATGGCACCGAGATCGCTCCCAATGCGACCATTTACCCGAATGTTTCGGTAGGAAAGGACTGCAAGATCGCATCCAATGTCTCCATCCGTGAAAACTGCGTGATCGGCGATCGTGTCCAGCTCCAGCCCGGCTGCGTTATCGGCGCGGACGGTTATGGCTACGAATTTGCAAATGGTCGCCATGAAAAGATCCCTCAGGTAGGAAATGTTGTAGTCGGTGACGATGTCGAGATCGGTGCCAATACCACGATTGATCGTGCCCGCTTTGGAAAAACAGTGATCGGTGAAGGCACAAAAATCGATAATCTGGTTCAAATCGCCCACAACTGCATCATCGGAAAACACTGCCTTATCGTTTCCCAGACAGGAATCGCAGGTAGTACGAAAATCGGTGATTACGTCACCCTTGCCGCCCAGGTCGGTGTGGTTGGACACATCGAAATCGGTGAAAAGGTAACCGTCACCGCTCGAGGTGGAGTCACCCAATCCCTTGAAGGTGGTATCATCTATGGGGGTAAACCTGCCACCCCGCTGAGACACTCCATGAAATTGGAAGCCCTTGTCCGCCGCCTACCGAAGCTGGCTGATCGGATCAAAGCTCTCGAAAAAGCAGCCTCTGCCAAAAACTCCTAGCTAACACCGAAATGTTCGATTTCTCATGGTTCGCTCAGCCCGATGCGTGGGCCGCACTTCTTACCCTGACGCTACTGGAGATCGTTCTTGGTATTGATAACATCGTCTTCATTTCTATCCTTGTGGATCGCCTGCCCGAGGAGCAGCGGAAAAAAGGGAGGATCATCGGTTTGGGTCTGGCAATGATCACCCGGCTTTGCCTGCTTGCTACGATATCCTGGATGATGGGGCTTACCGCCAATCTGTTTTCCATACCGGTCCATCCTATTCTCTGGAATATGATTCCCTACGCAGCAGAACATGGAGGCCAGCTTGGAATCAGTGGAAAAGGCATGATCCTTCTAGCTGGTGGGTTTTTCCTGATCTGGAAAGCCACCAAGGAGATTCATCATAAGCTGGAAGGAGAATCGGAAACCCACGCCTCGACAAAGGCAGCTACATTCGGAGCAATCATGGCCCAGATTGCGATCATTGATGTCGTATTTTCACTGGATTCGGTAATTACGGCAGCTGGCATGGCGGATCACCTATCAGTTATGATGCTTGCTGTAGTCATCTCCATTGGAGTCATGATGGTAGCGGCCGGAAGCATTGGAGATTTTGTTTCAAAACATCCTTCTATAAAAATGCTGGCTCTTTCGTTTCTGATCCTCATTGGCACCGCCCTCATCGCGGAAGGTTTCCACTTCGCGATACCGAAAGGCTATATCTACTTCGCAATGGCGTTCTCCCTGGGAGTTGAATTACTCAACCTCAAGATCCGGTCCAAAAACACTGGCTCGGTTCCACGTCCCTGAGGACCCTTGGTCGCAGGAAATGCTAGGGTCCGCTTCAAATTCTCAAAACAGCAGATCCATTCTGTCTGAGCGTTAGGGATAATAAAAAACTCCTACCCGTGGAACACAGGTAGGAGCTTGGAGATCGTTCGATCTACGGCCTAGGTATACTGGTTAACCAGAGCCTCGTATAGCTCCTGCTTACCGCTTGTTCTGGCAGGCTCGCCGCCTTCGGCGCCGATGCTGGCCAGATTTTCCAATGTCAGATTCCCAGCGGCGAATTCAGCGCCCTGCCCGGTTGAGAAAGATGCATAGCGGTCCTCCCTGAGCTTCTTATATGGAGATTTTACGAGAATCTTGTCCGCAGCGATCAGTGCCCTGGCAAATACATCCATACCACTGATGTGCGCGATAAAGAGATCCTCGGGATCCGTTGAATTTCTCCTGATCTTCGCATCGAAATTTGTTCCCCCACCCTGGAGGCCACCCGCCTCGAGTATTACCAGCATAGCCTCGGTAATTTCGCGGACGTTGATCGGAAACTCATCCGTATCCCACCCGTTTTGGTAATCACCACGGTTCGCGTCGATACTTCCCAGCATGTTGTTGTCCGCAGCTACCTGCAGCTCATGTTGGAAGGTGTGTTGCGCGAGAGTGGCGTGATTTACCTCAATGTTGAGTTTGAAATCATTTTCCAGACCATGGGCCTTGAGGAAACCGACAACCGTAGCCGAATCGAAATCATACTGATGCTTGCTTGGCTCCATAGGCTTCGGCTCGATGAAGAAATTCCCCTTGAAACCTTGGCCGCGAGCGTAGTCACGAGCCATTCTCAACAAGTTCGCGAAATTTTCCTGCTCACGCTTCATGTCCGTATTGAGCAGGGTCATGTAGCCTTCACGGCCTCCCCAGAAAACGTAGTTCTCACCACCGAGTTCGATAGTCGCATCAATCGCGTTCTTAAGCTGTGCCCCGGCGTAGGCCACTACATTGAAATCCGGATTCGTCCCGGCACCATTCATATAACGCGGATTACTGAAGAGATTCGCAGTTCCCCACAGGAGCTTCACTCCTGAAGCGGCTTGCTTCTCTTTTGCATATTTCACGATAGCTTCCAAACGACGGGTCGATTCGCTGAATGTGTCACCCTCCTCCACAAGATCGTAGTCGTGGAAACAGTAGAAAGGTGATCCGATTTTTGTGATGAACTCAAAAGCTGCATCCATCTTATGCCTCGCACGTGTGTCCGCATCATCGCCATGTATCCACGGAAGCGCATGGGTCTGGCCACCAAAAGGATCTCCGCCAGTTCCACAGAATGAATGCCAGTAGGAAATGGCAAAGCGCATGATTTCCTTCATGGACTTTCCGCCCACCAAAGCATTTTCATCGTAATATTTGAAAGCCAGCGGGTTATCGCTCTCCGCGCCTTCAAATGCGATTTTCCCGATTCCCGGGAAATACTCTTTCTCTCCTGTGATAATACTCATGGTTGTTTTATTGATTTTTGATTTCTAGTTTTTGACTAAACCGCCTGCTGCAGGTGATTCTTCCACTTCAGATATGCTTCGACGTAGGGGCCCTCCTTCGGACTGATCTCTCCACGCAACTCAAGATTTTCGAAAGCCTCTTCCGTATCGGCAAACACCTTTGCACCGAGACCGGCACCCCGCGCGGCACCTAATGCGCCGTCCGTTTCATATAGCTCGATCTTCGCTCCACTCACTCCTGCCAGAGTCTCGCAGAAGACTTCGCTCTGGAATAAATTCGCTGCTCCAGCCCTGATTTTTGAAGCGCCCATTCCCATTTCACGCATAACTTCAAAGCCATACATCAGCGAAAAAACGATTCCCTCCTGGATTGCCCGGCAGATATGTGAGCGATCGTGACGATTGAAATCCAAGCCGCAAATCTGGGCTCCGACCTCCCGGTTTTCCAGAACCCGTTCCGCCCCGTTGCCGAATGGAAGAACAGTAATTCCGCCACTACCTATCGGAGCAGTTTTCGCTAAATCGTTCATCTCATTGTAGCTGAGATCCCCCATCAACCTCTTGGTCCATGCGTTGAGAATTCCTGTACCATTGATGCAAAGAAGAATTCCCACATGCACGTCGTCCTTTGTGTGGTTCACATGGGCGAACGAGTTCACACGCGACTTCGGATCGTAGCTTCTGTTGCCACTCACACCGTAGATAACACCCGAAGTGCCCGCTGTAGCAGCTACTTCACCCGGTTTCAAAACATTCAAAGAAAACGCATTGTTCGGCTGGTCTCCCGCGCGATAGCTGACCGGTGTGCCCGCCGCCAATCCAAATTCGGCCGCTGCAAATTCAGTCACCTCCCCCTGATTTCCAAATGTAGGAACGATTTCCCCAAGAACATCAGGTGAGAAACCGTAGTAATCCATCAGAAAATCCGCCACCTGCTCCTTCTCGAAATCCCAGAACATTCCTTCAGAAAGGCCCGAAACCGTAGTAGTGGCCTTGCCCGTCAACTTCATTGCCAGCCAATCACCTGGCAGCAGGATTTTATCAACTTTAGCAAAGATCTCCGGCTGATTTTCTTTGATCCAGGCCAGCTTTGAAGCTGTGAAATTCCCGGGAGAATTCAGAAGACCGCCAAGACACTTTTCCTCGCCAATTTCGAGAAACGCCTTTTCTCCAAATGGAACAGCCCGCGAGTCGCACCAGATATTTGCAGGGCAAAGCACGTTCTGAGCACTATCCACGCATACCAGACCATGCATTTGATAAGCAATACCCACCGCCTTCACGTCCTCCGGGCTTGCACCCGCCAGCTCCATCGCCTTATGCACCGATTTTTTCGCGTATTTATACCATAGCTCGGGGTCCTGCTCCGCAAAGCCCGGCTCCGGAGTGCCGATTTTCATTTCAGTTTCGGGAAAGCTGGCGCTACCCACACATTTTCCGCTTTGTGCATCCATTAGTGCAGCCTTCACGGATGAGCTGCCGATATCGATTCCTAGAAGATATGCCATTGGTGGGTTTCAAGTTGGTTTTCTCAAGAATACTTTCACATTCGAGGATTCATATCCTTGAACATCATCGCAAATTTTAGCACAATAATCGCATAGTATGCAGCACACGATCGCAGATGGTATAGACTACTTCGGCGCGAACGGATTTCCCGTTACCGTACGTAGAGTTGCCACGGATACGCTTGATCAGCCATCGCACCCCCACGACTTGACCAGGGTCGAACACAGCCATGACTTTCATGAACTGGCGATAGTTGCCGAAGGACGCGCAATCCATTCTCTGGAGGGAAATGAATTTCCAGTTTCGAGGGGAGATGTTCTTTTACTTCAGGGAAACCAGCGGCACTTCTATCACCAGCGGGAAAATTTAAAACTGCTCAACGTCATGTATGACGCGGATCATCTGGGCCTACCGGAGAGCGAACTCCGGCGTATTCCCGGATACTGTGCGGTATTCATGCTGGAGCCGGTCCTGCGCAGACAGTCGAAATCCGCAAGCCAGCATCTCCATCTTGATCAGCTTCAGCTGGCCCATGTGGAAAGTCTGGTTGAAACCATGGAGATCGAGTGCAGCAAGCAGAGGGTAGGATACGAAGTGGCCTTGCGGGCCAAGCTGCTGGAGCTCATTGTCTACTTGTCCCGCACTTATGAGGAAACCGATAGAACGGAGTCCCATGCCCTACTCCGGATGGGCACTGTTATTGGCGCACTGGAGCAGGATTTTTCACGCGAGTGGAAAATTGATGAACTGGCAAAAATAGCACACATGTCGCGGAGTAATCTCATGCGTATTTTTCGTAAGGCCACAGGGCAAACCCCCATCGAATACCTGCAGCACCTACGTGTTCAGAAATCGATGGAACTGCTTCGAAACACCGAGCTGAGTGTCACCGAAGTTGCCATGCAGATCGGCTTCAACGATAGCAACTATTTCACCCGGTGTTTCAGAAAAATCAGCGATCAAACTCCGCGCCAGTATCGCAATAAGGGGCAGCTACCGATCAGCCAACCTTGAAGAACCTTCTCAGTTGCGGAACTTCGGATTAATATCCCAAAGAACAGGAGCCATAACGCGTATTTGCAAATCCTAGGCAAATGATCAACTCCCCCCCGACACATCAGCGATGAAGGCGCTGCCCTCCAGAAGCCCTTTTCCATTCCGAATACCGGAATCACATTATCCTGTAGGCCAGTCCCTTTGAGACATAGCGGGTAGTCGCAATCAGGGTTCCCGGAAAATGAGCCTGTACGGACGAATAAATAGAGAGGACAACTAGAACCGAAAAATATTCTTTATCCTGCAGGGGGAGCGCTGAAGTAGGCCTATCGGGGTGACTTTTCAGAATCCGGGAATTTCGCATCCACACTTTTCAGCCATTTGTTGAGACGCCCGCGGAGGCGTTCAGACAGCTCCGGATTTTCCGACAAGACGTTATTCTTCTCCATTGAATCTGTATCTATATTGAAAAGAGCGTCTTCCTTTAACCCGTAGCCCTGATATAGCTTCCATCCGCCAGAGAGGATCGCACTTCCCATGAAGTATTTCACATCCGGTCGATTGTGAGGGTAGTGCCAGAAGAGCGCATCCCGATCCAACTTATCCTTGCCCTGGAAAAGCGGCAATAGATCCAAACCTTCCAGTTGTTTGATTTCTTCGGTTGAGCCTCCGCCAGCATGTACAAACGTTGGGAAGAAATCCATCGTCGTAACCGGGACTGATGTCTCGGAACCCGATTTTATAACCGCCGGCCAACTCACCGCCATCGGCACGCGGATACCACCCTCAAGTAGTGATCCCTTCTTATCTGCCAACCATTTTGTAGGCATATGCCCCCCATTGTCCGAGTAGAATACCACCATAGTATTTTCTCTCAAATCGTTGGAATCAAGGGAGTCGAGCACTTTACCCACCGCCATATCCATGCTCTCGAGCATTGCCAGATAAGCGTTTCCTCCATTCTTTTTCAATAAGTCCTTTGGTGCCTTGATAGGCGTGTGGACCTGATACAGCCAGAGCGAGAGATGAAAAGGCACAGCTTTGTGCTTCTCAATGTAGTCGACTGCCTCATCACCCAGGCGGTCGGTCAGATACTCACCCTTTTTCCGATTTTTGATCGTTCCATTCTTATAAGGGTCAAACCACGATGCCGGCTGGCCATAAGCACAGCCACCTATGTTTGAATCGAAGCCGAAGTGCTCCGGGTGAAATTTATCATCCACAATACCGTTCTTTGTCTTCTGGCTCCCCTCACCGGCAAGATGCCACTTCCCAATGAAAGCCGTGGCATAACCCTGTTTTTTCAACTCACGGGCATAGCTCGGTGAGTCCAGCGGCAGCGCGGTCAGAGTATCAGCATCCGATGGATTCCCCTTCGCCACCCTCTCCCTACCTGCAATGCCGGGAATATGGGTCGTCAGCCCGATTTGAGCCGGAGACATCCCGGTAATACAGGAAGCCCGCGTCGGTGAACAAACCGTTGCCGAGCTATATGCCTTACTGAAAACCATCCCGGATTCCGCAAGTCGCTGCAAATTGGGTGTGTTGATCTTCGGATCACTTCCATCAAAATCCACCCACCCAGGCCCCAAATCATCCGCCATGATGAAGACAATATTTGGCTGTGCCGTTTCCGCAAAGGCAGTGATACCACCGATCTGAAAAAGAAGTGCAGCCGCAAGGGGAATTTGAATCTTGAACATACCCAGTATGATACGGCGGAGACGACCCAATATATCAATAACATTTCCTTTTCCTGTCGGAATTTACAAATATTCGTGAGAAATCCAGGGAATCATAAAAGTGACGAACTCGTTTGTAAATTTTTAGCAGCTCAGGCTTTGCTATCTGGAAACTTCTAGCTCGATCATTAATTTCCTTGCGAAAATATACCTTATAGGGTCATTTCAGCGATTAGATCAGGTCACTTTCATGAAACGAATCGCCATTTTAGTTGAAACATCACTCGCATCCGGCAGGGGCATCCTCGACGGAATTTCACGGTATGTCGATGAGCGGCCCGACTGGTCGGTATTCCAACATGTTGGCCCGCTCGGAGCGATGTCCTCGGAAGCTCTCCGCGATTGGCAGGGTGATGGGATCATTGCGCGGATTGCCAACCCTGAATCGCTTGCAATAATTCAGGAAAAAAATCTCCCGACAGTAGATGTTCTGGGGAATATTTCGCCACTCCCCTACCCACTTTTCAAGTGCAACGACAGTGCCATTGGAAAGTCCGTGGCAGAGCATTTCTTGGAGAGCGCCCATAAGAATTTCGCCTTCATCGGTTTGGGAAACGAGCGGTGGTCAATAGAGCGGGAAGAAGCCTTCACCAAGGAAATCGAAGTAAATCAATACAAGGTCGCAAGTTTTCATATGGAGAAGCGACTGACCGATCACATGCTCTCCGGAGACTCGTTTGAGGCTATAAAATCCTGGCTTCGAACATTACCGCTCCCCACCGGGATCATGGTGGCGAGCGATCAATTCGGTCCTATCCTTTTCGAGGCGTGCCATCAGCTGAAACTCTCGATTCCTGATAGAGTGAGCGTTGTTGGAGTGGATAATGACGGACCATTCTCCAATCTCTGCCGACCACGGCTCAGCAGCATCATGCCTGATCACGAGCAAGTGGGTTATCTGGCAGCGAAAGGTCTCTCGGATCTTATCGAAGGCAGGGAGTTGCCAAAAAAGGTAGTCGAAGTGGATAAGCACACCCTCCACAGGAGGATTTCGAGCGAGTTTGTGGCAATCGAGGATCCATCTACCCTCACCGCTATAAAATACATCCGAGAGCAAGCCTCGAACAGCCCTAGTCTGGACGAGGTCGCGAAAGTTTCCGGACTCTCACGGAGCGTTCTACAGCGCAGATTCCGTCATCATCTTAATCGCACTGTTGGTGACTTGATCTTATCGGAGAAACTTCGACTCGCCCGAGAGATGCTGAGCAGCACAGATCTACCGATCGCAGTAATAGCGGAACGCACGGGCCTGAACTCTCAGGAATACATGAATCGAATTTTCAAACAGCACCTCCAAACAACACCGAGAAAATACCGCCTCCACCTCTAGCGGGAACAGAGGGGAAAACCAGTTCCCCTCCTACCACCTGGAAGCTCTAGAATTTTTCTTGGATCTCCTTCAGCCCTACACCGAAAAGACTTTCTGCGATCGGGTTCAACTCCTCATCCGACCCTTGGATGTGGTATGTCCGCTGGATGTGATTCATGGTCTCACCGGGCTTCAAGGCAGCGGCTGGAGATGATGTCTCCAGCTCATAAAATGGTCCCAAGGGCGCCACACCAGGCTCGGGGGACCCATCGTTGTAGGAATTGATGGCATCTCCTGCATATGGCTGCTCCTGAATTTCCCACATCGAATTTACAAAACCGTTCGGAGATTCCTGAATATTGTAGGTCACTACATTCAAAACCTTGCCTGCGGCATCATAGCTACCGGCAATACCTTTCGATCGTTGTGGAGAAATTCCGATCTTCCCGCGGCGTGTTCCATCTCCGCGGAAATATAGAATATTTTCCTCCACCTGCAAATATTCGTCCGGCACTTTGCCGAAATAGCTATCATTCACTTTTGCTCCCAGCTTCTCTACCTCTCCGTCTTCGAAAGGAATAACAACCGTTGTCTCGGGGGATGGATTATACATTCCCAACATCCAGATCGAAAGCAACCCGGTCTCGGCCTTCCATTCCTCTTCTCCTTGATTGGTAATACGGTTATCGGTTTCATATCCGACCATTTGTAGGTTTCCCCCAATCTCCACACCCAGCAGTTTGCTGGCGTCGTCTTTGTCCAAGACAGTGACTGTCCGCTCAATCCCCACCTCAAATTTGGCACCACTATAGTTAACCAGCTCAGCACTGTGTTCAAATTTCACCGAATCCTCATCATGCTCTATTTTCCCGAAGGCCTCGGTATCGATCACCGGAGGAGTCGTCCAATCAGAGAACTCAAACTTTGTCCCGGGCTTGAAGAACAGAGCAAACTGCCCCCCCTCGGGTCCCAGCCAGAATCGCTCCTCACCGCCGAAGATATAGATATGCTCCTCCAATTTCCCTTCCCGTTCCTCGTCCGTGAGGAATCCTTTTTCAATCACAGGTCGATTGATCCAGCCAAAACTCGGACCATCAGCCCTATCGAAGGTGCTGGTCATCACACGCCCCTGATAGGCAGGTGCCACTGCCACTGCAGACTGCCCCTTGTGTAGGATCACAAGTTCGGTGTGCTTCGCCATGAAAGCGGCATCGTCCGCAAATGCACCGGCCTCGGCGGCACCATTTCCATTTTGGATTGATATCCCCATCAGGAAGGGAAACAAAATAATTTTACTTAGGGATTTCCTATTAATCATGTTCATATGTTTGGGATTTGTAAAAACTGCGATCACGAGTTCAGACCAATAAAACTCGAAATTTTCCGTAATCCGAGCAATTTCTGCTGCTTAAAATTGCAGGTTCCAGTTTCCAGAGACCATTTCCACTTCCTTAATCCCTAGAATTCGTTATAGATTCAGTTCCCCATGTCCACCGAAGCCATCCTTTCAACTGCAAGGCAATATCTAGAGGTAGATCCGACGACACCGATCACCATGGTTCCCATCAAACGAGGAGCCTCAGGACGAACCATCGTTAGGGTCAAAACTCCGGTTCATGAGGATTTCATCGGCATTCACTGGACGGATGAGCGCGAGGATAATGCCCAGTTTGTCCCTGTTGCAGAATTTTTGAAAAATGCGCGCTTCAATGTGCCCGCAATTCTTTACGATCGCTCCCAGCACAACCTCGCTCTGGTAGAGGACCTGGGAAACACAGACCTTCTGTCACTCAAGGATAAACCGTTCAAAACAAGACTCCCCTACTATCGCTCCGCTCTGGAGCAGATCGATCGTCTTTTCTACACCCGGGTTCCGAAGGATCTTGAACTGATGGAGCCCTTCGATGCAGATCTTTATCGTTGGGAGCAGAAATACTTCTTCGATTACTTCATCGAAGATTTCCTCAAGGAGAACCCTGTTCCCTTGGAAAAGAACGAAAGCTTCATCGAAATGGCCCAAGCACTCGGGGCATCCCATAAACATCTCGTCCATAGGGATTTCCAGTCGCAGAACCTTCTTATAAAGGGTGAAAAAATCTACATGATTGATTTCCAGGGCCTCCGTCGCGGACGCCAGGAGTACGATCTCGCCTCATTTATCTTCGATCCATACATGGATCACTCGGCGGATGAACGGGAACAACTTATGGATCTCTGGGAAGATATTTCAGACGAGAGACCGGAAGAGTCACTTTTTAACAAATGCGCTGCACAGCGGCTCATGCAAGCCTTGGGCGCCTTCGGAAATATCATCGAGAACAAAGGGGACAACTGGTACCGTCTCCACATTCCAGTGGCAGTTAAGTCTCTGCTTACCGTCATTCAGGGCACCGATATCGAAGACGCCCTTACGCCAATACTCAAAAAATATTTGGCCAACGCCAGCTAACACTACGCCAGCCTACGGACCCCACTCCTGATCCTATGCAAGATTCTCGTCGTGCTCGATGAGACAACGCATCGGAATCATGTTGGAGTAGTCAAAGCCCTGCTTTCTGAAGAACTCCTGACTCTCGGCGCTGATTTTGTCCGTAAGAAGAGTAATCCTTAGAAATTCCTTTTGCTTAGCAAACTCGATCACGTGATCCAGAAGCATCGTCCCGAAACCTTGCCCCCTGTGGTGTGGATGGATTACCACGTCCTCCATTAGGATAACAAATCCCCCGCGAGCTGTGGAAATAGTGAAAAGCATATTCACCATTCCAAATATCTGATCATCATTCCTTACAACGGCAATACGTCCTCGGCTAGGTTGCTCCAGAATCAATCGCAAGCCACGTTCCTGCACCTCCCGATTGGGGACAAAATCGCCGGAAGACATTGAGAACAAATCCATTACCAACTCAGTAAGAGCCGGCAGATCGTCCAATGTTGCCATCTCTACGCGAGGTACATTCGAGGAAACATGAGCTCCCTCATGCACTATATCTTCAGATGCGGCCATTAAATCCATCCCTCAAATATTGATCTTTAATGCTCTAAAAGCACAGAAGATTTTAAAAAAAATATCTAAGAACACCACAGCATGACGCAAACTCATCCTTAGTATCGAAAGCATTCCTCTGTTTGGATACCAGCCAGGCCACAATGGCACCACCAATGCTCAATTTGTATCGAAACTCTAATTTCATACGAAAATGGTCGATCTCAATACAACCGCCTTCACGCCAGAGCAGACAAACTATCTGAATGGCTTCGTCTCCGGTATTCTGCAAGGACGGCAAATCCCTTTCCTTGGCCAGGACAGCGAGCGGAGATTCACCGATGATCCAGATGAGTCGGTCGAAACTGTTTACGGCATTCCGATCGATGAACTCTGCCGAGAAGAAGTCATCAAACATGAGCAAAACGGTCTGGATGTATTTCCCTCCATGCTGGAAAACGCAGGAAAAAATGTTTTCCCGAGTGCGGAAGATGCATTCCGCTACAAGTTTCACGGTCTTTTCCACGTCGCACCTGCACAAGACTCATTTATGATGCGCTGCCGTGTCGCAGGAGGAGCGCTCAGCACAGGTCAGTTCCGTGGTCTCTCGAAAATTGCCGAGACCTACGGCCCGGGTCATACTGACCTTACCACCCGCAACAACCTTCAGGTCCGCGAACTGATGCCTGGGGATCTACCCAACGTTCTGGATGATGTTGCAGACCTCGGTCTCACCAGTCAGGGATCAGGTGCCGATAACATCAGGAACGTCACCGCTACGCCTACAACCGGCTTCGATCCGGACGAGCTTCTGGACGTCCTCCCCTATGCCCGGGCGATGCATTACTACATCCTCCGGAATCGGGATCTCTACGGTCTTCCTCGGAAGTTCAACATCGCATTCGATTCAGGTGGCAGAGTTTCCGCATGTGCCGATACCAATGATATCGCCTTCTACGCAGTCCGTGCACAAAACGGTGAAATCGGGTTCCGTCTACAACTCTGTGGTATTACCGGCCATAAACAATTTGCCACGGATGCAGGCATATTCCTGACTCTATCCCAAGCAATCCCCACAGCTGCGGCGATCCTTCGGGTATTCATTGAAAACGGTAACCGTACCAATCGAAAAAAATCCCGCCTCAAATATCTGGTAGACGATTGGGGCATTCCCAAACTCCTCCAGGAAACCGAGAAAAAACTAGCCTTCCCGCTCGCGTTCACCCCTCTGGAATCATGCAAGGTTCCAACACCAAAAGTGAAACACGGCCATCTCGGAATTCATAACCAATCCGACGGCAAGGATTACATCGGCGTTCACGTCCCTGTCGGGCGTATGACATGCAGGCAGATGAATGACATCGCTGATATCGCTGACAAATACGGTCGAGGGGAAATAAGACTCACAGTTTGGCAAAACCTCATCATTCCCGGTGTCTCATCTGAGAATGTTGAAGCAGCCGCCGCCGCCATTATCGCCACAGGTCTGGATTACCGCCCGCACCACATACACAGCGGCATCATCGCATGCACCGGTTCACGCGGCTGTAAATACGCAGCTGCAGACACAAAAGGAAATGCCGTGGATCTCGCAGCTTACCTCTCAGAGAAGCTGGAACTTGATCAGCCACTGAACATCCACCTTACCGGCTGTCATAACTCATGTGCACAACATTACATCGGCGATATCGGCTTGATGGGCTCACCCGTAAAAAATGAAGCAGGAGAAACCGTGGACGGCTACAATATCGTCCTAGGTGGTGGAGTAGACGATGAGCAGGCAATCGCTCGCGAAGTCTGGAAGTCCATTCCCTTTACTGACATTCCTGCTCTGCTCGAAAAACTCCTTTCCCACTACCTAGTGACACGTGAGCCAGGCGAGAGTTTCATCAAATTCTCCAACCGTCAGCCATTGGAAGATCTCGTAGCACTCAACTCCTGAGCCCCCACCAACGGTAAAGTGCTGAAAATTTAACAACTACGAAATTGTGCGGAACCTCATTGATGAACTTCTGGAGCAGCAATCCACGCTTCAAACTCCCGTCGCGAAATTTTCAGAGAAACATCATGCTGAGCCCGATCTTGAGCCACACTACCGATCCCTCATCCCGCTTTCCAAGCCAGGGAAGGGAGAGCAATATGCCTTCGAGGTATCGCTAGACCGCTGCACGGGATGCAAGGCATGTGTTTCAGCCTGCTCCTCGCTTAACGGACTCGATGAGAATGAGACATGGCGCGATATCGGAACCCTCCTTGGCGGTCCCGAGGCTCCGACCTATCAGCAAACCATCACCACTGCCTGCCACCACTGTGAGGATCCCGGCTGCATGAACGGCTGCCCCGTTGGTGCTTACGAAAAAGATGAAGATACTGGCATCGTTCGTCACCTGGACGACCAGTGCATCGGCTGCTCCTACTGTATTCTCAAGTGCCCATACGACGTCCCCAAGTATTCCAAATCACGGGGAATCGTCCGTAAATGCGACATGTGCCACCAGCGTCTCGCAGAGGGAGAGGCCCCTGCTTGTGTGCAAGCCTGCCCTACAGAGGCTATACGAATCGTAAAACACAAGACTGTTGGAAATCGCGATAGCCGTGATATTTCCCTCTTCAAATCCAGGGTTTTCAACGCGAATTCCACGATTCCGGATTCTAAAATCACCCTTCCCACCACCCGATATACCGGCAGGGAAACACCTTCAGCCGCCCACGCTGCCGACCGGGAGACGCTCCACCCCCAGCATGCTCATTGGCCGCTGGTCTTCATGCTCGCATTCACACAAGCCGGCCTTGGGCTGTCAACAGGAGGCCTATCTCCGGACAATTCCGCAAAGCTCCCTCTGTTTATACTTGGAGCCATCATCTTCAATCTGGGAATGGTCGCGGCCACGCTCCATCTCGGACAGCCCCTCAAAGCATGGCGATTTTTCCTAGGCCTAAAAACTTCGTGGCTCTCGCGCGAAATCCTTGCGTTCTCAATGGTTGCACCGCTTCCACTCGTCCTCATAGGTCTACACCTCAGTCCAGACTTCCCATTCAAGGATCTCGCATCTCTCTTCGTTGTGCTATCAGCAGTTCCTGCCTTTCTCACCGCTATCTTTACGAGCGTGATGATCTATCAGGACACGCACAGGGAATCATGGCGCTTTTCAGTAACCATTCCCCGCTTCTTCGGCACATTCTTTTCCTTTGCCTCACTGGGTCTGGCGATTGCAAATCCGACATCCACCAACATCATTCTCTTTTCCTTGGTTACTTTCGGGAAAATGATTCCTGAATTCTTCGTCCTCAGTTCAAGCAACGATAAAGACTGGTCAGCGGATAAACACGCGGCATGCATACAGCTCGGCCGCCTCCGCTTGGTTACCATTCTACGCTTCATCCTCATTCCCCTCGCTCTGGTAGCCTTGCTCATCTTTCCGTGGGCCGCCCTTCCTATATTACTGGTATCGGAAGTTCTGGAGCGTCAGCTGTTCTTCCAATCCTGCTACGCTCCGAAGATGCCTGGACACTTCTGTTGAAAAACAGGTGCGTTTCCGGCGCTTCGCGCTAACTTTCCCGCGTGCCACCGGATACATCCAATTCTGAAATGCCGATCTCATTGAGCGGCAAGCTCCTGATTGCAGACCCCTCTCTACAAAGCAGTATCTTCAGAAAGTCCGTGATCTTCATTTCAGATCATTCACTCTTGGAGGGCGCATTCGGAGCAATCATTAATCATCCCTCGAAGAAAACTGTGGGCGACCTTGTTCCTGACCTCAGCGACTCGGTCCTGGGAGGCTTGCAGGTATATATCGGCGGTCCACTCGCTTCGGATCAGCTCACATTCTCATCGATCGCATGGGATAAGAAAGATAGATTGATCTATCTACCGCAAATTTCCGCCCAAGCCGCAGCAGCAACAATCGGTATTTCAGGCAATCGTATCCAAGCCACCGTCGGCTACTCCGCCTGGTCCCCCGGTCAGCTCGAAAACGAACTGAAGCAGAACACATGGTTCACTCGGAACCCATCCGAACCACTCCTCAACACCCAACCAGACATCAATCTTTGGAAGACGGTGCTTGAATCCATTTCTCCATACCACAGCCTGCTGGCCGAAGCTCCAGACGATCCAAGCCTGAATTGATTCCGTCATCTTAAATCTTTTCAAAATACTCTCATGTCCGCACTCAAGTTCCATCCCATCGAGGAAATCATCGCCGATATTGCCGGCGGGAAAATCGTAATCGTCGCAGATGATCCCTCCCGCGAAAACGAAGCAGATCTCCTCTGCGCCGCATCTCTCTGCACTAAGGAGATGATTAATTTTATGGCTGTTCACGCACGCGGCCTGATCTGCGCCCCAATTACCTTGGAGCGAGCAGAGAAACTCGATCTCCCCCAGATGACTCGCAGAAACCTCGAGGGGATGAAAACCGCTTTCACCATCTCCGTCGATGCAGCAGAGGGAATTACTACAGGTATCTCAGCGGCAGACCGTGCGCGCACCATCCAGCTGCTAGCCGATCCCGAGGCCACTGCGGATTCCTTCGTAAAGCCCGGCCATATTTTCCCCCTTCAGGCTATGTCTGGGGGTGTTCTCCGTCGTGCCGGGCACACCGAGGCGGCAGTAGACCTAGTCACACTTGCCGGCCTCCCGGAAGCCGGAGTTATCTGCGAAATCATGGACGAAGATGGCTCCATGGCACGCGTGGGGAACCTCGGCAGCTATCAGAAGAAACATCAGCTAAAAGCCTGCACGATCGCCCAGCTAATCGAGTATCGCCGTAAATCCGAGAAATTTGTGAAACGGGATGAAACCGTTCAGATGCCGACTGAATTTGGCCCATTCGATTGCCATCTCTACACTGTATCGCTCGATGATTCCCACCACATCGCAATGACGCGAGGTACAATTGATCCGGAAAAACCAACCTTGGTAAGAGTCCATTCGGAATGTCTTACCGGTGATGTATTCCACTCCCAGCGATGCGATTGCGGACCACAGCTCCAAAGTGCTATGAAGCGTATTGCGGAAGAAGGCGGAGTGTTGCTCTATCTCCGCCAAGAGGGCCGGGGTATTGGATTACCAGCGAAAATCCACGCATATAAGCTTCAGGAACAGGGTCTTGACACCATCGAAGCGAACGAAAAACTCGGCTACGCATCTGACCTTCGAGATTACGGCATGGGCGCTCAAATACTATATGATCTGGGAGTCCGACGGATCAAACTACTTACCAATAATCCCAAAAAGGTCGTTGGCCTTGGCGGCTACGGTCTGGAAATTGTGGAGCAACTCCCTCTTTCCCTTCCTGGAAATCCTCACAACGAAAAATATCTTCAAACCAAGAAGCTTAGAATGGGTCACACTCTCTAAGCAAAAAAAAGAGGGTCTGCATCAAGTGCAGATCCTCTCAATTGAAACTAATTAAAGCTGGAGCCTCACGCCAGACCTGTAATCGGCTTAGGCATTGGCTTCTCTTTTTTACTGAGTGCGCGGCGCATCTTGGTAAGCGCTGAGTTTTGTAACTGGCGGATACGTTCACGAGTCACTCCGAACTCACGCCCTACCTCTTCAAGAGTAAGAGGTTTCGCGCCACTAAGACCGAACCGCTCATCAATAATGCGGCGTTCGCGTTCATCGAGGATATCAAGCAGACCATCGATCTCACCGTGCAGGTTCTTATCTGCAAGCATTTCGAGAGGATTTTCCGCGCGATCGTCACTAATGATTTCTCCAAACTCGGTAGATTCTCCGTCGTTGATCGGAGCATCGAGAGAAGTCGGACGTTGGGAGGCCTGCTTCAGCATTGCGAGTTTTCGACGTGGCAATCCAACTTCCTCGGAGAGTTCCTCATCGGTAGGTTCACGGCCAAGTGCTTCGGCCAACATTGAAGAAATCCGACGCATTTTAGCGATCTTATCAACCATGTGAACTGGAAGACGGATAGTCTTGGACTGGTTTGCCAGCGCACGCTTGATCGATTGTTTGATCCACCAAGCGGCGTAGGTGGAAAGCTTGCCGCCCTTCTCAGGATCGAAACGTTCTACCGCCTTCATTAGGCCGATGTTGCCTTCGGAGATAAGGTCTGTGACCGGTAAGCCATAATTGGAGTAGTCCTGCGCGATTTTCACCACCAGTCGGAGGTTTGCGCGAATCATGTGTGCACGGGCTTCGCCGTCACCATTTTTGATTCGCTCTGCAAGTTCGATCTCTTCCTGGATGGTAAGAAGAGGTGTTTTAGAAATTTCCCGAAGGTAAAGCTTCAGGCTGGAGTCAGATTCGTAGGCCATGATTTTTTTAATTAGTGTCTAATATGGAAACGTCACAGCGGGGTGATTTATTCCAATTTTATTAATGTGAGCGGCCAATACAGATCCATCTGCCTCGGTTGTCGCTTCTGTCATTTTACAAGCAGCAGCATACGTACCCCAGACAAATACAACGTAACTCACTAAGCGTAAGCACTCTTAAAAAGACAAAAGCGCGACATAAGCCGCGCATGTGTCAGAACGATCGTGCAAATGTGACACAGTCGTGCATTTTGCCCTACATAACATAGGACAGAATCTTCAAATATCAAATCACACCCTGCTCCCGCAGTTCATCCTCCACTTCATCATACTGGGGTGTGCCTATTCCGATATCGCGGATCTTCTGGATCTTACGGTTTACACCGAACTTACTACGCGGCCCTGTGACCAGAGCAGCAATGCCGTCCACGGCGAACGGTAGAAGAGCAGCAACACCAAGAATGCCCAACCCTAGCCCAACTCCGCGCCGTGCTTTCTCATTCATCATGTCGCCCACCAGAAGGCCGGCGGCCGCGCCAAGAATCACTGGCGCTGAAAGTGCGCTTCCTTCTACCCAAACCGGAGTTGTATCGACGTGCTCGTTAACCATATCGAACATTCTAGATACAGGAATCCATCAGGACAACACCAGAAATCCCACAAATATCATCTGTATTGCTCCGCAACCTTTTCGCCTCAGTCGTGTTTTCCTAAACATGACCCGCCTCCTATCGCTACTCCTCGCACTACCCATTCTCACAGTTCAATCTCGGGGAGCGGCCGAGAAGAACAACATCCTCCTTCTAATCGTCGATGATTGGGGAATCGATTCCAGCCCGCTTGATAGCAGCCCGGAGCTAAATCCAGAGACGACCTATCCTTCTATGCCGAATCTCGAGGCGTTGGCGAAGCGTGGCATCCGTTTCACAAACGCATACGCACAGCCCGTCTGCTCGCCTACCCGCGCCACGATCCTCACTGGTCGCTACGCATTCCGGCACGGGGTCGGAGCACCGGAAACACAGCTTCCGACTGATGAAATCGCGCTCCCAAAGCTATTCACAGCCGCAGCATCCAACTATCAGATGGCCTCCTTCGGCAAATGGCATCTCGGCGGCACACAAAACGGACCTGCTGAGCTCGGAGGCTGGCCCAACTTTTCCGGAATTCTACGCGGAGGCGTTCCGGATTACTTTTCCTGGAGAAAAACGGAAAATGGTAACTCCGGCCAATCATCCACCTACACCACTACTGATCAGGTAAATGATGCTGTTCGCTTTATAAGCTCACGCGATTCCGAACCTTGGTTCGCCTGGGTTGCCTTCAATGCTCCACACACGCCTTTTCACAATCCTCCCGAAAATCTTCACAGTTACCGGGGGCTCTCCACTGATCAACGTGGCGAAATCTCGCGAAATGATAGCAGAAAAGCCTATGAAGCAGCGCTCGAAGCTCTTGATACAGAAATCGGCCGCTTACTAGAGTCGGTGGATACAACTAAAACAAACATATTCCTTATCGGCGACAATGGCACCCCGGCCCAAGTGGTTCAGCCCCCATTGAGCCGCAGAAACGCAAAGGGCTCACTCTTCCAGGGCGGAATACACGTCCCCTTCATTGTTGCAGGTCCTGATGTCTCAAAACCCGGAACTAGCGATGAACTCGTTCACTGTGCGGATCTATTTTCCACGATACTGGAGCTAGCCGAAATCGATCCGGCACCCCTGCTCTCTCCGAATACGATCATCGATTCGAAAAGTCTTTTGCCGATTTTCAGAGGACAGGAATTTGATTCCAGATTTATTGTTTCCGAACAATTCGAAACAGGCAGGGATCGCGATGGCCGCGCAATTATCTCAAGCAAGTTCCCGGCTTACAAGCTGATCGTTCCCGGAAACCCGACCAAGCCGACAAAAGACCCTATTTATGAGATTTACCGGATCTCTACACAGCCTGACAAGGAGACGAAGATTGTTACTCCTACTTCCTCAGCCGATCCACATTTCGCTGCTTACAAGCATCTCATCGCCATTGATGAAACATTGTCCAGCGGTTCCCAAAAGCTAGGGAGCGAGTAGTGAATTCCGGTAATAGCGGATGGGAGGCTACTGCTTAAATTTGGCCGAGTGCAAAAATTTTACTCACTTGTGGTCATCATCCCATTGATCCTGATTGTTCGCTTCAATTCGAAGGAAACGGAGCCAAGAATTTCGGGAGCACCATCATTGAAAGGCGTGATGGTGAGGACCTCAATGGTATAGAATCCGTCGTCATCCACGAATGATTCAAGATCTGTGAGTGTTAGGGCCGCTTTCTGTGGCTGGTGGGAATTGTAGCTGACCACCGTGCTGGGAAGCGGTTCACCAACTGTGCCGTCTACCTGGGACCCTTTGTAGATCTGGGCGTAAATCACGCTGGTTGGATAAATGTTAATTACCGAAAACCGACCTGTGGTGGGGACCTGAACGTATCTCTCCCCTTCCACAATCCCGGCAATTACAGCCTCAGCGACTGGCCAGATTTGGACCGTAGCCTTGGCCAATTCCGTCACCTCACCTGCATCCGGATGGAGCTGGACAGTGAATGACTCTTCTCCGGACGCCAGCGTAGGAGAATCTCCAGGCAACCTTTGGATGATATTGTTGTCCACAAAAGTGCCATTGGACTTGAAGCTGAATTCGTCTGCGTAAACACCGCCACTGCCATTGGAAAGAAAAGTCGTGGAGTCATACATCGCATAGGACCGGGACATATAAACGGTTTTTGCATAATCTGGAACTTCATCGGAGTCTGCCTGCAGACCACTCACATTGAGGCGAATTCCATATGGCTGGTCGGCACGCGTTCGTGCAGGAGAATAAGGGTCAGCGGAAAGAACTTCGACAGTTGCTACCGGTAGGAAGGTAGAAACGGCTTTCTCATCCAGCTTTGTGAAAGTGGTCGTCCCGTTGACCGTAGCCGTATTATACAGCTGGAAAACAGCCACATCTGTATCGAGAGGGCGTGAAATTACATTTCCGGAATCGTTGGTTACCGTAGTATCATAAACTACAGCTTGGCCACCTACCATATGGATTTGTCTGATAAGGCCCTGCCCGCATGCACAACCGAGAGACGCAAGAAATAGCGCGGGAAAAAGAATTTTCATGATTGAGGAGGATTTGCCAGTTATCGGGACTCTGTTTCAGTTTGAACAGATGGCTTAAGAACCGTGATCGGGTTCCGATTGTAGACAGCAACGACGATCTGCTTGTTTTTGGCCGCGGATTCGAAGCGTTCCTCGGCAATCGGCTTTTCGCCTTTCACCTCTTCCATGGTGACTTCCATCTGGCTCACCATGCTTCGATATTTTGTCAAAAAATCGGCCCAGGTGACCAACTTTCCGTCCGGTGCATCCAGAATGTGTTTTTGCATGGCCTCCGGGGCATAAATTACGGATCCCCTTGGCAGAATTACGAAATTCCCGTCAATCGCGATGAATTCAGAATAAGTCTCCAGATCCCATCCCTTCGGAGCTGTCCCCTCTTCAGCGAAACCACCGAACTTGGAAGCTGATCGTTGGGCCAGCACCTCCTCGTTCGTTACACCCTTTCGCACAGGCGCCTTACGCACAGTTGGGAGAAACTCGATACCGTGACCGGCAGCAGGCTTGGTTTGTGCAAAAACGCAGGGTGCTATGAATCCCGCTAGAGCGATTGTCAGTAAAGCCTTCATCTATCTCGATTCAGTCAGAAATTATTCATTCAAAAAAACAACCTCACCACTCTGGTCATATCCGGTGAATGGCGGAGTTGCGGCAGTTCCACCAGTTCGGTTGATACTGTATCCTACATCAGTGACATTTCCTTGTAAAATAACACCACTGGTCACGCTCAGGCTTCCCGTAACTTCAGGAGCACTTGTGAGATATTCACCCACCACATAGAAATACCCACTAGGGTTCCTATTCGGAATCGCGGAATCCTGACTACCGGCCAAATGGAAGACCAGGGTAACCTCGGGATAGCCGAACATGGTAGTGGTATTCCAGGTATCGCCATAGAGCCTCACCGGACCGGATGTTGATCCCGGCCGATCTCCCGTCACTTCCAGACGTTTTGGATAATATTGCTGCCAGTTCACCTGTAACTTTACGGAAGAGTAAATATTCGTGCGGTCTCCGAGTCCGCCCGACCACCATCCTTTGCGGAAACGGTATTGGGAATCACTTGGATCAGGGAACGCTCCATCGCACTGATCACCAAGGGTGATGATGCCGGCCACGCCATAGATTGTGTAGCTGTAGGGACGGCCGGCATAACTGCCGATACCTTGGCCATGCGAATTCAACAGAATCGGCTGGGATAGATGCGGAGCCCAGCAATAGACACGGGCACCGGTGTCCGCGTATGCGGATAAAGCCAGGCAAAAAGACACCAAGCCAACAACTAATTTAACATTCATGTATAGGAAATGCAGGGGGGCGGAACGACGTTTGGGGGACTGGGGACGGCTGCACAACGTCGTTCAATGCAACTCGGAGAACCTAACATTTACCTCCCAAAACCACTATTACGTGATCACGTATTTTTCGGATAACCTAGACTTCCGGCTAAGTTTCACAAAATAAGCGCTCTTTTTGAGATGGCCTCCCAAAATTGAGCCATCCTCAAATCCACGAAATCTGCAGCCTACCCCTCAACCCGCTTCCAGATCGGAACATCCATTTTCAGCCGGTCAATTGAGTCCGCCAAGAAACGCAGCCCCTCCGCCCGATGCGCGCTGAGCACACGGATATAAAGTGAAGCCCCACCGACAGGCACCCAGCCAAGGCGATGAACAAACTCGACAGCCTCACATCCGTGAAGCTCACCCAACTCATCCAAATGCCCTGCCAAAACCTTTTCCGCCATTTCCTCGTAGGCCTCATAGTAGAGTCCATCAAGTGCCAGCTCTCCCTCTATCTCCCTCACCAAGCCTTGAAACTCCACCACCGCTCCGATTTCCCTTGAACCTAGAACCAGCTCAGGGACGACAATCGGCTCGTGGGTAAATAGAATGACCTTTTTCATAAAAAATTCACCTTAGCCTCCCGAGACGGGTGGAATCAACGCAATCTCCACCGCCTCACCAATCGGCTCATCCCACCCCCTGAAATCACAGTCAACCGCTACTCTCAGATTCTGAAAGGAAGAGTCTCCTGAAACTCTGGTAATCAGCTCCCTGGCTGTCTCCATCGGCTCATATTCAATCTCTTTCTCGGAAAAACCGAAAGTTTCCCTCGCCTGAGCAAATGCTAAAATTTTGATCATCATAATCCAACAACCCTTTCCTCAACAGGATCTGTGCCATCGGCATAGCGACCGATGCTATCCACGGTCGTCTCGGCAATCGCATTCAGCGCCTCATTCGTCAGGAATGCCTGATGAGCGGTAACCAACACATTTGGGAAAGTCAGCAGGCGTGAAAGCACATCATCCTGGAGCGGACTTCCGGAAAGATCCTCGAAAAATACCCCTTCTTCTTCTTCATAAACATCCAGGGCGACTCCACCTAGTTTACCTCTTTTCAGGGCGGATATTACGGCGGCACTATCCACTAGCTTCCCTCGGCTGGTGTTCAATAGGAAGGCACCGTCTTTCATTTGAGAAATTGTCTCACCATTCAGTATATGGAACGTGTCCTTGGTAAGCGGCATATGAAGGCTCACCACATCACTGTATGCAAGTAGGTCTTCCAGCTTCTCGTAGCTGACTTTGTTTTCATCCGCCCATTTATTTTCAGGGAAAGGATCATAGGCTAACACCTCACAGCCGTAGCCGCGAAAGATCTGGGCAGTGATTCTACCGATTTTCCCTGTGCCCATTATCCCCACGGTTTTTCCATGGAGATCAAAACCGACTAGTCCACCAAGCGAGAAATTCAATTCCCGCACACGGTTATAAGCGCGGTGGATTTTCCGGTTCAGCGTCTGCAGCAGCGCAACAGTATGCTCGGCTACCGCATAGGGCGAATAAGCAGGCACCCGGACCACCAAAACCCCCAACTCTGCGGCCGCCTCCAAATCTATATTATTGAAACCCGCACATCTCAGTGCGACCAACTTTACCCCCATCCCGGCCAAAGCCTCCAGGCAATCCCTATCCATCCTATCGTTCACGAAAATGCACACCGCGATGCATCCTTGCGCAGAGGCAGAGTTTGAGGCGGACAGGCGAAAATCGTGAAATTCGAATTCCAGACCGCTCTTCGCGGATTTTCCTTCGAAAGACGCAGTATCATACGGCTTCGTATCATAAAATGCCACCCGGCCCCTTCCTCCTGCGCTCATACCCGGAAGCTAGCACACAAGCCACCGTCAACCACACGGAATTTCCTGTTTCAAAGTGTTCACACACCCGTCGCCATGGCAGCCTCACATCGTGATCTCATTGGAACAGGCCAGAACAATAATTGCGGATAAAACTTCATCACTTCCTTCCGTGAAAATTGACCTCACGGAAGCCCACGGGCAAATACTTGCAGAAGATATTCTAGCGGACGCCACATACCCATCCGCAGACCGCTCGATGATGGATGGCTACGTCATCAGGAAAGAAGAAACCGCGGGCAAGTTCCGGATCACCGGAGAAATCGCAGCCGGCGAGGTCCCGGAGAAAACTCTCTTAAGAGGTGAGGCCATGAGAATTTCCACGGGTGCCCTCCTTCCGGTAAACGGTGGCCGGGTAGTCATGCAGGAAGATTGCACCAGAGATGGAGATACACTCACGATTGATACTTTCTCGGACTCCTTATACATCCGTCAGCGCGGTTCGGAAGCGGAGAGAGGCGATCCAGTACTAAATAAAGGCTCCAAAATCAGGGCCGCAGAAATGGCAGTTCTAGCTCAAACCGGCAATACCAGACCTCTGGTTATCTCCACTCCGAGGATTCTCCATATCGCCACAGGCAGCGAGTTGGTAGGGCCCGAAAGGATCCCAGCCGCTGGGGAAATCCGCGATAGTAATTCCAGCCTCATCTCCGGCTTACTTGCATCCCTTTCACTCAGCGCCACTTCCCATCGCATTTCAGACGATCCCGATGCCATCAGATCCTGTGCGGAGTCGGGGTGGGATCTGCTCCTTATATCCGGTGGCGCCAGCGTCGGCGATCACGATCACGGAGCTGCGGTTTTGCAAGAAATGGGCTTCGAAATTCATTTTAACAAAGTCGACCTCCGCCCCGGCAAACCCCTCACCTTTGCCACGAAAGGAAATCAGATCGCCTTCGTTATTCCCGGCAATCCTGTCTCTCATTTCGTCTGCTTTCACGTTGCCATACGCCTCGCCCTTGAGCTTATGACCGGGAACCCGCCAGCGTGGGACTTTCTCGATCTAGAGATCACCAATCCTGACCTACTGAAACCAAACCGCCGCCAGACATACTGGCCAGCCCAGGTTTCAGCTAATTCCTCTACCCTAGCCGCTACGGCTAAACCCTGGTCCACATCCGGCGATACCTTTTCGCTTTCCGGCACCAACGCGCTGATCCGAGTCGATGAAAACCCTCCTCAAACCTTGTTGCTCGACCTCCCCCACCCCACTAAATAACTATCCACCCACCCCATGACAAATTTCTCACACCTCGATTCCGAAGGGACCGCCCGTATGGTAGATGTCGGCTCGAAGCCCGTTCAAAAGCGAACAGCCTCCGCAAGTGGCTTCATCTCCTGCGCGGCAGAAACTTCTACCGCACTTCGCGACAAAACTCTCCCGAAAGGTGATGTGCTAACTGTCGCTAGAATTGCAGCCATCCAATCGGCGAAGATCACGGATAAACTGATCCCCCTCTGCCATAGCCTGCCACTGGACAAGGTGGACGTTGATTTCCAAATCGAAGACCTTGGGGTAGCTATCAGCGCCACCGCCCGCACGTCTGCCAAAACAGGAGTGGAAATGGAGGCCCTCACTGCAGTCTCGGTCGCAGCACTTACCATTTTTGATATGTGCAAGGCCGTTGATAAATCAATGGTTATCTCCGAAATCAAAGTCACCGGTAAAACCAAAGAATGAAAATCGCCCGTCTGACACTTAGCGATAGGGCAAGCGCGGGAATCTACGAGGATCTCAGCGGCCCCGAGATCGAGCGCATCATTTCAGAGGCAGGATTCGGAACTCCTCAGTGGATCCGTTTGGTGATGCCTGATGATCGCGACGATATAGAAAATCTTCTCCGCAAGCTTTCTGATGAAGATCAATGTGATCTAATCCTAACAACAGGAGGAACCGGCCCTTCCCGCCGGGACAATACTCCGGAAGCCACCAAAGCCGTAATCGACAGGGAACTTCCCGGCTTCGGTGAAATCATGCGGATGAAGAGCTTCCAAGCCGTCCCTACGGCCATACTATCCCGGTCTACCGCAGGAACAAGGGGACGATCACTTATCGTAAACCTACCTGGAAAACCCAAGGCAATCGGCGAATGTCTACCCATGCTGATCCCGGCAATTATTGAGGCGCTGCGTCATCTGAAGGACTAACCTCAAATTTATATTTGGGCTGAACAAGTGGTCCTTGCTCGGAAACCTCCTCATTCAAAACCTCAATCGCTTTCTCCAGCTGTGGATCGCTCCCCTTTACCTGATCCGCCGGATCAAAGGCTACCAACACATCCGGCACTGCACCATTAAGCTCCAGGTCCTGCCCGGTCTTTGCATGAAACCAGCCACGAAAAGGGATCTGTAGCTCACCCATTTCGGGAATGTCGATTCCCACCGCGGAAATCACTCCTCCATTCGTAGGCATTCCGACAAGCTTACCTCTCCCGAGGTTCTTGAATGCATGACAGAATATCTCGGCGTTTGAAAACGTGTTCTCATTACAAAGAACGACCATCGGTCCATCCCATGACGTACTTACTCTTCGGTCCGTGGGGTAACCTCTCGGACCATCGCGCGGAACGGTAAAAGTATGCACCGGCTGACAAAATAAGCTCAACAGCTCATCAGCGACCCTACCACCGGTATTATCACGAAGATCAAGGATCAGACCTTTGGATCCTAACGAAGCTCGATAAACTTCAATTTCTAGCTCCCTCAGATCAGAGCTCTTCATCCTACTGAAGCGTAAATAGCTAAGTCCGCTCGTCTCCGCCACTGCCTCGGCATTCGCTATTTGATTTTCACCATTCAGTCTTCTGGCCTCGTCATAGGAAATCGGAACCAGCTCCAATGCCCGCTCTTTGCCGGATTTATTCTTCAAAACGATTGGCATCGCTCGGTCTTCCCCACCGTTGAAAAGACCTCTCAATGGCGAACTTCCATCCACATCCCTCCCGCCGATTCTCAGGACGATCTCTCCTGCAACCGGTGGATTCTTCACCTTTGAAATCGGGGAACCCTCGATGACCCGTCTGACCACAAGGGGCCCTTCCCATCTATTTTCAAACTCAAGCCCAGGATGAGCAGTAGGCTTCTTTACCTTTACATCCTTTGATTTCAATCCCCACGGATTCGTTTTAAAGGTCAAATGTGAGGCATTCAGCTCGCCAAGAAGCTGCGCCACCACCCGATCAAATTGCCGGGATTCGAAAGCAGCAACGGCGGCATCCTCGTATTTTTCCAGAATTGGACCCCATTGGGTCTCGTTCATAGTCTCATCATAGAACCTCTCACCAAGCGTTCTCCAAATTCTACGAAATCCAAGCCTCAGGCGTTTCTCCCGGTCCTGCTCCAGCAGAAATGAGAACTCGAACTCCACCAAATCTCCATCCCTGAGAACTGCCGGCACACGATCGATCCTCCATAGGGAGAAATCCTCTCGCATGTCCTTTACCGGAATTCCACGAAAGTCGGCGAATTCCGAAACCTTACCGCTTTTGATCGACAGCGAATAAACCGTCTTATCCTTTTTGTCCTTACTCTGGAAAAGAACAGACTTCGAATCCTCTGCCCAACATATCCGTGAAGGCTCACTGATCTCTGTTTCCACAGGTTGCACTTCAAGTGTGTTCCAATCCTCATTTTCGAGATAATCCCCGATTTCGGCAATCCATAATCTGGCGAGCTCATCGGTATCACGCCGTGCCACAAAAACGATTGTCTTGCCGTCCGGCGACCACTTTGGGGACCCTTCAAAAGCAGGATGACGGGTCAGGTTCACCACATCCGCATGTCCATCGGACGGCACCAGCCAGATATCCCGGTTGGAATGGATATCCTTGCCTGCAGCCACCAGCCATTTCCCGTCTGGTGACCAGTCATATGTCGGCATGTCCCAGTTCGCCATGACCACCTTCGGCTCTCCGCCCTTAGTGGATGCAGTAACTAGATCTCCCGTACCTTCCAGCCAGGAAAGCCAGCCACCGTCAGGGCTGATTCTCATACTTTTCTTCGATCGCCTCCCGTCAGCAATCACTTTTTCACCGAGAATCTTACCATTCTTAAAATCCACCGATGCACGGCATACCTTCTCCTCAAGACCGTTATCTTTCAGAAAATACAGAGTCTCTCCATCCTGGGATAGCTGTGGTTCCAACTCGTCTATCTCGTCACTTGACGTCAACCGTACTGGTTCATCATCTCCCATTGCCATCATCCAAAGATCTCCCCCGGCAGAAAAAACGATTCTCCTCGCCTCCCCGTCAAATGCCACAGCAGTCGTTCCGTTCACTCTTAGCTTCCTAACAGAACTCCCGGAAATCTTCTCATTGGTGAAAAATTTCACCTCCACCGGCTTTTTATCACTTTTAGGTTCGTAGCGATACACCGTCTGCCCCGCACGGAAAACAATCACTCCGCCATCCATCGAAATTACAGGAATAACTACAGCTTCACTCTTAAAGAAGGTGCGCTGCTGATCCTCTCCCCCGGCGAGCCTCTTCTCCCAAAGATTGAATGTGCCATCGCGATTCGAAACATAATAGAACCCCTTTCCGTCAGGCATCCACAACGGAGATCTTGCCTCCCATTTCTCTGAAATCAGCTTTTGGAAACCTTGCTTGGATTCATCATAAAGAAAAATTTCAGACGCCCTGGAGCCATGGTAACCCCGACGGTAAAGCTGTTCCCCTTTTCTACAGAAAAGGTAACGCCCACCTTCAGGAGAAATGGCTACCGAATGTGCTGAAGCATCAAACAGGATCACCTCGCGTGACTCCTTCTCCAAATTAGTTTTCAGCAACCGGTATTCCTTATAGCCGGCATCATCCCTTTCGCCCCTCGAAATAGCCACCTCACCATCAGGCGAAATGGCCTCAAGCACATTTCCTTCCGTCTGCCAGGAGAGCTTCTCTAGGTCAGACCCATCCAACTTCATTGAGTGAAGCTGCGGGGCACCATCTTTCTCGGATGAAAAAACAATCCGTTTTCCGTCCGGTGAGAATTTTGGATACGCCTCTCTTGAATCAGTTTTCAGAACCCTCACCGCTTCCCCTCCGTTGGATGGAGCCAGCCAAATATCGTTCAACCATTCGAAAACAAGCTGCTCTCCGTCAGGCGAAAGCGCGGGCCACGCCAACCCTTCGATTTTCAAAGCCTCCTTACCACCAGCTTGATTTAGGAACAGTAGTGATAGGGCAAGAAAACAGCTTCGCATTTCTACAAAAAGTGGCACCGCACAGAGCCGGAGCAAGCTGTAAGTTCAAACATTATATTTCGTATAGACTCACTTGCACGGATCCCTCACGCATCTAATCTCAATCCTGTGAACCAAACCGAAATGCCAATTTCCCCTCCACGATCATGGGTGGAAATCAATCTGGAGAATCTGAAGAAGAATCTCTCATACGCCGCAGAAAAATCCGGATGCGAGATAATGGCCGTAGTGAAAGCAGGAGCCTACGGACACGGGTTAGAAAGAATCGCCGAAGTGATGCAGCAGCAAGGGGTCGCATTTCTAGGAGTCGCAAACATAGGGGAAGCCCGGAGAATTCGCGAAGCCGGAGTCGATATACCGATCTATCTACTAGGTGCGACGTGGGAGAAAGAGCGGGAGGAAATTGTCGCCCGAAACATCACACCATGTATCTCGACCCTCTCCGAAGCTGAATCCTTCAACCAACTGGCTGAAACTCGAGGAGTAAAACTATCCGTACACATTGCCGTAGATACAGGAATGGGGCGTGGCGGCTTCCTACCCGACCAATTAGCGGAAAACATCATACGTCTCCGGGAACTTGAATCACTTCTCATCGAGGGTATTTCATCCCACCTTTCCTCCTCGGATGAAGATGAGGACTTCACCTACAGGCAAATCGCATCATTCGAGGATTCGATCACACAGCTGGGTGGTGCCGAAAAATTCAAATGGCGCCATTTATTCAATAGCGGAGGAATAATTGGGTATAAGAAAGGTACCTGCAACCTGGCTCGGCCGGGCCTGATGGTCTACGGCGTTTCACCATTTCCGGAGTTTCAGAAAAACCTTCATCTCGTGATGTCCCTGAAGTCGCGGATCAGCATAGTCAGAACGGTCCCCGCCGGGCATAGTTTATCCTACGGACACAGCTTCATCACTACCGAACCTACTCGTATTGCAACCGTAGGCATTGGCTACGGGGATGGCTACCCTCGGCAACTATCTGGAAAAGGAGCCCACGTATGTATTGATGGGAAAAAATTCCCTATCCTAGGCCGTGTAACCATGGACCAACTAATTATCGGCCTCCCTATTGATAGTAACGTCTCCCCGGGAGCCGAAGTAGAGTTATTTGGAGAGCACATTTCTGTCGACGAAGTTGCGACTCTAGCGGACACGATTCCATGGGAAATCTTCACTGGAATCACCACACGGGTAGAAAGAGTTTACCTCTGACTCTCAAAACAAAAACACCCGTTTCCGGTAAGGGAAACGGGTGAGAGAGTATTTAGCTAGGTGATATCAGATATCACCAGTCGTCGTTACGACCACCGCCTTTGTAGCCGCCACCGCCGCCACGACGATCACCACCACCGCGACGATCACCGCCGCCGCCTTTGTAGCCGCCGCCACCGCCGCCACGACGATCACCGCCGTAGCCGCCGCCACCACCACCACCACCGCCGCCGCCACCATAGCCGCCACCGCCGCCGCTTGGACGTGGTGCTTTTGGCTCAGATGCGTTCACACGAAGTGCGCGCCCTTGGAAATCTTGTCCGTCGAGAGCTTCGATTGCTGTGTTTAACTGACTTTGGTCTCCCAGAGTGACAAAAGCGAACCCCTTGGAGCGGCCAGTTTCACGGTCTGTGATAATTTTTACCCGATCGACTGGGCCGTATGCGGCGAAGAGATCAGTTACGTCTTCTTCGGTAGCGGTGTAGGGCAGGTTGCCCACATAGATGTCCATTTTCTTTTTCTTTGAATCACGCCATTGCAATCAATACTTCCCGAGACCATGGCGTGAAGGACCGGACGAAGCACGCCAACCCACATACATGCTGGGATGACTATTGGGAATTATGTTAAAAACCGCATAATGGCAAGATCTCATTTCAATGAGAAATATTTCTCGATGAACTTACCGACATCAGAAAATACACTGAACTGCTCCTCCGGTCTGAAATCCTTGGAAATTACAAAGCATGGAACCTGTTCTCGAGTGTGGTCAGTGCCCGTATGGAATGGATCGTTTCCATGATCAGCGGTAATAATTACCAAAGACGATGTCTCGATGGTTGTGAGAAATGAACCCAGCCATTTATCAAATTCTTCGAGACAGGCGGCATATCCTTTTGGATCCCTTCTGTGACCGAACAAGGAATCAAAATCTACCAAGTTGGCAAAAATAAACTCATCCCCATCGGTCCCCCCCCGCCACAACTCATCAATCTTCTGCATTCCTTCCCTGTTGCTTTTTGTAGGGTAAGACTTAGAGATACCGGACCCTGCAAAGATATCGGAAATCTTACCCACTCCTGTCACCTTCACGCCATTGGATTCCAATCTATTCAAAACTGTTGCATCCGGCATGAGCGAATAATCATGACGATTTCCAGTCCTTTTAAAGCCATCTTTTGTATTTCCAATAAACGGACGGGCAATCACACGACCAACCCTGAATCCTTCTTCATCGAGTAGTTTACGCGCCTCTTCACAGACTTTGTAGAGTTCCGCTAAGCCAAATACTTCCTCATGCGCGGCGATCTGCATTACACTATCCGCACTAGTATAGAGAATAGGGTGTCCAGTCCTAACATGCTCGGTACCCATCTCTTCAAGAATAACGGTACCCGAGCTAGCCCTATTTCCGATGAAACCGATGCCGACTCTCGCTTCGAGCTTTGCCACCAGACACGCTGGAAATTTATCACATGTATAGAAGCCCTCATCTATCACCTGTCCCATCAACTCCCAGTGCCCTGTCGTAGTATCCTTCCCAACCGAGGACTCCGTGAGACGGTAGCAGTCTGAGGAATTAATGAAATTGACCTTGTCCTGACGCTCAAGATCTAGCAATCGCCCAAGCCCCAATCGGAACAGATTCTCCAGCTTCAGCTCGGAGTATTCTTCCAGCAGGTGACCCAGGGTGTTCGCACCTGCATCACCGTATTCTGGGGCATCTGGTGCATCTCCGCAACCAACCGAATCCAAGACAATCAACAACGCCTTCTTCTGCATTTCCAAGAGTCGCTGATTCAGAGATTTCTACAAAAGAAAAGGGCAGGAATTACTTCCTGCCCTTTTGCTAAAAATGAAATCTCGATTTCTTCTTATTCGATCGGATCGAGTGGAGGAAGGACTCCGTCACCGAAATCTCCGCCACCGGATGTAACTGGCACTGCACCACCACCTGAGTCGGACCCGCGGAGCGGACGACCAGTAGCATCAATGATCTGGGCAGTTACGAAGATGATCAAGTTGCTCTTGATTCGGTTTTCACCCTTGGTCTGGAACAGACGCCCGATGATCGGGATATCTCCAAGAATAGGCACCTTATCTTCCACGTTCTGGACATCCTCACGCATCAGACCACCTACAGCTACAGTGTAGCCGTCGTAGATCGTCAACGAAGTATTGACACTGCGCTTGGAGAACACCGGCATCTCAATCCGGTTTTCAGTAATCACGGTAGTGATCGCATTACCCAGAGCATCGGTCGATGGAGTCTGAATTGGTGAACCGTAGTTGATGAAGCCTTCGAATTCGACAATTTCCGGAAGGAAACGAAGATCGATCACAAAATCATTCTCACCAATCGTAGGCTCGATCTCAAGTGTGACACCTGTGTTCTTTGTCTCAAACGCTGTCGGAGTCGCAGGTGTTACCGGGAAACTTGAAGAACTAGATCCGGTAAGGAGGCTGTCACTGGTAGTGGAGCTTCCAACGGTCGTCGGAAGTTCTGGGGGCTCATATTCGGTTGGATAGATAAACTCCCGAATAACCTCAATAGTTGCCTTCTGACCGGAGCGAGCGGTGACAGATGGGGCCGTCATCAGATCAGTCCCCTTCTTCTGTGCAAGACCACGCATAATAACTTGCACCTGCCCATCGGAAAATAGTCCGGTGAGGCCAAGAATTCCTGGCGCCACTGTTGACGATTGAGCCGTACGATCCGGGTTATTCAGAATTGAATCAATGCTGTTTCCACTAACTGCGTAGTCACCGCTTCGAAGACCGCTTGTAACGATGTTACTGACGTCGTCGGTCCCGCTGATTCCCGAAACGGTACTCCCGTTTACAGGACTGACAAAGTCGGTTCCGATTCGTCCGGAGCCGTTACCGGCTGTGCCGCCTGAGCCAAATACGTCGCCACCAAGTCCAAACGGAGTAACTACCCAGTCAAAGCCGAGTTCGTCGTTGTTCTCCTGGGAAATCTCAACAAATTTTGTAGTGATCTTAACCTGCTTCGGCTGACGATTCACAAATGTCTCGATCAGTTGCTCGATTTTATCGAGCTCTGAAGGTGTATTCGTGATCAGAAGTGTTCCGGAAGATCCGAGAGTTGCTGAGCTACCGTCCGAAAACTGTATTCCTGACTGTTTCAGGAGATCAATAATTGGCGGCCGGGCCTGAAGCGTCCCAACACCTGAACCACCCGTATCGGCAAATGGGTCAGCATCGCTACTTCCAGTGGTCTCACCTCCGGAATTCAACATACTCGCAAAGTCGGGTGGAACGCGGAAAGTACGTGTAAAGAGATCCTCGCCAGTCTCGGTCTGAGGAACAAGTGTTACAGCAAAATCATCAACTTTATAACGAAGTTTTGTAGCATCTCCGATATATTTCAGAGCGACAGCCAATGGCACATTACGAAGACGGAGCTCATTGATTCGAAGTGAGCCCGGATCTCCTCCACCTAAAAGTGGATCTGCTCCTGATGCAGCGTCAAGACCACTGGATTGTCCGCCACCAACGTCTGCACGAGGACGACGAATCACGAAGTTAACTCCCTTCTTATCTGGATCAAGCTCCAGAGTATCAAGCTCTGCTGAACGCAAACGTAGGAAATCAATAGCTTCCTCAACGGTTGTATCCTCGAAGTCGATACGAGGAATAACGATACGTCTAAGTTTTTCGGTGATGTAAGCGACTCCACCGGTATCGTCAGAATTTGGACCAAGTCCATTATCAGTGAAAGTAGGCACTTCAGCTGGAACCGACAGTTCCCAGGCTTGATCCACCTGCATCAAAAGCTCAGCGCGGGTGTGATCGTAGGCGGCGCGGTAATAATCGCTCTTTGCAGAGGCCAGTTTTTCCATTCCGCGGCGTGCTGCGGTGTTGTAAGGATCGACACGCAGGATTTTTTCATACTCGACCTTCGCATCATCGTATTTACCGAGATCATAGTTACCTTGGGCCATATAGAGACCGCGGCGAACCTCATCTACGTTCTTAGTGTGCTCATATGTAAGAGCCGGGTTTGTGCGAATAGGATCGTCGAGATATCCCAATTCAGCCTTGGCTGCGATATTGTTCGGATCTACGTCGGCGGAAAGAACACCATCAAGAAGAACTCGTGCCTCCTCGTATTTACCTACTTTGCGATATTCTTGGGCCAGAGCTACACTCGCATCACTAAGGTGCTCCGTGTAGCTTACACGACGATCAGCAAGAGACGGTGCGTCTGGCAAAGTGTTCAATGCCTGACGATACTTCTCAACTGCAAGCTGATAATCCTGTTTGGCATATGCCTCACGACCTTCGATCAGAAGCTTATCAGACTGTGCCACAGCATTTTGGCGTCTGATGATTTCGCGTTGAGCTAGACTTGAGTAGCCATAGCCACCCTCACCTGCGTGGCTTAATGATACTGTTGCCGGCATGGTGGCTGCGAGAGCCATTAGTGTAATGGCTGTTCGACTTCTAAGATACGTTGGCGTTTTTTGCATAGGAACGTTTAGGTTTTGGAGATAATGCGGGAATTTGAAAAGAGATTTTTCTGATTTTTTTAATGAATAACGAAATTATTGTGCTTGAGGGCCGGTAGAACCCTTCAGGATTTCATGGAGCTGGATATCTCCTTCAGCTTTAGTGATTTCCACAATAATTTTTTCAGGGGTAACTTCGATGATTTTGAATTCCTTGGCGTCCTTGCCTGGAGGCAGGGAAAAGGTTGTTTTTTCCTCCACCTTAAACTCTTGGCCGTCACGACCCAGCGCCTCAAGGCTAAGCACCGCAGTTCGATCAAAGTGAGAATAGTTCCGGACCTCGGCCTTACGGAATTTTGCCGGAATCTTATACACTGTCCCCTTCTTATTGGCTTTTTGATCCTCAATACTGATCATTGTAACATCTACTTCGGTTTTCATCCGCTCGTTCATTTCCTTGGTCTCTTCCGAGCCTACGAATTTGAAACGATTTTTGATGGGGCCCTCATCGAAAAAGAGCCCACCAACCGGAATAGGGTCAGCAGCACCAACTTTGGCTGAGCGTCGGAGGGAATCACCGTATTCGAATGTATATTCACCGTTTGCCCCTGCAAAACCAGGACGAACGTACCACTCCACAGCTTCGTCACCGACATACCTCAGTTTTGAGATCAGTGGGGGATAGTCGCGTGCATCATTTGGATCCGTTTCACTTTGGAATTCCGCAAGGTTCGAGAAGCCATCTTCATCTGCATCACGCTCCGGTGAATCACCGAAACCAGGATCGAGCCTATTCTCAATCCACCATTGGTTGGGAATAGGATCGTGGACCATTGAGCCCTCAATCAGATCAACAGGGTTGCTCTTATCATTTTTGTTAACAAAAAGCGGCACACCAGTGAAAAGGTCAACAGGACGGGATCCGTCTGCACCTTGCCGCCACTGCCGTTTCAGCTCAAAAGAGGATTTAGCTGTAGCAACAGAGTCAGCACTCTCAACTGCAGGATCGTTGCTACCGCTTCCGCGGGCACTGTCACTGAAGCTTTCATCTACAGTGCTGAATTTTTGCCATCCGGCAAAAGCTAGGCCAAGGGCAATTACAGCCCCACCGCCAAGGGCGGCTTTTTCATAATTTTCGGAAAACCAAGACATATTAAATTGGGTTAGTTACTAGGTTCAGGGTTTCGGCAACTCTTCAGTTGGGGAAAACAAAGTTAAATCAAATCGGACGAAGACAACGATTTCCTCGCTACCTAAAACTTGAGCAAGAATTCGGGTTGTATCAACTTCTGGAGCAGGTGCGGCAACCTCTGTCTCCGCTGACGCGTCCCCCTCCCCTGACTCCTCGGAGCCACTGTCTTCAGACCCAGAGAAGTCGAAACCATCGCCGAACGGATTACCTGAAGCTGGAGCTGCGGCTTCCACCTTTCTATCTTTCTCGAAACTTGCGTCCGATACTTTAGGCGGTTCAACGTTTTCATTCAGAACACTAACACATCGGATGATGTAGTAATTAGGCTCCGTTTTGCCAAGCGCTGAAAGAAATTCGCGAGCCGATGCTTCCGATCCTTTGAATGTCAGTTCCATCCCAAAGTTACGTGAAATCTCATTTTCGCCCGGTTCATATGTCTGTCCCGATTCCTCAGGGCTAGGTTCCCGATAGATTTTGAGTAGCTCTGTAGGGCGAGCATCAGCCAATGCCAAAAGAGCGTTTTCGAATCCTTTGAGCTGGTAGTCCAAAATTGCTGTAGAACCCGAATTCGCTAGTTTTGTCCGATAACTTTCAAAACCCAGGAAGAAGTTTTCAGGCACCTCGCATCCTGCATCTTCCAGAGCTGTAGTCACTTTGGAGGTTGCAGTCTTAAGACGAACAGTGAAATCCTGAGGACTGATTTTCTCGAGGTCTTCGTTTCTGTATTTGTCAAAAAGCCCACGGAGTTCATCGATGTTTTCCCGATAGTCTGCTAATGCTTTAGTTTTCGCTGCACGATTTTCAGTTGTTGGGTATAACTTACTTCTTTCAGATTTAGAGACATTTTGGAATGACTCATCGAAGGAAGATTTTAACTCGTTATACTTGGAACCACTCTTGATTGCGATGAATGCCAGGATTGCGCAGATTACTGCAGTAATACCTGAGAGTATTGAGACGAAAGGGTTTGATTTGATCCAGTTCATATAAAATTACCTGTAAATTATTTCAAGGTGACAGGGCGGGCGAGAGGAAGGACCAATCGGAATGGAAAGCCTAAATCACCCTCCTCACCTACTGCGCTGATTGTTAAAATTTGTTCATCACTGAGGGTTTCGCCTTCTTTTCCGGGGACGGTAAAGTCAAACACCCTGGAATTTTCCCTGAGGCTCGCCAGGAGCTCGGAAACAACCCCTTGGCTTTTTGGATTTTCTCTCCAAAACCCTTCTACAACTATTGCATTGGCTGCCAGAGCTGGGATTTCGACTACCTCATTTTTCTTCTTCCGCTTTGACTTCTTGTCATTTTCCGGTGCTTGAACTGTTGGAGCACTTTTTATAGAGCTGCCTGTTGAGGATTGTCCGGTCACCTTTAGTTCGACTGCTGGATTGAGTTCACCTTTTTGCCCTTCCTCGGGATTAGAATCATACTTATACAAAGGCACCATTTTAGTGATCCAAACCGAGTCGCTTGCAAATGCACCGCCAATTTCCCCGAGCAGATCGAACCAGTATGCATGATCCGCTTCAATTTCGGTATAGGCATTTGCCTTGGATTTGAGGTCTTCCTCCTTCTTGAGAAGGCCGCTGATTCCTCGTTCAATCGGAGACAACTGCTGCTCCATTTCCGCCATTCTCCTATTCTTATCCAGAGCCTTACTTGCTGCAAGATTGGAGAAGATGGCCCAGAGCAAGAAACCGAAAACCAGAACTGCAGCCGCAGCGATTAGGAACGGCTTGCGCTTGTTGGAAGCGCGGGTTTCTTCCACCGCTGATGGAACTAGATCAATGTTGATCGTCGATTTCCCGATCCCGCGAAGGCCTAGACCAACGAGTTCGCCCATGGTATGGCCGACACTTTGGAGTTGTTCCGTGTCCATTCCCTTACCAATGGCAACGTGTGAAAGTGGATTGAAAAATTCTACCGGAAGATTCAATTTTTCATGAAAGAATTCCAACGTGTAGGGAAGGTTAGCACCACCGCCGGCAAGGTAGACACGTTTTGGCGCGCTACCTCCGTGCTGACTACGGAAGTAGTTGGTAGTTCTTGCTATTTCCGCCGGCAAGCGGGTGAGAGCATTGCGAATAGTCATCGCCAGAGCGGCAACCGATTCGTCGAGGTTTTCAGTATGTCCTCCACCGAGCGCTACCAGACCGTTTACGATTTTCTGGTTTTCCGCCTCCTGGAACGAGATTCCATACTCCTTTGCAATTGCGGAAGTCACTGATGACCCGCCGATTGCAACACTCCGTGTGAAGAATTGTTTCCCCTCGATATAAAGCAAGTTGCTGGTTTTTGCACCAACATCAATCAGGAGGGTCGGTTCCTCCGGGGCGCCGTAGGCCGATCGAAAAGCATTGTAGAGTGCCATAGGCGCAACATCCACCTCGACTGTCTGGAGACCGATTTTCGTGACCGTGTCATTTATCTCGTCGAGGGCATCGCCTTTGATGGCGACAATCACTACCTCTTTCTCCTCGCCACCTTCTATAAGCTCATAATCCCAAACAACTTCGTTAATAGGGAAAGGAACGTGTTGCTGTGCCTCAAAGGTTACCAACTGATCAATGTTATCATCCTGAATTGGCGGGAGTTTCACGAAACGCGTGAACACCGACTGCCCGGATATCGTGTATCGGACCTTGGATTTGGAAATTTTCAGTCGTCCTACGATATCGTTGATCGCGGACTCAACCTGGTTTTGTCTGCTCGCTTCGAGTGCCGGATCAGCCTCGATGTTCTCTGAATCATATCCTTTGAGGACCAAGCCCCCACTTTTGGATGTTTCAAAAACTGCAGCAGATATGCATTGGGAGCCTATATTGAGTGCAATAGTAGTTTGGGAGTCGGCCATAATAAGTATTCGGTCGGTAAATCTGTAATCGGGTTTTCGATATTTTGTGCGTTGAAAGCAACTAATGAAACGGCCTAGCGGCGTTCAATGAGGATTTCCGCATAGCGGTCCCACCACAAATTGGCAAAAGGGGTCTCACTCTTATTCAAAAGAGGGACGGTGTCCGTACGGGCAATCTTGTCAGATGTCTGGTTCCACCAACCTGCATCGCTCTTGTTGGTTTCCTGAGCCACTTTTTCTCCATTAATGAGAATTTCATACCCCACGAGGTAAACAGCACGCTTACCACCACGATCACTTCCAGTCAGACGCTTAAGGGAAGCGGGAGAGAGATAAATCGAGGAATAAATTTCCTCGTTCAGCGGAACATTCACATGTGTAACATCCTTCGTAAGAAGAAGGTAGGTGCCTCGTTTATCCGGATTTTCCACCGCTACAAACCACTTTACTAGAACGCGATCGGCAGTCTTCGAAATCGGCTCAGGCCGCATCTGAACGTTAAATGAAGCTTCAACTTCGAGCCAATCCTTTGGCTTGAATCCTTTGTCTACACCACCCGCATCGATTTGCGGTGATTGAAGATCATCGAACTCTGGAGATGAGGCCTCCACCTTGAACGCCTGTGCGTGAGCGGATGGGCTAAAAATAAGGCCTAGAGCGGCGCTTGTGATGACTGTGAAGAAGCTTTTCGTAATGATTCGCATAAACTTTGGGTTTCAAAAGAAACTAAGAACTTGAACCATCCCTTGGCCAGATAAAATCGTGAATGATTTGAAATAATTCTACGTATGCCGTTTTTTGAGGTCCGGGTCCGCTGGAAGCAATTGACGAAATGCCGGCCGGCAGACATCACTACCCGAATGATACATGAGCACTTCCGATTCCCCTCCTCGAGGTCACTGGTCGTCGGCAGCTTCGGAGACATTGATGCGCTTCGGGAGGCAACGCCTGAATCACTCGCCGAGGAGTGTGATATAGCCGAGATACGCCTCGATCTTTTTGCAACCGAAACAAGGCTGGAGAGGAATGATCTTTGGAAGCATTTATCCCCTTTCCCGCTGCTTTTCACAGCCCGCCGTGCGTCTGAAGGATCTCCGGTGGATCTAGATCAAAAGAGCAGGGAAGAACTGCTCCGTATAGCAATTCCCTATGCCACGATTGTCGACCTGGAACTAGCCAGCTGTATAGAGATGTCTCAGCTAATAGTGGATATGCGCTCTTCCAAGACCAGATGGATCGCATCATACCACGATTTCGATCAACTCCCAGAACGCGACACTCTGGATATCGCTGTAAAAGAGGCCGCTGCCGCTGGCGCCAGCGCATTCAAGGTAGCAGGTCAACTTCGGACCATGGATGACCTGACCGCTCTCGCACATTTTCAAATTGCTGACTCAAATATTCCCAAATCGACAATGGGCATGGGAATTCTGGCTCCAGTCTCTCGGTTGCTTTGTGCACAAGCGGGAAGTGTTTTGAGCTACGGATACATCGGCAATAAGGCAACTGCACCGGGGCAGTGGTCGGCAAGACTCCTTAAAGAAAGCATCAATTCACTCTCTCCTCTCTCGGATCAGCCAAGATGAACAAAGTCTATAATATTGAAACCCTACCACAGGCAGCCACTCTCAGCCCCCCGGCCAAGTTAGCTGTTCTAGGTTATCCAGTCGCCCACTCCGCCTCGCCGGAGCTTCATCAGCCTGCTCTGGATGCATTCAATCTCGACGCCACTTACATACGTCTCGAAGTGCTGCCAGGTCAGCTTGCCGCAGCTTTCGATTCCATGAAACGACTAGGATTTATCGGATGCAACGTTACCGTTCCCCACAAATTTGAAGCCATTGCCAACTGCGATGTAATCGACCCCCTGGCGCTCCAAATCGGCACGGTGAACACTGTCATTTTTGATAAAGGTTCGACCATTGGATTCAACAGCGATGGCCCTGGCTTTATGAATGCAATGCTCAGTGCCTTCGGTTTAAAACTAGGTGAAACACATAGTATCATTTATGGCGCCGGAGGCGGGGCTGGCCAGGCGATTGCGACTCAGTGCGCTCTCCTGCATCCGGCAGATCTTACATTGGTTAACCGGAGCTTGGGCAAGATTGAAGAACTCGCCCAACGTCTCAGCGCGATCTCCCCGGGCACAAAGATTCACACGCTTACTTTCGATGATGTCGATCTTGTCGAGAGATCCCATTCTGCCGATCTCCTGATACAGACAACCTCGATAGGTTTAAAATCTGATGACCCAAGCGTGGTCCCGCCTGAATGTATTCTTGGTAAACACTGCGTTTACGACACGATTTATCAGCCTGCAGAGACCAAATTCCTCAAACATGCCCGGGATAAAGGCTGCAAGACAGATAACGGTCTCAGCTTACTGATCAACCAAGGCGCTATTTCGTTCCAAAAATGGTTTCCCGGGAAAAATCCACTCCCGATTATGGAAATGGCCATGGAGAACCGGTGCTAGCGATCTATTTCCCGGAGAACAGGTCATCCCGGAGCTCCGATAGATCGAAACCCACAACTCCCGAATCAATCCAGTGACAGGCGACTACCTGCTTTAACTCAATTTTAACAATATCGCCTACCCGCACCCTACGGATACGCGCTCTTACACGGACTACATCAGTCGTTTTCGGAGAAATCGCATTCCTTCTGAAGGCAGATCTTCCCGCCTTTTTCAAATCGACAGCAGCTTTAATCAGCAGGCCCTCGTCCGATGATTGATCGACCGCGAAAACAATCGGCTCCTCAGGCAATTCCACCGGGTCTAGAAAGCCATTCGGAAAGACCGCGATCTTCATCGTCTGGTGATCGTTGTCGGTTTCTGTAATTTTCGCGAGCACTCGCATTTCTCCATCTACCTCCCCATCCTCCTCGATCAGGCTAATCCAGTCAAAATCGCTGGCACGGGAGAAGTGCTTCCAGTCCAATTTCCATTTGCCATTATCTTTACGAAAGACTGCATCGAATTCACCCAAACCACTTTGCATCCAATGAGTTTCGATAAATGTCTCTCCTTCAATTTGGAAAGTTTCTTCAGAGACCCGCTGGATTTCATTCACATCGAGAAGTGAAAATTTGCCGGATTCAAAGGTATGCTCAAATCCCTTGGAACTTTCGGTAGGGTTCCAGATAAATTGGGTTTTGTCCTTCAAATCTGCTGAAATCAGACCAACAAGAGCTTGATGGCAGCTTGCCAACGATTCTTCCAAAATCTTCCTATCTCTCTCCACGACCTCTCTCTTCTGCTGTTTGAGAACTTCCAATTCAGCCATTTCCTCTTCGATTGCCAGACCTCTGAAGTAACGGTGAATCAGCAGAGCTATAGTCATCAGTACCAGCCAAATAAGAACGACTTTCAGAATGCCAAGGTTTCGCTTCTTCCTGTCAGTTGAATGCGAAGAAGCTTCCGTCTCAAACAGAGGAATTGCGACTGTTTCCGGTTGTTCGGCACTTGATTGAAGTTTTATGTGAGTTTTCTTGCCACAATGAGCACATGCCCGGGAATATTTCTCGCCAAGTTCTGACCGGAACAACTGGCCGCAATGTCCGCAGTGATACCAGGAAAGTTGTTGTTCGGCGCTCATATTATTCTCCATCGATCCAAGACTCCCCCAGCACGTCTTCTATGATCCATTGGTTCGCGATTGATCCCTCAGGTCCCTCGACCAGTTTTAATATCACCTGGACCTCATTTTTCCTCTCCCCACTGATCTGGCTTGCCGCGAAGAATGGAATTATTTCTTCAAATAGTTTCCCTTCACGTGGAACATAGCCCCAGAGGTTTTGTTCTCTATTGGGGGCAGAAAGTCGGAAAGACATAAATTCGCCATCAGGGAGTGAAAATGTGTAGAAATCGGCAGGAGACATCCATACCCGCACTTCGGAAGCATCCCCCTCTCCCTTCATAAGATCTGCGAAATTCGCGGAGCTATAACCACTGCTGGCTTTCCAATCCAGTTTTATGTCCTCCCCTTCCAAAACAAAATATGCCGTGTATTCGGTGAAATCGGGATTCTCTCCATTCAGGATTGCATAATGCAGCCCACCGTCCCTTATTACCCGCCAATTACTATTGCTTCCCAGCTTCCAATCTTCATCCACATCTTCGATCGGCTTCCAGAATTTCTCCACAAGCGGCATGATCTCATCCGACTTTCGAATAAATCCGGAAAAATCATCGGGAGTTTTAGCTTTTAGGTATGCCTCAATAATCGATCTGGCACGCTGTTCCTGAATCATCAATTTCTCGGTTACAGTCGCCTCTGCCGCACCATTTTCAGCGGCTTCAAATTTGCTTACCACCGGTGCGATTTTACTGAATATAGATTTTTGGGATTCGCGGACCTCTTTTTTGCCGATGATTTGACTTAGGAAAAGCGCAAGAACTACAATACCAGCCACCACTAGAATTCCGGAAACCAGCATCCATTTGAGGGTGGTGTCCTGGGTCTGCTGCCCCCAGTTTTGCTGCTCGTCTTTATTGTTCCTCCTGCGTTTCGCAGACTCTTCATCTTTGACAGCTTCCGGACTAATCGCAGCAGGTGCTACGGAAGGTTTACCTCTTGAGACTGATTTTTTTTCGCTCTTGCTTCCGATCTCGAAGACCTGCGACCTTTTCTTCCCATTTTTTCCCGATGAACCAGCATTTTGAACCTTAGTCAGTCTAAGTTTCTTCTCGCTCTCAGCAGATACCGGGGTGCTAGAGTCGGCCGTTTTGCTCTCAGATTTTGACGGAGAAAGACTCTGCTTCCGTTCGGGAAGCACCTTCGGATTTTCCGCGACTACGTCGTCAGAATCATCCCATTCATCCTCCTGAGACAAGTTTGACCCGTCGTTGTGGGCATCATGAAGGTCAGGCTTCATCGGCATTCATGTATCAGTAACCGAGAGCAAGTTTGGAAACCAGCTTCTGCCCAGCTCTTTCAAACGCATCCGGCAAGGCGTTTTGACGTGCAGTCTGGAGATTTGAATCGACGTAGAAGCTACTGCTACCCTCGGAAGATCCACTTGCCAGAACCTTCGTTCTATCGTTCGCATCCAGCAACTCCCAGTCAATCTTCACTGTGTTCACCAGTTCTTCAGCCAATGAGGAATCAAGTCTCGAGCTTCGTAAATTGGAGTATTCTATCGTGGCAACCTTACCTTCGAGAACAGCATCCGCATTTTCCTCCCCGGCGATACGGTATGTGCCGTCGGTGACAAAAGCACCCGCAACTGCCGACGTGGCTATGGCTTCGGCACGCGGGTGAAGTGTTCCATTCCGGAACATCGGAACGGTGATAGTTTTCACCCCGGAAAGCGAAGGTGGCTTAGCTCCTCCGAGTTGATATCCCGCACAGGATACGAAGACTAGTGAGATGAGGCAGATGAGGGTTTTCATAAAATATCTGCAGTGGTTACTCACCAAGTTCCTTTAGCCGCGCCTGTGCCTTATCGTGGGCAGTGCCAAATTTGCTATTTTTAACCACCTCGCGGTAATAAACCTTCGCGGACTCGTATTGTTCAGATCTGTAGTAGAATTCCGCGATGTCCAGGGATTGCTCGAGGTCGCGCCCCTTCAGGCTATTTCGGAGCTTTCTGGCTTCCGCGTTTTTCGCATGCCCTGGATACTGCAATAGGTAATCATCGAAGGCCTCACCCGCGAGATCAAGATTTGCCTGGTTGTGATTTCCTGCGTCAGCGGCAGCCATCAGAACCACACCAACGCGGAACAGAGCTTCCGCTGAGTATTTGCTATCAGGCTGGTCCTTTACGAGTTGCTGGTAGGCATTGATCGAGTCCTTGGTCTCACCGCGGCTTTGATATAGCTCCCCTATCGTGAACTGGGCTTTTGCTGAAGTTTCCGACCGCGGGGCATTGTCCCGGACTTTGCCGAGCATCTCCGCGACTTTCTTGGTATCGAGCCGTGACTTAAGGCCAAGGAACGAGTTTTTTACCTCACCATCGGCAGCACCTTGCGCCATTTTCGCCTGTCTCCGGAGAGCTTCGGAATACCTTCCGCTCCCTTGGTAGGTGATCAAAAACTTCTGATATGCATCGAAAGACTTCAGAACTTCACCACTCTGTTCCAAAAGCTCGGCCTGACGGAAGCGTGCGTCCGCTGAAGAAGGAGCCATGGGATATTTGTCAGCGACCTTTCCGTATTGCTTGATTGCGGAGGAGCGCTTGCCGCGATCATCCGCAGCTTTTGCTTTCGCATACAATGCCTCTCCTTCGCCAACCGAAGCCTGGGAGGACCCTGCCAGCATTCGAGTGTCGCTGTCCGTCCCGCAAGATACCATAAAACTCGCACCGATAAGTAACGCAGTTGCATGGGGGTAGAATTTCGTCATGCGGCGAACATAAGAGCTTTGGCTCTATGGAAAAGCCGAAAATAGAACGATCTCAGATCTAGGCTTTGCCGAGTTCCTTGGCCCGGTTGCAGGATGCCATTACCGCCTCAATCATCGCGGATCTCACATTTTTCGATTCAAGCACTGCGACTCCGGCGATGGTGGTCCCACCCGGAGATGTGACCTGATCTTTCAGCACAGCCGGATGTTCTCCTGTTTGTATTACCATTTCCGCGGCTCCGCTAACCGTTTGAGCAGCCAGCTTGAGGGCATCAACCCTTGGAAGGCCGGCTTTGACACCACCGTCTGCCAAAGCCTCGATAATCAAATAGATGTATGCTGGCCCACTCCCCGAAACGCCAGTCACTGCATCCATCAGCTTTTCCGGCACTTCCGTGCATAGCCCGACCGCACTCAGTAGAGCTTTGGTTGCTTCGCAATCCTCATCTGTCGCACGGCTTCCGCGGCAGAAACCGGCCGCGCCCTTTCCTACCAAAGACGGAGTATTCGGCATTGTCCGAATGACTCTCAAACCCGAAGGCGTCATTTTCTCAAGACTATCCAGAGTGACGCCTGCCGCCACCGAGATCAGCAATTTGCCGCCGGCCTTCTTGAAAATTTTCTCACCAAGAACAGTTGGCACATCCTGAGGCTTGGTCCCGAGCAAGAGCACATCGCAATTCTCGACTGCTTCATCGAGTGAACTTGTTGAAACGGCGCCCGTAGCCTCCGTAAAACGATCTCTGCTAGCCTGCGAACGCGCTACGCCCAGAACATTTTCCTTCGGGATCAATCCACTGGTGATCGCACCCTTTACAAGTGCTGTTGCCATTTTTCCGCTCCCGATAACTCCTAATTTCATGGCTTCAGGGTAGCCCTGTGGCAAGCCCCATACCAGCGTCATTTTCCTTGGGTAATTCCAAAGCCTGCACCATCGTCACGTCATGCCCAAGCTGCTAGCATTTATCTTTCTCCTTTTCGTAACGATTCCTCTCCACGCACAGGAACCTGAGGAAACCCGACCTGAAGTCGAGCTGCCTTCGATAGATGATTGCATTCCCCAATCCGTTAAGAACCTGGGAGAACCAACTATTTTCCCTTTCAGAAAAGGTCTGGTCACTGCGATAAGCGCTGCGTCTGCAAAAGCCCAGATTCATACCGTGCAAGGTCTTAATCATCTGCACGGAGGCTGGGAATTCGAGGCCACCAGACACTTTGCGGTGGCCCTAAAAGAAGACCCGAACTGCTTGATGGCCCACTGGGGAATGATCATGGCCATACTATCCCCTTCCCCTGAAACGGATGCCAACCGTCTGGCCGCCAGCCAAAGGATGCTGGAACTCGTGGAAAAAGGCGCCGGGACAGAACTGGAGCGTGGATATGTATACGGCCTCATCAAATATATCGAAGGTGGCCCCCGGGAAGCTGAAGTGGCATTCCGCAAGGTAGTCGAAAAGTATCCGGGAGAAGTTCAGGCAGAAATTTTCGCATCCCTATTCGGCCGTGGTGGATATGATGAAATGGGCTCGATCACACCAGATCAGGAAGGAGCGGAGAAACGTCTCGAAGATCTTATGAAACGGGATCCGGGAAGCGCGCTCCCACTCCACGCACTGCTCCTAATCCGGGCAGAAGCGCCGGACCTCCGCCCTTCCCTCGGCCTGGCTCGCAAATTATGCGAGATGGTGCCGGACTACGCCCCATATTTCCACCTGCTCGGCCACTACGAGTGGCGCTGCGGCGAGCACGAAAAAGCCGCCGCCTCTTTTTCACGCGCGTCCAAACTGTATCTGAACTGGGTGAAGCAGACCAACTGCCCTCCAGCCGATAGCGAAGGTTGGATTCGCACGGAATGTTACCGGGTCGCAGCACTTGCCTCAAATGGTGATTTCGAAAATGCCCTCGCTTCCGCGAAAATCATTGCTAACACCGAAATCGATCCGGAACGCCCTAGCGCATCCGGCACACGTCAGATTCTGTGGGATGCCAAAACTCTACCTGCACGCGTTCTCCTAAGGCGCAATGCGGATGGCGATCACGAGAAAGCCCTCCTATCACTTCCCACCCCGGAAGAGATGCGCCCATTCATCAATCACTCGCTGTCCTACTGGTGGGTCGATGGAATCCGGCTCAACCTGGAAGCACAGCGCCTGATTTCAAAAGGGAATCTTGAGGAAGCTAGAAAAGCAATGGAAGCGCTCACCGTCCACGGACAGGCCATGTCCAAGAAACAAACAGTTTCCATGGCAGTAGGCGAGCGCTCGGAATGGGGGAATTCCTTCCGAGCTCTCGAGGTATTGGCAGCGGAACTCCGCGGGGACTTCGCCCTTGCCGGTCCACCCGAGGGATGGGGCTCCGCGCTAAATTGGTTCAGGGCGGCAACAGACCGCCAGAAAACCGTAACCCTACTCAGCACACCTCCACTGCTGACCCCTATGGCTATGCGTCTGGGTGACTACTACATGGCGCGAAACCTTACAAAAGAAGGAATCGAAGCATACATCGAGGCTCTTTCCGCCTTTCCCAAGGATCACGAAACCCTGATCCGCCTCAAGAAGGCCTACATCAAGAACAATCAGCCGGCTGAGGCCGATAAGATTATCATTACCAACTAGCTTAAACTTTACCTAGAACTTCTTTCACACGGAAATCAATCGTTTCAGCCAACGCGCCTTCACCTTCATTTCTCAAGAAATCGCAGTAATTCGAGGCCACAGCCTCCAGATCTTCCTCATAGCCCTCTCCCAGGGATTCAAAACCAGCCAGAGACTTTTCAAAGTGCCTGCGTGCCCAAGCCTTGTCTCCTGTTTCCAGAAGTGCCAGAGCCAGATTATTGTGCGATTGAGCAGTATCCGGGTGAACTTCCCCGAAAATTTCGCGTCTGGTCTCAAGGGCCATCATGTGCATCTCACGTGCCTGCTCCAGATATCCGGCAGCTAGGTAAACTGCCCCGAGATTATTGGAAACCGACGCAGTTTCCTCATGCTTCGGCCCCACCTCCGCGTGCATAATTTCAAGCGACTTCAGGAAAAAATCCTCTGCAGAATCGAGGTCGCCACCAGCCTTGGCGGTAAATCCCAGATTATTCGTCATAGCTGCCACATCCATCATCAACGGAGGATCGTGCCGCTCGAAATACGATACCGCCTTCATCCATGAGTCGATCACCCGTTCGTGTCTATTCTGACCATCGTAGGCAGCGCCAAGAATCGCGTATAAACGCCCAAGTTGGCCAATTTTATCCGCGTTATCATCCAGCTGGTCGATCGCCTGCTTAGTGTCTTCCGCTGCTTCAGGGTATTTCCCCATTTCCAGATACAAACCCGCCCGAATCTCCAGAACGTCAGCAAATGCCTCAATCGATTCCGGATCGGGACTTAGTGAGCTCTCGCATTTTTCCACGGCTGCATTCGCGGCATGAACTGCCTCATCCACATCGCCCTTATCGCGAAGCGAGCTGATACGATCCTTCAGAATTTCGATAAAATTAGCAGTAGATGTTTCCATGTTTGGGTTTTCAAGGGGGGCTGCCAGCACCCTAATGCAACTCGCTCGGATTTGACTAGCTGAAATCATAGGACAACCGCCGTGCATCAAAATTCAGGAAAAAGGCAGATCCAGCCATCCTTTTCCCTTTGGCATCAAGCTTCTGCTCTGCTAATCGGTTAACCGATACAAAAATTATTCACATCATGTCCTACGACCTCAAGAAATCCACCAGCGGCAAATTCATGTTTAACCTCAAAGCTGCAAATCATCAGGTGATTCTGACGAGCCAGCTTTACGCCACGAAGAAATCCGCCGAGGCTGGAATTGCCTCCGTTCAGAAACACGGTGTGGATGAGAAGTTTTTCGAGCTCAAAACCGCCACTTCCGGCGATCCATATTTCATTCTCAAAGCCTCCAACGGCCAAACCATCGGTAAAAGTGAGATGTATAAATCCACTGCGGCAGCAAAAAACGGCATGGCATCCGTTCAGAAAAACGCTCCTTTGACAAAGATCAAAGACCTCGCCTGAGCCGCCCCCATTTCAAAAGGCGGCTCTCTCTGGAGAACTAGGTTGGGAGTCAGTCGCTTACGGAAATTTTCATCTCGTCGCTGTTCGCTTTCAGTTCCGGGGCATACATGGCTTCCGCCCTGGTAGGAAGCGCACTGAATTTCCCCGGAATTTCCGCGCGGAGACGGTAATTCAAATTGTGGCGGCCTCTCGGCAGATTCTGAACGAACAGGCTGACTTTTTCATCCCGCAATTCCATGTAGGCGCCCAAACCATTCGGGTTGTAGCCACTCTGCACTTCCACCGCTTCCATGCCGACGGCTTTCCAATCCTCGAATAACAGGTATTCGTAATCATTCTTGCTATCGATTCCTAGCTCTACCTCGATGAGATCACCGCTTTTTACCTCATCTCCAGATTTCAGCAAAACACGCTTATATTTCGCGCGCTTCTGGTCGATGGCCTGCCCTTTCGAATCCACAGCTTTGATATCCTTGGTCTCTGGGACGAGCTTGTAGAATGTCCGGTCCACTTTCACCTCAAGCCCAGCTTTGGTAATGAACTCCTCTAAAGTGAAGTATTCGACATAGGCGTTCGCATAGATCGGTCCCTTACCAGATTTACGGATTTCAATGCTGTGTTCCCCACCCGTCAGGATATCGCCTGCAACGATCACGGACGAATCATAACTGAAGAGATTCTCCCTATTGATTTCGACTGTTTTGAGAGATTTTCCATCGAGCAGAATTTCCACACTGAGGTCAGGCTCTCCTTCCCCACTGTTTTTCAGATAATCACCTATGGCCTCCAGGCAGTAAGCGGTGTCACGGGTGGAGTTCCAGTAGGTGGTATTGCTACGGTTATTTATTAGATATTTTACCAAGCCCCTGGTATCGGCGCCCTTGGGTTCTGCTGCTGCGAGAAGCTTCAGGAACCAGGCCTGCGCCTCGAACTCGCTACCATACCAATACCACCAGTACCCGCGGTTCGGCAGATCCAGATAGGCGGTTTGGTTTTCATCGTCTCGTTTTAGATACTGGCGGATATTCCGGATGACCTCATCACGTTTCTCGATTTCATCCAAACGGTGGAACTCCAGCCCTAGTAGTGCTTTCGCATAAACCGGCAGGCTGTTCTTATCACGGAAAAGGAAAGCGGTCATTTCCTCATTGTTTTTCCCGCCTTCCCCCAATACGCGCCGGACCAATGCATCGATAGAATCAGAATTCTGCTTGCTCGGCTTCTTGTTTTTCTTTCCGTAATTTAGAATTTTCCGGATTTCAGAGGACTCATAGGCAGTGAGCCATTCCAGCCCCCGGTTGATCATATCATCAGGGATTTTAGCACCATTTTCCTTGGCTAGCAGAAGCCCGTGCATGACCACGGCGGTGGTATGTGGGTAAGAATCGTTCCCGTAGGCGGAAAACCAACCCCAGCCACCATCGGGATTCTGCTGCTCCAGAAGCTTCGCGATTCCCGCGCGCTCCATCTTCGCCACCTCATCCTCATCCCACACAGGATTCCATTCCGGATGGTCCGGCCTCCAGCCTTTGGCACGTTCTTTCGCATCGCCCAACTGCTGTGGGTTGAGGTTGATCCTCTTGTCTTTAATCGCCGCCAAGTCGTGCCCCAGATTCTTCAAGAGACTATGCAAAACTGTCGTCGGAACGAAACGGTTCAGCGTCTGCTCTGTACAAACATACGGATAGTTTGCCAGATATGGCAAGGCATCGACCAGCGCAGAAGCCACGCTAGGTGAATAATTGAGGACTAGCTTACTCTCGCTCGGACGACGTTCCCCGGGAATACTGAAATCAATCTTCGTGGATTCATCTTCCGGCGATATTGCTGCGCTAAACGATTCTGTTTTCGCGATCCCGTGAACGTAGACTGGGAAACTCATCTCCATCGCATCTGAATCATCCGCAGTGATCGCCTTCATCCGTATGGTGACTTCACCTTCCTTTTTCACGATGGCATTCCAATCTATCCTGGTTTCGCCACCTGCCGGGATCGCCACTCTGCGCTCTGGCGTGCCATTTGCCACTTCCAGATTTTTCCCATCCAACTCCAGACCCACCAATACATCCTTTGCTTCATCGTGGTAGTTGTGGACGACCGCGCTCAGTGTAACTTCGTCTTTTTCTACAAAAAATCGAGGTGCCTGAAGGCGGACTATCAGGTCTTTGCTGGTAACAATCTCAGCAGAGCCCTCTCCAACCTTGGTCCCGTGCCCCATCGCCCAGGTTTTAATTTTCCATGTGGTGAGATTATCCGGCATTTCCAAATCAATAGTCGCCTCTCCAGATTCATCTGTTTCGACGGAACCAACCCATTTCAGGAGGTCCACAAATTCAGAACGCACTACCACTTCCGGAATATCACCCTTCTCCTTCTTCTCGGCTCTTGCATTCGGCGGCATGTCCATAGACGAGCCCTCATCAAAGCGGTCAGCACCAGCAGTCGCCATCATCGGCGCTGGCAGGTTCATAGCACCATCCCTCTTAAATACTCCTCCCGCCAAGGCCAAACCTCCGCCGAAATCCCCTCGGCTCCCGGAGAGCCCCAACCACTGCATTAGAGTGGAGTTCCGGAGCTGAAGATGTCGACCCACCAAACCTTGGGAATCCTCTATCCCGCGACTGTAATAGTGACGCTTCCAATCCCAGAAAAATGGAACTATTTCACCGATATTCGATCCACCGGAAATATACTCGAGACTTTTGTCATAGACGCTGATCGCAACTGAGCCTTTGTAGGGCTTCCCATCTGCATCCGAAATCCTGACGGTAAATTTCGTTTTCTCACCCGGTTTAAGCTTATCCTTCGCCGGCTGTACCTCTACATTGAGTTTACGCTTTTCAGGAGGGAGGACGATCTCACGCGTAACCGTGACGACTTCCCCTTTGCTCACAGAAACGGCTTCTATAAACAGATTGGGCATATCACGCAGGGTCAGCGGAATCTCCACCACTTCGGATTTACCTTCAATCTCAAGAATACGCGTCTCACTCACTTCTCCCTGGCTCGGCCTGATAAAAAGCCAAACGCGCGATCCCGGTTGGTTCACATTGACCAGAAGCTTTAGAGTATCGCCTGGCCGATATTCCTTCTTATCAGGAATGATTTCCAAAGCGTTCGTCCTGAAATCACCTTCTATTTCACCTTCAGCACCTCTCACGGAAAAGACTGTGGCGCCTTCCTGTTTTCGCCCGTTCTCATCAGTGAAATCCACCGAGATTCGATACTGCCCCGCTTTCGAAGCCACGAAACTCCAGTCGCGGCCTTCGGGAGTCCATTCGCCGATCTTTTCCTCCTCGACCTCTCCATCCTCACCGATGGTAGAACGATAAAGGACCGCTTTAGCCATACCTTTGACTTCCTTCCCATCGAGGGTTCGTGCTGAAAATGTTCCCGTGACCGTGTCGCCGATACTGGCATATCCACGATCCAGCCACGTAGTGATGCTGAAAGGTTCACGCGATGCTAAAACCGATCCGCTACCTACGATCGTCCGGCGGGAGGCATCCACCACTTCTGCGGTAATCGAGTAGCTGTGATCATGATCTCCGTGAATGAGCTTTGCGATGGAGCTGTCGATTTCCACCTTCACTTTCCCATCGGGCCCGATGGCTGAAGTCTGCTCCAGAATAAGTTCAGGAGCACCCGAACGTCCACCCTGCCACCACGGAGGAGCAGGCCGGATGCACCCCCATCTCAGCCAACCCGGATACCAGGAATATTCACCATAAGCCCACCAATAGCCTGCGCCATACAACCAATCCCACTCGCCCGCCGGGAACCACCGGTCATTGAAGAAATTCCTCTCCACCTTGATCTTTACCGTCGCCTCCGTCACAGGAGCTCCATGGTAATAGTTTGCACTGACTGTTGCCTCGAACTTCTCTCCCAGTGCCACCGGCTTATCCGGCGCATCCACTGTCACCTCGAATTCAGGCTTCTTGTATTCTTCCACCCGGAAGAAGAAACTGGTGTCCGGAACGCTACCTGTAACCGATACCCTGTAGCTGCCTAATGCCGCGTCCTCTTTTAGTTCCAAATCGAAGGTAATCCCGCCGTATTCGTCCGCGGTGAGATTCTTCTCATCAAAAACAACTTCATTCCGCCCGTCAAAGATTTCGACATTCGCGTAAGCTCCGGCAAACTTGGAAACCTCCTCAAGGTCATAACGGGCCTCTCCGGCCCATAGTTTCAGGTGAACCTTCTGCCCCGGCCTGTAGACCGGCCGATCAGTGATGCCCAAAGTCTTCTCTGTCCTATATAATCCACTACCCTGCAGGCTGCCCCAGTGGAGCCGCTTATCGCTGAAGTAAGTACGCCGATCCCCGGCCCGGGCAATGACACGCCACTGCGATCGATCCCATAAATCTACCTCCTCCTTCAGCTCCAGGCGTCCTTTTTCGTCTGTCTTTCTCGTGAAATGATATGTCTCCACATTATACCGACGCAAAATTTTCCTCTTCTCCAGATGCTCGGTGCGGTAACCAAAAAACTCCAATTCACCGGCGACCGGTTGGCCGGAGGTAGCATCCACCAGATAAAAAACCTGCTTAGGCCCTTCCCCCCTTTTGAGTAACACCAGATCTCTCACACGCAGAACAATCCACGATGTATTGCCACCATCCATCGAGGACTTCAAAAGGTAGCAGCCAGGCTGAAGCTTGCCGAGATTCACACTGGTCCAGTCATTCTGGTGGGCCTCCTTCGGGGTAAGCTTTTCCACCCAATCACGCAACTTCTCCTTCACATAGCCACCGGGCTTTTCAGATATGAGACGGCTGCCCAGGTCCGAGAAATTGATTTTCTCGTAATCAATCGTTATCGGATTTCCCTCGAGATACTCCATGGTATCCCTCATCACCTGCTCCTCATCCACCCTGAAGAGGGAAAAAACCGCACCATCGGCATTGCGGAAATTATAAGGGACTTCCACATCCTCCTCCGCGTAATAAGTTGGGGTTGCACCGAATTGACTCCAGTTCCCGCGGATCTGCTTAAGAAGTGCGGCTCGTGGTTCCCCACTTGGATCCCCGTGCAACTCTATCACTTCTTTCAAGGCCTCAACTGCAGCTACATTCTGGTTCCGGTGGAGAAATACCTGCACCAAGGAATCACCGGCAGCGGCCGGGATTGGCCCCTTCCCCGCTCTCATCATTTTCCGGAAACCTGGAATAAACTGGTAGTCCTCACGCAGTTTGAATCGCTTCACTCCATTGGCCAGTCGGGCAATCGTTTCAGTCTCCTCGAGAGTCGTTGCACTGAGCATTCCATCCCGTTCATCGGCATCAGGCTTTCCCCACCAACTATAACCGGCAAGAGTCTCCACCCCGTAATTGTTCTGGCAGAAACTCAACCACTCATACTCCTCCTGAAGCCCGGATTGCGCTTCGATTTCCGAAATTTTTCTCGTCAGCCACCTCCATCTTTCCGCATCAGAAGCAGCTAAATCCCAGGACTCAGGAATATCTATCCAGCTAGGCTCACCATCTTGATCCACTGGAGCACCCTCACTGGAAATTTGGTCGATCTGCTCTGTGTAATCCAACTCTGCCGATAAATCAGTGAGTTCATAGAACTTCCATAAAAATTGCCGGTCGATGCGGGAAAAACGCAGCGCATCACCAAGACGTCCCAGCGCCGCCACCTCTTCCGCACCACCCTTCGCCGCAGCTTCCCACGCCTGGAAAAAACACTGTATGGCACGGACCCGGTCCTGCTCCATTACGTTTCGATAGTCACCTCTTCCATTGCTTCCACGCTGGAATTTATTATCCAATAGGCGCCCGTAGTGGTTCGCGTAGAGATATGCATGCCCTGCCGCTAGCATCAAATCAGGATTCCCCTTTTTCAGCTCCGTGATCTCGGCAAGTAGTGGATCAAATTCCTCCTGCTCCCCGAGATTATTGAGCGACTGAACCGCACTGCTAAGATCCTCGCCTGAGCGCTCATCGTCGCTCTCCCGCAAAAGTTTAACCCGTAGCTCATAGGCTTCCCGCCAATTTCCCTCCTGCTCGAGCTTTTCGGCCTGACCGCGTAAATTTGCGGCATCTTCTGCCATGACAGTCAGAAAACTAAGCAGAAAGAGAATTAGGATTTTCATATGTCCAAACTATGGGACACATGATCCGAAGGGAACCGGGAAATCCCTTTGTAAATTGATTTTTACAATTTCCCTTCCAGGAACGGAATGAGCTCATCCACACCGAAATCAGCCAGCACCTCACCATCCCAGCTCATCGTCGGAGCTTTGCTCTGGCCGGAAAGTTTTACCATCTCCTCCATTCCCTCACGGTTTCCCGACACCACCACCTTTGATACCTCGATCTGATGGTCTTTCAGGTATTTTTCAACCTCGATACACCACGGGCAACCTGTTTTCACATATAGGATTCTGTTTTCAGACATGCTGAAAGGATTCGCGAGAAATTCACCAACGCAATCTCTTTCTAGCCAAATGCCATCTCGTGACCGCCACAAATGGCTTGGCTAGCCTTCCGCTGCATTCTGCTGGCGCGCAATATCATTGAGCGTCAGCCAGCCCAAGAGTTTCCCGGGCTCCGCCTGACTCACAACCGGCACCTGCTCCAGATCCCTCACAATCATGTGATTGGCGGCATCCCGGATCGAAGTATCCGGACTCACCGAAAGCAATTTCTGATCCCCGTAGACTTCGGGGAGGCTGGGCTGCAGAATATTACTCTCAATCTCATTTCTGGTGATGACACCCACAACATGCCCCTCCTCATTCAAGACCGGGTAGGCATGATATTTCCTATCGGTCTCGGTAATTCGTTTGAGTGCCTCCGCGGGAGTCTCCGTGGATTTCAAAGTGAAAACCTCATGTGTCATTATCGACTGCACAGGCAATTTTCTGTAATCCTGCGCGCCACGGTAAGCGGGCAATTTTCTAAGGGAAATACCGTCCTGCAGCAGGAGCTCGTTGTAAATACTGACCGGTTGCAAATACCTGGCGATCTGCCAGGCGAGAATATTTCCAGCCATCAGAGGAAGGATCAAAGAATAATTCCCCGTCATCTCGAAGATGATAATCAATGATGTAAACGGACACCTGACTACCGCTGCAAACATCGCACCCATTCCCAGCAGAACGCATCCACCGATGACTTTCGCATCCGTGGGAAATGCCGGAATCCAGTGGGCAATATTTTCCAGATCGACCAGACCGGAGCCGATCAGCGCACCCAACATCCCGCCCAGATATAGAGTAGGAGAGAAGAGACCTCCCGATCCGCCCGAAGCATAATTGATCACCACGGCCAAAAACTTCGCGACCAGCAAAGTTGCTATAATTGCAACGGAAAGCTCATTTTCGAACGCAAACTCCAGGCTCTGGTAGCCGATGCTGAATACAGAATTCTGCGCATTTCCGAGATGGCCTGTGAAATAAAATACCGAGAGACCGAGGATACCGCAGGAAAGGCCGCCGGCAGCGGGGTTGATCCAGGCAGGTAAGATGCTCCGGGTTTTAAACCATTTCCGGAGATTGATGGTCGATTTCACGAACAGATGGCCAATCAGGCCCGCCGCGATACCCAATGGAACAGCCACCAGCATCCAGGCGGAAGTTTTGTAGTCCTCGGAAAGCTTCGCCATCAGCACCGGATCTTCGCCGAGGATCGTCCTTGAAACGGCAGCAGCAATAACCACTGCGAGCACCATCCCGCCGATCGCCTTCATCGAGAAATTATCCAGAACTTCCTCGAACACAAACGTCAGAGCGGAGAGCGGCGCATTGAACGCAGCCGCGATCCCGGCGGCAACACCAACCGGCAACATCGACTGCACCCGTGCCGGGTCGTTGAAAGCCCATCGACCGATGCGCGAGGAAATCGCCGCACTTACATGAACTGTAGGACCTTCCCGGCCAAGACTGTTTCCCAGACCCACGTATAACGAACCCAGAATGAAGCGCATAACGCCCGTCTTCACCTCGATTTTCCCACCGCGGTTGTAGTATGCCGCCTTTGTCTGTGGAATACCGCTGCCAGCCGCTTCGGGCACGTAAAACTGAACTGCCAATCCTACCAGAAGCCCTGCAAAGGTAGGAGCGCAGAGCATGATGATGCAGAAACTTACCGGATCCTGCGTGCTTGCAAAGCTCCACAGCCAATCGAACAGGTGGTGAATGGTAAAATGGAAAGCCACGGCTACCAATCCACAGAGGAGACCGGCCAAAACACATAGCGCGAGGAATCGCTGACCATCGCTCAGACGGTTTCTCATCCAGTCCGGCAGTGTTCTCTTTGTCCAGTCGCTCATCAGTGATGGAGGCCGTATCATGAAGTCCGGCAAATGACTAGTCCACCTTTTGACAGCCGCGAGATCCACCCCTTGACCATTGCAACTTTTGATGCAGCTTGTCCGGCATATGACGCGCTTTTTCTCCCTCACCATAGCCTGCTGTGGACTCGCCTTTACATCGCTCTCAGCCCAGGACGCCTCCGAGCAACCACAAACCACCGATACAGCCACAGAGGTAAGCGATCCATTGGTCCCCCTGGATATCCTGAAGCTCCGCCTGACACCTCTCACCCAGGATGAGCTCAAAGCGGAATCGGAGACTTGGCAGTCGCTCGTTAAAGAAAAGTCCACACGCATCTCGGAAATGGAGATTCAACTGATTGAGAAAAAAGGAAATCAGGACTCTATCCGCACTGAGCTCCTCACCTTGCGTGACGAGAAGGCGAAAATCATCAGCCGGGCTCAGGCAGTTCTCAGCGCCTATGAGCTAAAAGGCGGAGACGCATCCAATCAAAGAAAATACCTGGCCGCCACAGAAGGCATCGAAGCAAATCTGAAGAACCTCAGCACCCGCTACCATCTGGTTATCAACTGGTTGAAATCCGAGGAAGGCGGATTTGCTCTGCTCGGAAGCATCATTAAATTCCTCCTCATCGTTATCGTTTTCTCGATCATCGCAGCTGTCGCCAGCAAGATCATCAAAAGCGCCTTGGATAAAGAACAGGCACTTTCCTCCCTTCAGGAGAATTTCATCAACAAGATGAGTAAACGGGCAATCCTTGCCATCGGTTTCATTGTAGCTCTGGGAACGATCGGCGTAAATGTCGGAGCCGCTCTGGCATTGATCGGCGGTGGTGCATTTATCCTCGCGTTTGCCCTGCAGGATAGCCTCAGCAACTTCGCCAGCGGCGTTATGCTTCTCATTTACCGTCCATTCGATGTGGGTGATGCGGTGGAAGTCGGGGGTATCAGCGGATCAGTGGATAACGTCAGCTTGGTCAGCACCACCATACGTACTTTCGATAACAAGAAAGTCCTCCTCCCGAACAGTAAGGTCTGGGGGGAAACCATCACGAATATCACGGGGATGCCAAACCGCCGGGTGGATATGATGTTCGGCATTGGCTACAATGACGATATCGATAAAGCCCAGGAGATTCTTGAGCGCATCGTGGATGAGCATGAGCTAACCCTCGAAATTCCAGAGCCGACCACAAAACTTCACGAACTGGGGGAATCCTCGGTAAACTTCATCTGCCGCCCGTGGGCAAAAACCTCCGACCATTGGACCGTTTACTGGGATATCACCAAACGTGTAAAACAAGAGTTTGACGCGGCAGGTATCAGCATTCCTTTCCCGCAGCGCGATATCCACGTCTATCAGGCTGGGAATTCCGGAGGGCAGCCCGTCATTCCTACCCCTTCCGCGTAATTATCCCTGCTGTCGAACAGTCCCTGAAAATATTCAGCTCACCCAGCACCTCGTTTACCGTTGAAACCCGCGCATAGCGGTCTCTCAACGTAGCGAGGGAAGCTTCGTGAAGCTTCTCAGTCACAGTCGCGCACGCATCGTCCACCAAGGTGACGAAATAGCCGAGATCACAAGCATCACGTGCAGTGGTTTCCACGCACTCATTGGTATAAACACCAGTGAGATAGAGGGTCTTGATTCCCATGTTTCCCAAAACGTAATGTAAATTCGTGCTGGAAAAGACCCCACTCGCGGTCTTGTTGATGATAATTTCGTCCCCCACGGGAGCCACCTCTTCGAGAAATTCCGCATCCTTGCTCCCGGGGGCAGCCAAAAGATGCAGCCTACGATGTCCAGCCCCCCGGTCACGCCCGTCCTGTGTCAGGGCACAAATACGGCAGTGAATTACCTCCAGGCCACTTTCGCGGAAAGCATCCTGAAGCACCCTCATTCCCGGGAGAACCTTCTTTTTTAGCCGGTCGAAATAGTATTTCCGGCTTTCTTCAGGAACTCCGCTTTTGTCAGGATCGGCAAATAATCCATGCCCCTCCGCCGCATCCAGATACTGAACGTCGATACACATCAGAGCCACCTTGCCATCGGCAAGATGCTCCGCGCGCCGGGGGTTCGTTACAAACGCCTCGCGATAATTTTCAACCAGTGGATCTGAAATTGCGGCTACAGTCATGGCGAAAACCTAAACACCGGAAATCAAGATTGCAACGGAACGCGAACCGGAGAGCGCCCTACGGGTGCAGCTCAAGTGCCGATACATCCTCATTCTCCTCTTCCATGGATTCATGGCTACTCGGTGGGGCTGTGCCTCCGAGGAAATCGTAATATTCCAGCCCTTCGAAGAAACCTTCCAATCCGGTTTGCCCTGCGTGATAGAGCAAAGGGCGACTGTGCAGCTGGCGTAAAACCCGGTCCGCGTCCTTCGGGATAGCAGATAAATTTCTTCCCCGCACTGCGGAAGCGTCGTTCCCGTATGTGCCGAAATAATAAATCCGCCCGGGATCAATACCCCAGCGGTTCTGGAGATACCTTAGTCCCACGTCCTTGCCACTGCGGACGGGAATCACATCCACATAAATCTTCGCGGTCACGATCACCTTCGCAGAAATCCCCTTTTCCCGCAGGATTCTCTGGAGAGCCAGACGGCTGCTAGCCCGCACAGAGGGCATAGTATAGGATACCTTGAACTTATGCTGGTATGACTCCTCCTGAAGTTCCAGGCCGTCGACCTGCGCGAGCGCCTCCTCTACCGCAGCACGGTGCCAGCGGGAGGCGATCTGGTTTTCCCAACGCTCATCCAGCACACCAGTCTCACCGTAGCGGATCTCGGATCCCAGACCGGAAATAACAAAACCCGGTTCCGGCATCTTGCAGCGGCGGATTACTTCCCAAGCCTCATCGAATGAAAGTCCGGTAGCGATCCCAAATCCGATATTTCCCCCTTTGAAAAGGTCCCGCCAGCGCTGGAGGACTTCTTCGGATTGCTCTTCGATTCTTGGTAAAAGATCCATCACCACCCAGCGATCGCGCTCGACCAGAGATCTGCGGCTACCACTTCGGTAGACCGTTTTCTTTGGAGGAAGGACCTTCATCAGCTCGTCCAGATAGGTGGTAACATGGGCATCCCAGGAATAATGGGTTCTAACCTCTTCATGACCCCTTTCGGAGAGTTCGCGCTGCTTCTCCGGATTGGAAATAATCTCCTCGATCGCCTTGCCCATTGCCTCTTCATCCAGAGGATCAATGAGGATACCATTTTTACAGTTCGCGATGATATCGCGAGGCCCACCATCGTGGGTGGCTACCAAAGGTAATCCAGCAGCTGCCGCTTCCAGCAATGTCAGGCCGAAGGGTTCGGTGAATGCCGGATTAACAAAGACACCTTTACGCTCCGCAGCCCATCTGTAGAACCCGGCCACTTCCGGCGCTTTGTGAGTTTTCGGATACGCGATATTTCCGTATAAATCCCCGTTATCAATCCACCGCAGTAGCTCCTGCCAGACTTTTCTCGTCCCCGGTGGCAGCTTCATCAGCACCTCGCGATTACCACCGATCACGATTAGATTGGCGTTCTCCCGTAGCCAGGAATTATTCGAAAAAGCCCTCACCAGTGCCGGTAGATTTTTCCTCTCATCGGCACGGGCAATGGTGAGCACAGCAGGTTTGGAAGGATCCCGTAAAAACGGCGCCAGCTTTGCATCTATTGCAGCTGCCATCTCGGGAGTCCCCGGACCATCGAATCTACTGAGATCCACCCCCGGAGGGATGACGCGCATCCTGCTCTCCGAATGTTGATCATACATCGCATATTGCTCGTCAACCTCTTGCTGTGTGCTGGTGCACACCATACTCGCAGAGTCCAGGCTGAGTTCCTCGGCCTCAATTCTTGCTCCGAGATTGTAGCGTTTCTCCATTTCAGTCGAGTCCACCCCACCTTCCACCAAGCGCTGGCGTTTGACCCGTCCGAGGGAGTGACCGGTGAACACAAAGGGACATCCCAAAACAGCAGCGATCTGCCGTCCCACATACCCCGCATCCGCATAATGTGCATGAATCAGATCAGGCACCCGCTTTTCCCTGCGTAAATATGTGAGCGTTCCATCGATGAAGGCATCAAGATGTCTCCATACCACCTCTTTTCTCAGGTAGCGGCGCGGTCCCGCCTCCACGCGGATTATGTCGGACTTATCATTAAGGACCTCCCTTGCCTGGGAATAGTCATCTGAAACCCTTGGGTCGAAAACCCGTCGTGTCAGCAGCGAGGCGCGCTTCACCCTGTCGTCTTTCGACAAAGCTTTCACGAGTTCCAGCACATAAAGACATTGCCCGCCGGTGTCAGGATCCCGCCCAAGCTCCATGTTCTCACCACGGATTAATCCGTGGATGGAAATGTGGATGATATCCAGTTTTCTCCCCGCCGCTGTTTCAGTTTTCATAATCGTTACAGTAAAATTTCCCGACCTCTATTTCTTCTCAGCGAAAGCCCCGAAATGCCTCAGTCCTTCGACAATCCCGGAGGCGCATGTTTTCCCGGCATGAAATACATCCACATCTCCCAAAACCTCTTTAAGTTCCGGTTCCGCATTCTTCGGAGTGATGCCGCGCACGCCATCTACCAGAAACATCGATGAATCATTCCCGGAGTCGCCAGCTACCACAACCTCGTCAAGGCCGACTCCCAGATGAGCCGCCAGCCAGGTAATCGCGTTTCCTTTGTTCGCAGCAAGCGGAAGCACATCCAGATCGCGTGCCGTGGAATAAATAACCTGTGCGGAAAGCCCGGCTCTCTCCAACAAACTCCGTAGTCCCTCCAAGTCCTCTTCTTTCTTATCATGCCAGAACCAGCTACTCTTCCACGCGTGCTGATGCTCCGGTGGTTGCTCCTTGATTTCCTGAAGCTTCTCAACGATCTCCCGCACCTTTTTAAAATCCCACCCTTCGTCCAGCTTGGCCGCAAACTGCTCCATCATGATGGCATTCTCCACATCGAAGATCATCGTCCCCACACCGGTAATGAAAAAGTCCGGCTGTGGCATCCCGTTTAGCTCTATGACCCGCTTGGCATCCTCATCCAGACGCCCCGTGCTATAGACCAGAATCGGCCTGTTGGATTCGTTTTCCTCCCAAGCCTCAATGAACTCCGCCGTAGCGTCAGGCTCGCCAATCAAAGTGCCGTCAAGATCCGAGCAAAATAGCCGGACGTTCTTTTTTTCACGCATATATCCGAGACTAGCACTGCCCCGGATTATCTCAAGTAGTCTTGCGTATTTAGCCAACTGGCCTGCAAAGCACAAATGGCGAGACCACCAGCGCCTCAAACTCAGTATCGCCCTTCTGCCACTGCTCGGCATGTAGTTCTCCGATTTTCACCATATCTCCGGCTTTCAACCAAGCCTCCACCTTCTCCTTTTCATTTACTGAAATCGCCGCACCCACCTGCGTCAGAGAAAGCTCAGTATCCACGAAAAACAATACCCCGCTCTGATAATGTGGAGCCAAATATTTCCAGCCTACCGTCCCGGTATATTTTTCCAGCTTTTCTTCCACCGTGCTCCGGTCTTCGCCGAGCATAGTGTATTTCATGGGCTCTGGTGTGTTTGATTCTGGTGAAACCATGCACATCGGGTAAATCGCCGACTCAGGAAACTCAAGCTCCATTGAAAAACCTTCGGAAATGCTTACTTTCGTTCCCTCTCTGATTGGTATCTATTTACCCCAGATGAAAAAATGCCCGTATTGCGCTGAGGAAATTCAAAGTGAGGCCATCAAATGCAAGCACTGTGGCGAATTCCTGGAAGGATATGGCCCCACACCTCCCCCCCTCCCACAAACCCACACGCAGCCCTGGTATTTCAGGAAACCGTTCCTGATCATCATGCTGCTGAGCATCGGCCCCTTCGCACTTCCGCTGGTATGGTTCAATCGAAGCATCTCGAAGAAATGGAAAATTCTCATTTCCCTCATCACATTGCTGGCCACTTACTTGCTCGGGCTTCTTACCAGCTACGCGCTTGCGTCATTGCAGGAAAGCCTCCAGCAACTCCAAGGCCTTCAGGGCGGCTTTTGAAACCAAGCCTTACTTCTTAACGCCGGGTCATACTATATCATGAAATTCTGCCTTCTACTGCTTCTCTGTATCCTTCCGCTATCGGCACAGAATTACGGCCTTTCGAATGAGCGCCCGCCCGCCGTCACCCGAGAGTTTCGTGCCGCATGGGTAGCAACCATCTACAATATTGACTGGCCTACGAAAAAAGGCCTCAGCGCCGCCAGCCAACAGGCGGAAGCCCGTAAAATCCTCGATAAACTCGTTTCCCTGAAAATGAACGCCGTGATCCTTCAGGTCCGGCCACACGCGGATGCTCTCTATTCCTCCAGCCTCGAACCCTGGTCCCCCTGGCTAACCGGCACGATGGGCGTATCACCAGGCTATGATCCGCTTGCATACTGGATCGAGCAGGGACACGCACGGGGCATTGAGATCCACGCCTGGTTCAATCCATTTCGCGCACTTTCCAATACCTCCCACTCCTGCAGCGGAAACCATATTTCACGCACCAAGCCTCACGTAATAAAAAAATACGGTAGCATGTTGTGGTGTGACCCCGCCCTACCGGACACCCGCTCCCACGCGCTTTCTGTCATTTTGGACGTAGTCCGCCGTTACGATATCGATGGAGTCCACCTCGACGATTATTTTTATCCCTATCCGTCTGGAAACCTCCGTTTCAATGATGGAAAATCCCCCTCCCAGCGCCGTGCATATGTTGATGGCTTCGTTAGCCAGCTGTATTCCGCCGTGAAGAAACAAAAGCCTTGGGTCCGCGTTGGAATCAGTCCGTTCGGAATCTGGCGTCCGGGTGTCCCAAGCGGTATCGAAGCCGGAGTCGACTCCTATGAAGACCTCGCCGCTGACTCCAGAAAGTGGCTCAAAAACGGCTGGGTGGACTACCTTGCGCCACAGCTGTATTGGCGCATCTCTCCTTCAAAACAAAGCTACTCGGCACTGCTCCAATGGTGGCGTCAGCAAGGATCCCGCCCCGTCTGGCCGGGGATCGCAACCACCCGTATCCACTCTTCGGATGATCCAGGACGGCCTGCATCGGAAATCATCAATCAGATCAGCCTCTCCCGCACCATCGGGAAAAACTGGGTCGGGCACATACACTGGAGCATGGCCGGACTCATGAAAAACCAGGGAGGGATCAGCGACCAGCTCCCGAAAGCCTACACCCAGGCCGTTGCAGTCCCACCCATGCCGTGGCTCAGTAAAGCCACCCCTCCCACCCCCAAGGCTGGAGCATCCATCTCGGGCGATAGTACATCCATCCGCTGGCTGAAAGACAACGCGGCCGCCAAGATTGCAGTCCAGGCCCGTTATGGAAACACCTGGTACACAGTAGCTGTAGTGCCTTCAGGACTAGAGAAGATCAGCATCCGCGCAGCAGATGCCGTTGCCCTCTCATCACTCGACCGTTTCGGGAACATTTCAGCTCCAAAAGTTCTCGGTAAAAATTAACCCTCAACGGGTAGAATAATGCACCTGTGTTCCATCTCATCGAAAGGCGTTTCCTAGTGCTCCTTTTCAAGTCTGAAGCTTCCCGCATGCAGGCCTGAATATCGTCTAAATGAAATTCTCAAGTTTTCTCAAAAAACTTTGAACGATCCATTTATCTGGGAGTCTTAATCCCTGAAGACCGCGCGAAAGCCGTGTTTTCATGTAAGGGTGAACAGCAGTTGTCAGCCTCATTATGCCTTCGGGTGTGTTGAAGTTGTTCAGCTTAGCCGTCGGGGTGGGTGCCCCGGCGGCTTTTTTTTGCCTGGGGAAATGAAGAGTTAGAAATTCAGTTGGGTGACAATTCCCGAATAATTATACCGTATTGCATTTTGCGCATAATCCTTGATCACCTTTTTCGTTATCAACTCGCTATCAATAACTTAGCGAAAATAAATAAAATTAGGGAACGAAGCATTTCTCGGCTTAAAAACCCCTTCGAGTCTGAAAGAGCGCAAATAACGTCAGCCCCTACAATGGTAAATTGAGACACTTTTTCGGTGACATAGCATATTTACGTTGTCACTCGAAAGAGATTGCATTTCCATCGCCAATCTCCCCGTCGAATCCGTATGATTAGCTCAACTCAAGAATTAGACCACTATCTTAACAACAGTGATCGTATTGAGAAAAATAAAGTCTGCGCGATAGATACCGAAGCGGACAGCCTTCACCGCTACAAAGAGTCTCTTTGCCTCATTCAGTTCACCGCTGGTAAGGACTGCGTTCTAATCGATCCGCTCGCAATCGATGATCTCTCCCCGCTGGACAACTACTTGGTCGATGCAACCGTTTGGATGCATGGTGCGGATTACGACATGACCATGCTCAAACGTGAATTCGGGAGACTCCCCGAGACCGTCTACGATACGCAGATCGGTGCACGTTTGCTCGGAGTGAAGAAATTCGGACTGGGGAACCTCGTTGAACATTACTTCGACGTCACCCTTTCCAAGACCTCACAGAAAGCTGATTGGGGGAAACGCCCTCTCTCCGAGAAAATGATCTCCTACGCTCTCAACGACGTCCATTATCTTCTGGAAATGGGAGAAAAAATTGTCTCTCAACTAAAGGAGAACGGTCGCTACGAGTGGTTTACAGAAAGCTGCCAGGCAGCCCAACAGAAAGTTGCCGAGCGCGATGATTCAAAAGACGAGCAATGGAGAATCTCCGGCTCAGGAAAACTAACCCCATACGGTCTTACCTGTCTTCGTGCCCTTTGGCATTGGCGTGACAAGGAAGCCGAATCCTGGGACCGCCCGTCTTTCATGGTCTCCACAAACAAGCACCTCATTGAGTGGGCCCTCCGCTTGGCAGACAAGAAAACGATCGATCTCCCACCACATTTCCGTGCGGAACGCGTTAAGCGCTTCAACGATATGCTAGCGGAAATAGATCAGGTGCCCAAAGAAGAGTGGCCACTGCGTCCAGTTACAAAACGACGCAAGCGCGACAAAGACTTCGATCAAACAGTCGATAAATATCTCGCACTCAGGAAAGAAGTTGCAGCGGATCTCGATATAGACCCGTCGCTCATAGCTTCCCGCTCCGTGATTGAGACGATTGCAGCAAAAGAAGCCGAGCCAGCGGACGTTCTGATGAGCTGGCAGCAGAAACTCCTGGGTCTGTAGGACGCTGGAACGCCCTCTGGCACTGCATTTTTGATGCATCCCACTAAATTTCTCCTCATTTAGGTTTAGAAATCCGGAATCTACGTCTAGAACCGCTCCCATGTCCGCTGAAACCAGCACCCAATTTTTCACCAGTCCGGAGATCTTTCCATTGCGCGAAGGCGCCTCTCTCCCCGGCATCACCATTGCCTACGAGACCTGGGGCACCCTGAATGAGGAGAAATCGAACGCAGTCCTTCTCTTTCACGCACTCTCGGGTTCCCATCATGCAGCAGGCCTCAATACCGGAATCCCCGGCATTGGCGACCTCTGGCAGCCCGAGCTCCACCACGGTTGGTGGGAAAGCATGATCGGCCCCGGAAAAGCGCTCGATACCGACCACCTCTTCATAATCTGCCCTAACTATCTTGGAGGTTGCTACGGCTCCACCGGCCCCGCCTCCATCAACCCGGAAACAGGAAACTACTGGGGCTCCTCTTTTCCTTCCGTATCCGCATCCGATCAGGTCGATGCCGCAGCACTATTGCTGGACTCATTTGGTATTGGGAAATTGAAGGCAGTTGTCGGCCCGTCCGTAGGCGGTCTCATTTCTCTCACCTTTGCCACCCGGCTTCCTGATCGCGTGGAAAACGTCATCAATATGGCTGCAGGCTTCAAAACCACGGTCCTCAATAAGCTGATTCTTTTTGAGCAAATCCTAGCGATCGAGAACGATCCGAACTTTGCTGGCGGTGACTTCTATGGAAAAAAGCCACCTCTCTACGGTCTGGCACTTGCCCGTATGATTTCCCACAAAACCTTCGTCCATCTCGATTCCATCGAAAATCGGGCAAGGCAGGATGTCATTCAAGCAGAAGACGTCCTTGCCTGGTATCGTGTCAGTGATCAGTTCCAGAGCTACATGCTTCATCAGGGGAAAAAGTTTGTTCGCCGCTTTGATGCAAACACCTATCTCCGGATCATTGACCTGTGGTCCCGGTATAACGCACTCAACGAATCCGATGCGGCGACTCCCGAAGAGCTCTTCGCACCATGCAAGGCAGCCGGACAGAAATGGCTGGTCTTCTCGATCGACTCCGACTTCTGCTTTTACCCGGAAGAGCAAGCCGAGCTAGTCAAGCACTTGGAAGATTCCGAAGTGGAATCGATGCATATCACAGTTCACTCGGATAAAGGTCATGACTCCTTCCTTCTCGAGCCGGACCTCTACACTCCACACATCGCTTGGGCACTCCGATGATACGCGCTCACATTTTTATCTCCGCTGCCATCATTATCGGGCTTGGCTTTCTAGGCATGAGCCAGTTGGGCGAAGCTGCAGGAATGGCATTTCTCTTGGGCAGCATGACGCTGGGAGGCGGATTCCTGATCTGCGGACTATTTTCCATAAAGATGCTATGGCACGGCATCGTAGGGGCAGGCGTCCTTGCCCTCCTCGGCGTGGGGCGGGGCGTAATGAATCTTCCCGATCTAATGAAGTTTTTAGCTGGAGACCGCGGTCGCGGCCTTGCTCCAATCCTTGAGTTCATCGTTTTCCTGGTCTGCGGAGTCCTGCTTGTCCAAGTCTACAAGACATGGTCGGCGGAGCGCCTCCGGAAAATGATGATCGAGGAGGAAGAGTAGCCGGCTATTCCCCGGCGGGAGACACTACCGGCGCCTCAGGTTTTTCAGGCTCGGGCTTTGGAAGTAAATCCTCCCACTGATGAAGCTCATATCCACTACCCAGACCACCGATCTCCTGAAGCAGTTCGTGGCATTTTTGCCTCCACGCATCATAATCCGGAGGGCCGTTCTTCGCCTCACGACTACCGGGAAACACCAGATAGCTAACAGTCAGATCGGATACAGGCCGGCTATATGACGAGGCCTTTGCATTCAGCTCTTTCGCCATCCGGAGAGAGGCCTCTCCCACCTTGAAGGTAGGACCACCATCACCCACGATGCATGGATAGAGTTTTTCCCCGTAAATGATTACAGCATAATCCCCTACCTTCGGAGCAAAAGGATCGGATCGATCCGTCAAGAGGTTCACTGGAATGACCATAAAAGGATCATAATCAGCTATTAGATAACTCCGGGCCTTCAAGTCTTGTATCCCCCGTTTCAACATCGCGATCCTATCCTTGAGCCATCTCTTACGCTCTGCTGAAATCTTCGGGTCGTTCAGCTCTTTAGTCCCGGCAACAATCCGGTTCTCCCAGCCCGCCACCATCGGATTCGGAGTTTTTGTCCGTTTCGTCCATCCGTAACTCGTGAATGGCTGGTAGTAGGTTGAGTTGACAATGGAATCCGGCATCGTTGCCAGGCGATCTCCGTCAGAGCCATCCGATACCACATCCATCTCAGCCTGCATGAAAAACACCTTCCTGCCGGACTCGGAAGTAATATTCAGGATCGTGTCACAATCGTAGATGTTATGCTTTGTAAGTAGCTCATTGAGCGCATTTGCATCCCGTCGCACTCGGTCCGCTTTATTCTTATAAAGAGTGCCATACCATTTGGAAACTTTCGCTGTTTCCAGCAACTTCGGAAGCGCGGGGAGAATCGCTGAAAGTTTATTATTGGTAATCTCAAGGTCTTCCACCGATTTCGCAGCAGTAGGCAGCACTAGCTTAAGCTCATACTTGGCCACATAGCTGTTCGCTTCCTCACGCTCTTTCGATGCGATTGAGCCCTCCTCAAAAGTGATTTCCGTCTGAAACGGGATCCCGCTACGCATTTTACGCACATCGGTGATTTTCCCGAGGGGCATTGGAGTAAAGGCAGGGGCAGCCGAATCCTCAGTTACCTCTTCCACGCTAGCCTTGTCGTCACCCTGAAGTTTCAGGGCGGCCAGCTGAGTCTCCAACTCCTGCTCCATTTCAGCTCTCAGGCGTTGCTCCACCTGCAACCTCAGGGTATTCTCGTCCGTCTGTTCCCGTGGTCTTCTGGCTTCCGCCAGTTCCTTCAGGTTTCTGGCCACTTTTGCCGGGATTTCAGTGAGAAACGAGGCCATCACCGCAAGCACCAGAACTAGAAAACCTACTCCAAACCAGGGGAAGTTCCTTTTCGTCTCGCTGCGCTTGATATTCTTCTCTGACATACACGGAAATCCTAAGCATTCCTGTGCCCACAGCGCAATCGAAGCTTTTCCGCGTTATTTCAAATACCTGGCAGTTTTATCTTGCCAATAATCACGCAATTTGTAGGTTTCGCGCCCCATGCCACGAGTAGGAGGAAAAGCAAAAACACGGAAAGCCGTCGCCAAACGCTTCAAAGTTACTGGTACAGGTAAGGTCCTTCGTCGTCATCAAGGCAAACGCCACTTGCTGCAAGGCAAGAGCCGGAAGCGCAAACGCGCTCTCGGTAAAGCAGGTCTTGTTTCCGACGCTGACATCAAAAATGTCAAAGAGAACCTTCCTTTCCATTGATAGAGAAGTAAAACGACGCTACGCACCCGTCCGCGATTCGGACGGCCTTTACGCAGCCTGATCCGGAAACCCCGGAGACACGAACAGGTGAGACTGCGGAAGGAACGATAAAAAACGACTTGTTCACAACCAAAGAAACTAATGCCAAGAGCCACCAATTCGCCCGCCAGTCGCAAGCGCCGTAAGCGCACGATTCTGCGGGCAAAAGGCTTCCGCGGATTCCGCTCGAAGCTCTTCCGTTACGCCAAGGACGCAGTCCGCAAAGCGCAACAATACGAATATCGCGACCGCAAGAAGCGTAAAGGTCAATTCCGTCGTCTATGGACACAGCGTATCAACGCTGCTACCCGTGCCGAAGGTCTTACCTATTCCCGCTTCATCGAAGGCCTGAAAGCCGCCGGTATCGAAGCTGACCGCAAGATCCTTTCCGATCTTGCCATCACTGATGCCGCTGCATTCTCCGCCATCGTAGCGCAAGCGAAGAAAGCTCTCGAAGACAAAGCGAAAGCAGCGTAAGCGAGTAGCATCCAAGCTAACCACTTCAAAGCCGTTGGATCGAAAGTTCCAACGGCTTTTTTCTTGGATAGATTCCGCCCGAAGATCCCCAAGTCCCCAATCATTCGGCATTGCCCATTTCTCAGGGCATGTTAACTATTTTATTCCATGTTCGAAGTCAGACAAAAGCCAGAAATGGTCGAGCGCGCACTAATTGTGCGACTATATTTTGACGCTCGCGAACAGGAAGAATCCTCTTCCCTTCTTATTGAGCTGGGCGAACTCGTTTCCACCCTTGGGATCGAGGTTGTAGAGTCGGTTCTTACCAAACCGCGGGAAATGCAGAAAAAATTTCTTTGTGGTACCGGCAAAGCAGCTGAAATCGCAGAACTCGCAAAGGCCCACGAATGCGATGTCATCGTCTTCGATAATAACCTCGCCCCCTCACAGCAACGCGAATGGGAACGACTTTCAGACCTATGCGTAATCGATCGTGAGGAAGTCATACTAGATATCTTCGCAAAACGGGCCCAGACACGCGAGGCCCGCCTTCAGGTCGAGCTTGCCAGAATGCAATACGCACTCCCCCGCCTCGCGCGAATGTGGGGACACCTTGACCGTGAGTCAGCAGGCTCCGGCGGTGCCGGCGGCGGCGGCACATCCCGCGGCATGGGTGAGAAGCAAATCGAAGTCGATCGTCGACTCGCGCACATGAGTATTGATCGCTGCAAACGCGAATTGGAAGTCGTCCGCAAACAACGAAAAACCCAGCGCAAAGAGCGTGAAAAATTGGGCACACCGCACGGGGCCATCGTTGGATACACCAATGCTGGAAAATCCACTCTGCTGAACCGGCTTTCAGGATCCGATGTCATGGCGAAGGATATGCTCTTTGCCACCCTCGACACCACCACACGCCGTATCGACCTCCCGGATGGCCAACCTCTACTAATCACCGATACAGTTGGATTTGTCAGAAATCTCCCACACAGACTTGTTGAGGCTTTCAAGGCTACCCTTGAGGAATCCGTCTTGGCTGATTTCCTTGTCCACGTCCTCGACTCGACTTCACCGGATATACAGAAGTTCCACGATACCACACTGGAAGTCCTGGAGGAACTCGGAGCTTTGGATAAGCCAATCATTACCGTATTGAACAAAATTGATCGCGTGACGGATGTGGAAACACTCGCGAATCTTGACCGCGCCTTCCCCGATGCTCTCCGCGCCTCCTCACTTCATGGAGACGGAACAGATGCTCTACTCAAGGAATGCTCGCGGGTTCTGGCGGACCGCGTTTCAAGGCAGCAATACAGAATACCCCAGAAACGAGGAGACATCCTCAGTTTACTCCATCAGGATGCAAAAGTCCTTTCCACTGAGTATGAACAAAACGACATACTTGTCTCAGCCGTAGTTCCTCCAACTATCGCCGGAAGACTTGAAGAATTCTTAGTACCCGCCTGAATCTTCTGCTAAACCAAACCGTCCTACCAACATCATGCTTCGTCCCCTGTCCACATTCGTATTCATCGCACTTCTAAGTGCCAAAGTTCTCGCTCAGTCACCCCTGCAGCAACCCGGCACTGTAATGAAAGCACTGCCGCTGAATGCGGAAGGCGTGGCAGTCCCTCCAACCCAACCTCTGACACCCGGCAACGTTGCAGGTATTAACGAAATCGAACCTGCTCCGCTATCGGTTAATCCAATTGAGCTGAAGCCAACCGGGGAAAACGCAGTTAGACTCCAGATCTTCCTCGATCACATGAACTTTGGTCCAGGCGTTATCGACGGGAAAATCGGACAATTTTCAGAACTTGCCGTAAAATCCTGGAATGAAGCCAACGGATACCCGATTGATAGCTGGAGAGAAGTAAATCTCGCAGCGCAGAGATCAGTCCCAAATCCCTTCGCAACGGCCATCGTTCCCGCTGTGGTCAAAGATTGGGTCAATCCGAACCTCCCTTATAAGAAAGCCGAACAGGCAAAGGTTAAAAGGATGTCCTACCGAAGCAACGGTGAGTTCATGTCCGAACGGTATCACACAGACGTTCCCTACCTCATCTCGCTTAACTCTTCATCGAAGATAAACAACCTAAGCAGCGGTGACTCCATCATAGTCCCCAACGTCAGTGCTTTTCAGATCGAAAACCTTACTGGAGCGGCATTCAAGGAAGACGAAGCGCTCAGTCAGCGCCACGCAGTCATCGACACCAAACTAAACCAGGTCCGCATCTACGAGGCAAACCTCAGAGCATTGATCGTAGCTGACCCGGAAGCAGATACCCCGGCACGGGTGGCAAACCAATCTCTCGTCGCAGTATTTCCGATTACACCGGGTAAACCGCAATTTATCAGGTATGGAAAATGGAAAATGCAGAACGCGGTGGAACTACCTGTCTGGCGCTACGATCAAACTCTTCTCGATACAGGGAAACGCTCGAATAACTCATTGAATATTCCCGGTGGACCGAACAACCCGGTGGGTGTGCTCTGGTGTGGACTCTCCAAGCCGGGAATCGGCATGCACGGCACTTCTGATCCTGAGACCATTGGACGCTCACGCTCCTCCGGATGTATCCGCCTGGCGAACTGGGACATTGTCCGCATACCGGGAATGCTTCGCCCTGGTTGCAGTGTCGAAATTCGATGAGAACATTCACCAAATTTTCCCTCCGCTTCGGGGTATACCTGCTGGTTCTGGCCTACGTAGCGGGGGATCTTTTTGTTTTCGATGGACCTCTGAAAAAACAAATCGGATCAAAGGATCCGAACAGCGCTGAGGCAATCGCGGAAGCCAAGGCAAATGGAGTCGTAGCTCGGGTCTTCAATCGTCAGATTACACGAAGCCAACTGGACTATGCCATCAACGAACATTTGTGGACATCCGGCCGGTCTATTTCCGACATAATTAATCCCGAAGAAAAAACACTTCTCACCTATGCCGCCTTGGGTGAGTTGATCGATCACGAACTCCTCAGGGTGAAAGTGAAAGTCAACACCGCCGAACTGCCGGTCTCAAAGCAAGAAGTCGATGCCCGGCTCAAAACCTTCATAGGAAAATTCGAGTCAAGGCACGCCATCGAGACAGCGATGATTTCACAAGGAATTCCCAATGAAGAATCGCTGAGAAATCGGATCGCGGCCCGCATTCAGCAGGAAAAGTACATCGCCCTCAGAGTTGATCCGCTGGTCGCTGTAACAGAAGAAGAAGTTCAGAACTTTTTCGAAGCTCATAAACCAGAGCTCGTCGTTCCTGAAAGAGTGATGGCCCAACATATTTTCATCTCCACTTTGAACACCCCTTCCCCAATTGCGAAGCAACGACTCGAAACAGCCCTAGCGGCGCTGGAAACCGGTGAGACGGACTTCTCGACCATGGCTCTCGAATTGTCTGAGGACACAGCAACCAATGAAAATCAAGGCAACTTGGGGTGGATGTCCAAGGAGCGCCTCCCTTCTGATTTTGGAGAGCAACTTTTCGCACTGGGAGTAAACAAGCCAACGCTGATACGAACAAAAATAGGTTGGCACCTGGCAATCCTGAAAGAGCGAAAAAACAGCCGTATATTGACCTTGGATGAGGCACGGGAGAAAATAACCGAAGCATTGATCTCAGCAAAACGTCACAAGGCAGTCATGGATTTCAAGCGAGCCTTGCGAAAGTTCGAGGAACACAAAATCGATATCTTCCACGATCAATTGGTGGCATACTAGCTGAAGAAAAATCACTCAAAATCCGGATCTTTATCTTAAAACCACAAAACTTGTTTTGTGGTTTTTTTATTGCACGTCTCATCAATCAGACGTAGGGCGACGGCGTCTTCCGACACAATCCATGAGAAAACACACAAGTAAATTCAGAACCGCACTACTGGCACTGACCGGTTTTGCGATGATTCCAAGCTGTGCTAATACGACTGCCGACACAGCCTCAGCACCGGAAAAGAAAACCGTGAGTGTAAAATCTGTCCATCACGGCAAAGCGTCGTGGTATTCCATCAAAACAAATTACGGAACAACTACTGCAAGTGGACAACGCTTACGGAACGAGGCTCCTACTGCAGCTCACAAAACCCTTCCAATGGGAACCAAGGTCCGTGTGACCAATCTGGCCAACGAAAAATCAGAGATCGTTACGATCACCGACCGCGGCCCATATATTAAAGGCCGGATTATTGATGTCACCATCGGCACAGCTGAGAAACTTGGTTTTGTAAGCCGCGGTGTTATCCCTGTGAAAGTCGAAGTGATCGAAAAGGTCGAGGACAAGCCTGAATCCTAGAACAACTTTCCTGGTTACTTCCCCATATTTCTGAACAGAATTTGGGTTGGCTCAAAAATTTAGTCAGAGCGTGTCGAAACCGACACGCTCTTTTCTATGCCTGTATTGCCTCACAAATCACCCTTAAGGCGTTCAAGTTATGCCACGTGAGGCGAACTCCCGAATTAGCAGCAAACACCGGTATGGGGTAAGAACCGTCCCTTCAAACCACTGGATCCAGACGCAGGGATCAGACATAAAAAAACTGAGGCGCTCCGTAGGAACGCCTCAGCTGTAAATCTTGCTAATCTGCTAGTCTAGGGAAGCAGTTTCGGCAGCAGGCTTCTGATTTGCCTCCAACGCCGTCTGGGACTGGGTTTCAGCCCATGTGTCGTAAGCAGGAGCACCTACAACCTCCATCGTTCCGATCATGTTCGCGTGTCCTTCGCCACAGAGCTGGGCGCAGACAACAGATGTTTCCATCGGCTTGATCGGAGTGAACCACATCGGAATTTCCTTGCCCGGGATTGCATCCTGTTGAACCCGCATCGGGACAATCGCATAATTGTGAATCACATCCTTTGTGCCGATGTTGAGAACGGCCGGACGCTCAGCTGGCAACTTCAGTACTGGAGCAGTGAAATCGTCCAACGCATTCGGGTCCGAATAATCGATACCCAAATCGTTTGAGCCAGAAATTAGATTAGGGTCAATACGTCCGAATTTACCATCCAATCCAGGGTAATGATATGTCCAGCCGAACTGCCAGCCGACAACCCTAACACGAACGGGGTCCATCTCTTGGACCTTTTTCCAGCCATCAACACGATCCGCCCAGAGCGGGAATGCGAAACCAAGCAGAAGAACAGCTTCGATAATGATAACTGCGACCTCCATATGACTTGAAAGATGGCTCCGGGCCCCCTCATACGAAGCCTTTGGGTTTCTCTTGTGCCAAAACTTAAATAGGCAGAAACAAAAGAAAATCGTCCAACCAACAAACAGCGCAAGCATGAACCAAGTTACCACCATAATCAGGTGATCGACTTGTCCTCCATGTGCGGAGTAGTTTTCAGGGAGTCCTAGGAGTTCAGAAAAGGTCATTTTAGTAGAAGCTGGAGAATAGAAGGTAAAAACTAATGGGAGACGTAATCGTCTCGGAGTTCTGGGTCGAGATTGTCGTTTTCGCGACGAGCCATCCGGATCATGAAGAAACCAACTGCACCAAGCACAGCTAGGATCACCACTAATAGAGCAAAGATCGAGTAGCCGGCAGCGTCGCTATCGCTTCCGGAAAAGTTCACACGACAGGTTGAACAGGCAATAAAATTCAAATCAAACATGATTTCAGAGGTGGAGTTTAGACGCTTTGCGGATGAAATATACGCCGTAAAAAGGCATAAGGAGCAATCCAACTATCCCTGTTACCCCCAACCCTGTCGACATCCCCTCATTTTCAGGCGAAAGGACGAACGCCCAGATAGCCAGGAAAGCACAGAGTAGAGTGCAAATGGTAACGAAGACAATGTGGAAGGCGCGAAGTGACATATGGTTCAGTGGTAGAAGAAGGTGTCAAAGATAGGGCTGCTTTTCGCAAGTGCAATCAATCCGGCCATGCATGCGCAGAAGAAAAACGATCCAAAGAAGATCCAGTAAATGGATTTCTTCTCGTGATTCAAGTGCATGAAGATTAGAGCAACGAGGGTAGCCTTGGTAGTAGCGATGCAAAGCCCGACAACCGCATCCCAAGGGTCGAACCCATGTTTACCGACATCCAACCAATAGAGGAAAGACGGAGGATCTGCCACCAGAACAGTAAGAACAGTACCTACAAGGAGTGCCAGAAAAACTAGGATGTAAGTTTTCTTAGCCTTTTGAATTTCTTCGACGGAGTTAGCCATTGATTTTTTTACGTAAAATTTAAGGTATTGTAGAACTGAAGATTACATCAAGTAGAGGATCGGGAATACGAAGATCCATACAAGATCGACAAAGTGCCAGAACAGGCCGCCAACTTCGACCCGGTTGCAGAGCCACTCAGGATTTTCCAGATACATTTTACGTCCGAAGAAGAGGTAGTAACCGAGAACGATCGCACCACCGATGACGTGAAGCCCGTGGAGCCCGGTAATGGTGAAGTAGATTGCGTAGTAAGTGTTCCATGCAGGAGAGAACTTCGCGGCAAACTTAACCTGTTCACGAGGGATCGAAAGGTGATGGAAGGTTTCATCACCGCGCGCTTCGTAGTTAGGCCCCATGAACTTCTCCTTCAGCTCTGCAAGCCCGGAAAGCTTGATCTGGTGCTGCTGCTCACCCTTTTCCGCAAGTTTCTCCCAACCGATTCGATAGAGCTCCTTGTGGGTCGGCTCACGATTTGGCTTTCCGGTTTCTTCGTCTACACCATAGCGGTCAACCAGAAGCTTCCGTAGCTCGGCTACATCAGCCAGGTGCCATTCCCATGCATCGCGAACAAAGGCGTTGTTCTGCATCAACCATGAGTTTTCGATCGCGACTTCAGGAGAGATTCCTTTCTCCTCCGCTTTCATTACCAAATGCTGGAAATCAATCGCGTCAACATTGTGGAAAACCATTGGACTCGCTTCGAGCTCACCGATGACTGTTGTATCATCCCGAAGTCTCGACTTTCCGGCAGCCTCTTTGATGTCACGTGGTCTGAAAAGTAATTCAGTGGGCTTGGACAAAACAAACTCTGCGGATGAAACCTCCGTAAGAAGCAATGGACCAATAGCATCTTGGTCTATGTTAACGTCAGTAGAAAGTTCCCAACCCTGCTTGTCCGGGCTGGCTTCCTTAGCCTCTTTCCACTCACTGCGGAGCGCTTTTGTGCGAATCTTCGCATTGTGTGAACGAGCTGCCACGTAGACGTCCTGAAGTTCGTTCAGGAGATCAACAGAAAGTTCCGTGCCCTTTTTGGCGATAACCTCTTCCTTCTCCCCTTCTTTTAATACAGCACTGATGTCATCCTTGAGCGTGATCTTCGCGTCCTCGTGCTTAGCCTCGGAGAGGATCTCAGCTACCCATGGTTTGTAGAAACGAACTGTACTGAAAACAAGTCCTTCAGTGTTCACGCGGATCATATTCTCTTCGATATGATTGCCGTTGTGATCCTCAACGTATTCGTCTCCTTCTTTTTCGTACCCCAGGTGACCTTCAATGACAGAATAGTCATCCAACCGAACGGCTTGGTGATGGAGCTTAACGTTGTATTCAATGCCTTTCAACACCATGAAAAGAAACGCACACACAATAGTGATTCCCATGTAGATCTGGAACTGCCGCCATTGGCGCATCTTGAGAGCAGCCCATGCGAAGACCACAGTTACCGACGAGCCGATGAGCACGAAGGTATTGATGAGACCAGGGAGCACAGGAAGCGACCTTTCCGGCCATGGATAATCAGCGCCTAAGCGGAGAAAAACATAGGCTGAGAAAAAACCTCCGAAAAGCATGACCTCGGAAGCAAGGAACAGCCAGATGGCGATTTTGGAGTTAAAGAGCCCGGTGTCCTTACGGGCATTTACGATATATGGGATTTCCATTTCTTGAAGTATTTCGATTGTTCAGTTTCAGCTTTCGGTGAAGTCCGAACTTCAGTGATTATCCTTAGTGCTAACGATTTCCGGTGTTTCCACTGGCTCGTCGGTGTTCTTTTTCGGTGCAACCCATTGCGGGAAATAATCCTTATCGCAGTCCGGGCGGGAATATTCGTAAGGACCGCGATAAACCGCGACATCAAACGTAAAGTTCCCGTGTCCTGGAGGGGTTGGCGTAGCCCATTCAAGGGTCGTGGCTCCCCAAGGATTGTCGTTCTCAACCTTCCGACCAATCTTCCAAGAGGTGAACAGATTGATGATGAACGGAATCTGTGAAATGGCGAGAGCCCACGCACCCATCGACATTACGATGTTCAGGTCGATGTGTTCACGAACCACATTACCGAACACGTTGGTGCTGTCGGCTGCTTTCGCGAGATAGGCATCACCACCATTGTACCAACGACGGTGGAAGCCTGCCATACCTTGGATAAGCATTGGGAAGAAAATCAGGTTCATGCAGATGAGGCTCGGCCAGAAGTGAATGTGGCTGAGTTTGCTGCTCATGTATCTCCCCGTAATTTTCGGATACCAGTGATAGATACCTGCAAACAGACCGAAGAGAATACCCGGTGCAACCACGTAATGGAAGTGACCAATCACGTAATAGGTATCGTGAAGGTGGAGACCCACGAGGTTGAATGCGAGCGGAAGACCGGTGAGACCGCCAATGCCGAACATTGGAATGAACGCACATGCCCAGAGCATTGGTGGTGTAAATCTGATCGAGCCGCCCCAAAGGGAGATGATCATGGCTGTAATAATGATTACCGAGGGAATCGAGATTAGAACAGTTGTTGTCTGGAAGAATGTGGAAACAGCTGCTCCCATACCGGTCATATACATGTGGTGAGCCCAGACGATGAAGGAGAGGAAACCGAGGATAAGAACGGAATAGACCATCGACTTGTAACCCCAAAGTGGCTTGCGGGTGTTCGCCGGAATGATTTCAGCAACGCAGGCGACAGCAGGCAGCAAGAGAACATATACCTCCGGATGCCCAAGGAACCAGAAAAGGTGTTGGAAAAGGAGTGGTGAACCACCGCCTGAAAGATCGGCAAGACCTTCGCTTTTTGTGAACAAGCCGGATGGCATGAAGAATGATGAATGGCCCACACGGTCCATAAGCTGCATGATCCCTGCAGCTTCGAGAGGTGGGAATGCCAAGAGCAAGAGAAAGCCGGTAACAAGCATCGCCCAGACGAAGAACGGCAGTCTCATCCACGTCATACCTCTTGCCCGGAGGTTGATGATTGTTGTGATAAAGTTGACCGACCCCAGTAGTGACGACGTGATAAGTAGCACCAATCCAAGCAGCCACTGTGTTTGCCCTGCCAACCATTGGTTTACAATCTGCCCGTCAGCAAAACCGGCAAGTGGGGAATAGTTGGTCCAACCTGACTTTGCGGCACCGGATTCCATAAAGAAGGAGGCACACATCACGATTCCGCCTACTGCGTAGATCCAGTAGCTCATCATGTTGAGTTTAGGGAATGCCATGTCGACAGCACCGATTTGAAGGGGTGTCACGTAGTTACCAAACGCACCAAAACCAAGCGGGACGATTCCAAGGAAAACCATGATGGTCCCGTGCATCGCGCCAAACATGTTGTAGGTCTCACCCGTTACCTTACCGTCCTGAAGCCAGCGCGCTTTCCAGCCATCGGTAAAGATCCAGCTCATCCATTCCGGAAGTGGCTCATGCGGATATGCGATGCTCCAACGCATCACCATCATGAGGTAGAATCCGAAAGCAAGGAACAACATGGATGTAAGTCCATACTGTATGCCGATGGTTTTGTGGTCCGTGGAGAAGACGTATTTTTGGAGAAATCCAGGATTGTGATGATGATCTGCGTGATCGTCATGCGAGTGTCCGTGATCGGAATTTGATGCGGCGTGAGAACTCATAAGTGCTGTAAGGCGATAGTATGCTATTTCAGAAAAGTGAACTGAGAAAAATTATTCTGCAGGGGCCAGTGTGGCAGGATTGACAAGAGTCGTCGGGTCGAGTGCTTCACCAGGGAGCATTTTCATGTGCTCCGCAGCAATTTCCTCTGCATTAACCGGAGTTCCTGGATTGGCGCGTGAAGCTGAGATCTCCAATGCTTCGGCAGCCATCTCTATCGTAACGACATCTCCGGATGAATTTCCGAAACTGTTTCTTACGAAAGTCATAACACCAGCAAGATCATCTGCAGACATACCTGCTCCTTGCGCTGGCATGACTCCGGCACCGTATGTCTTACCTGTGCTAGTTGGGCCCTGGAGTCCATTGAGGATGATCATTGCGAGCTTCTCTGTGTCACCCATGACCCATTCTGAACCTGCAAGTGATGGGTAATTTGCGCCATCGCCTTTGCCATCCGCGCCGTGGCACCCGTTGCACTTCGAGTAGATTTTCTGACCACGGTTGCTGAATGCTGCAAGTGCTGCCTTTGGAACCGGACCCGCGTCTTCACCGCCAGGGGCTTTGCCGCGAACATAATCCTTACGGAAAGTGGATCCGTAGGCGAATAGAGTGCCCGCATTCCCGAGGACACCACCAGCAATAAGAAGAACGATACCGCAGGCAAGGATCACCCATAACGAAACAGGCTCATCACCGTGTTCCGCAAGGCGCTTTTCGCGCAACGTGGCTGCAGATTCACGGGCAAGTTTGCCGTGAGCTTGGCTGACGTTGATCGTTTCGTTGAGATCTGGTCGACTTTTCGACTGATGACTTGGAGCAGACATGTTCTAGATGATCGGGGAAAGTATTGGGTAAACGTAATTATTAAGAGGCTGGAGCGTCTTCCGCCGGAGCGGATGCCGGGGCCGCCGCTGGAGCAGGCTCAGCCTGTGCGGGAGCAAAGTTTAGGGCAGCCGGGACTGGTTGATCTTTCTTGAGCGAGAGGAGGTATGATACCAGAGCTTTGGCCGCAGGTTTGGGAACGATTTCCCGTCCGTCTTTTCCGGAGAAGGGAAGTGTTTCATCAGCAGGGTTACCCTTAACCTCTACCTGATCAAAAAGGAATGCAAACGAAGGACAGGCTGATTGACGACGCTCAGGGAGCCAGCGTGGCTTGAATAGATGACGATAGAGCCACAGCTCAGGTTCGATCTCCTCATCAATCGCGTAAACAGCGGTTACGCGTCGTCCCAAGTTGGAAAGATCCGGGCCGAGGCGGGCAACGCCGATGTTAGCGTATTTCTCACCGGCGAAATCGAAGGCGTTCGTTTCACGGCGGGTGTCTCCACGGTCTTCGTCGGATGCAAGACCACCCCAATCGGGACGGAACATGTCATTGCCGGCATAAGTTGGACGGACAAGCTGGGTATGGCACTGGTAACAACCATTCTCAGCATAGACTTCGGCTCCATCGGAGATACGGCCAGCACGCTTAGGATTGAATACAACAGAAGTACCGCTCACCTCGTCCTCGGACAATGAGATAGGTTCCATCGAACGCATTTTTAAATATGGAACGATGACGAGGGCCAACCAGGCTACTCCGAAACTGGCAGCGAGACTGAGGATGAAATTACGAAAACTCATTTGTGAAGTAATTGGAAATTAAAATTAATGTGCTGAAGCAGTGCCAACGTTGTCGATGTCCCCTTCTTCCCCGTGTGGACTGTGTCCGTGTGACGCCACCAGTAGAGTAGGATGTGTGCTACGACGACCAAGGCGGAGCCACATCACGGTCAGGTGAAGGAAGAAAAACACGTTGGAGAAAAGGATAAAGCACCAAGCTATGGTCGTGGCCCAAGCATAAGGTCTGGCGCGTAGTGCCGCGTCATCCCATGGCTGGTTGAAAGCTTCTTGTCCAATGCCCTGCTGGATCCCACCGAAGACTGCGACAAGCGCGATGGTGATGATTCCGTAAATCGAGAAAAAGAAGTGCATTTTGATCAGCCTGCGTGAAAGCCATTCGCGGCGAGTGATGCGTGGGACGATAAAGTAAATGGCACCGAACATCACGAAACTGAAGAACGCGTAGAGAGAGATGATCTCAAAGCCGTAGCCAGACATCGAAAACTGGGACAGTGGCAATGAAGATCCCGGAAGATTCAAGAACACTGCGGAAAACGCCATGACTATCAGGCCGAATACACCAGCGACCGTAAATCTCAAAGTCGGGCTATTGTTTACAATCTCCATATCCGCTAGGGAAGTTCTGAGAAGGTTCATTGCAGCGGTGAATGCAGGAATAAAGAAAAGTACCGTTGCGGTAGCGCCCACATACGGGAGGAAGTAAGGAATCGGGGCACCGGTAAGTTTCTGCATTCCGGCCCATGGCATGATGATAGCGAGTGACCAGAACCCTAGTTTGGCTAGCGAATAGCTACGGATGGGAGTTCCCGTAACTTTTGGTGCCAGATAGAGGGCAGTGCCTAGAGCAACCGGGGTGAAGAAGAGGAAAATGAGTCCTGATTTATACCAAGCGTTGATAGCGTTCGCCATAACAGGATTACCAGGGAACACGTGCAGGAGCAGGTTTACGGTGATGAAAATCCATGGAAACCAAACCATTGCGGCAATGAGATACCATTGTGAAATATAAACATGTGCCGCATCCCGCACTTTGAATTGAACAAAAGACCAAACGATAATCGCAAAATAGCTAATTAGAAGCACTGGCCATGCAAACGAAGGGAATTCCATCCAGGACATCCCTGTTCCGTGGCCGGAGAGGATACCCAATAAACCCAAGCTGACACCGAGATTCCAAATATGCCCGGCTGTGAGGATAATTCCGGAAGCTCTACACTCCTGACGGGAGAGACGAGACATTAGCCAGATAATGACTCCGAACGCAGCTTGAAAGCCCCAGCCGTAGACCAAGACGTTCAAATGTGCGGCTTGTGTGCGACCATAGGTCAACCAACTGCATCCATCCATAAATTCAGGAGCATGCACCTTTGCAGAGGAAATGATTCCGAGAACCAAGGAAACTGCAAGCCACGCTGCACCACTGGTGAGGAAGAACATTACAGGATGACGCAATGAGCGATCAATTGAAGCGCGCAATGTTGCGTCCTGTTCTGGAGTTGGAATATTATCTAAAGACATCGAATTCAGGTAAAATTAGTTATGGCTTGGTGAGTTCTTCAACCTTGAGAAGCGGCTTGCCCACTTCGCTGCGTAACGATGCAACCTGTTCTACGGTCACCGCAGAACCTTCGTTTCCGAAGCTGTTTCGCACGTAGGTCAGGACCCCCGCGATCTGCTCATCGCTCTGGTAGGCCATTGGCTGCATCCCGACAGGGAAATTGTATTCTTTTCCTGCAACTGTGATTGGACCTTCCAAACCACGGAACTGGATACGAATGAGATTTGAAATCGGTCCGGAAACCCATTCGGATCCGGCGAGTGGAGGGGCGGCAAGACCACCCTCACCGTTTTGACCATGACAAGCAGCGCATACCAAAAACTGGGCTTTACCTATTTCCATCATAGCTGGATCAATCGGCTCCGCTTCTGCGTTTTCATCGACTGGAGCGTCAATCGCACTGAGATCGGGACCGGGCTCATTTGCAATATTTTGTGCAGTCTCTGAACCAGGCACAATTTGCTCGGGCTTTTCTACGGCAACTGGCTTCGAATTGAGAAGCGTTTTTGCAACCCCTGGCATTACCCTTTCTTTTACATCAGGATCAATAACAGCAGCTTGATCTTCATTGAGTTTGTCGCGGTTTTCGTAACGAACTGCGGCACCAGCAATTTCAGTATCCTCGCCCTGTTTAAACCAGCCGAAAAGGGCTCCGATCCCTAGGATCAGAAGTAGAATAACGGCAAAGATCGTGAAAACACCGAGGCTATCGATGAAAGCTTTGAAACGGATCAGTAGATTATCGCGGGATGGGTCCATGCGGAGCAAAAGTTAGGAGAGAAATTAGTTAGTGAAATTGGAGGATTCCAAAATCCGGGGGTCCCGGTTCGGATAAAGGGAGTGTTGTCCCAGTGAACGGAGAAGGAAGAACACGAAGGCCGCGCCGATTGTGATGAATGCAAAGACGTCACCCCAGAATGCGCCGGGAATCGAAGTAGCGATTTCGCCGAATACCTTTGGGTTAATATTACCGAGTGAGACGCCACGCTCGGGTATAGTGATAAGATAGTGATCAAGGGCGTGCATACACAACGTATAGATCGCTACGATCGAAAGGTATTTCGGGTTCTTCTTCAGCCATGCTTGGAGGAGAACGACAAACGGAACTACGAAGTGACCAAACACTAGGAAAAGCATTCCTGTATTCCAGTTACCAGTGTTGCGGATAAGGAAGTAGGATGTCTCCTCCGTAATGTTCGCATACCAGATGAGGAAAAACTGGGAAAAGGCGATGTAGGCCCAGAAAACGGTGAAAGCGAAAAGCAATTTACCCATGATATGGAAGTGCTCCGGCCCAGTCACATGCTTGAGGTGCCCCTTGGATTTCAGCCAGGCGCAGACAAGTATTATAACTGCCATCGAGTTCAAAGCGGCACCGGCGAAGAGATAGACCCCCCACATGGTCGAGAACCATTTGTAATCCAAGCCCATGGCGAAATCAAAACCAGTGAAGGTGATGGTAAGCGCAAAAATGATAAGCGGCCAAGTGGAGTGTTTACGGGCAAGGAAAAGACGTTTTGTTCCAGGATTCGGGTCGGTATCCTGGCCAGTTGAAAGCTTGCGAAGGAAGTAAATGACACCTCCCAAGCCTACACCGTAAAAGATAAAACGACCGTACCAGAACGTCTGGTTCATGAACCAATACTTGTTGTAGAGTAGGTGATCCACGTGATGGAGGTGTTCCTTTACAGTTTGTCCATCAGGTGTAGCTCTGTGGATATTCATCCACTCGTAGAGATACTGGTTCACCTGTGGGAAAAGCAGAGGAATACCGAAAAGGAACATCCATGGGAACGTAGATCCAAGGTTTTCAAATGTCCGGCGGACTGAAGTCCCCCACCCCGAATTCGAAACATTGTGAAGGAGCGTCCAAAAGACGCCACCGATACAAATGGTAAGGTAGAAGTAGTAGGCGAAAACCCATGAATAGGCGAAACAGCCTCGAATTTTCTCCGGTGCGAAGAAAAGGAGAAATAGACTGATTAATGTGCCAATACCAGCGACGGCAAGGCATATGAACTTGATCTTGGCTACCTTCGAATTATCGAGGTGATCGCCATTAATGGCAATATCTGCGGATGTTACGTGATGGGACATCTGGAAAAATTATTGGGCTGCTGTGGCTGCGTCTTTTGCGGCTTGAAGAGTACGGACATAGGCGATGATCGCCCAACGGTCCTGGATGGGAATGTTTGCTCCGTAGGCACCCATTTGACCTTTGCCATGGGTGATCACGTCAAACATACGACCGTCTGGGTAGGACGCGGATTTGAAAGGGTCTAGATGAAGATTGGCAATGCCGGGAACTCCATACAGGCTGGTCATTCCGGCGCCGTTACCGGATTTGCCGTGGCAGATTGCACAGTAAATGCCAAATCGCTCCTCGCCACGTCGGATCAGAGTCATTGCATCTTCTTCGGTCTCAAGTTCAAGCTCCTCTGGAAGGCCTGTACCAAAGTAATCTCCGACATGACCTGTTTCGTAGTAACCGGTGGCTGCTCCGAATTCATATTCAGGGATACCACCTGGTGCTTTCTCACCAGTCTCGTTGAAACCACGTGGTTGGGTTTCTTCGACCGGTAGTCTTCCACCTTGACGATCTGCAAAGAACGAACTCGGGGATTGAGCCTTCAGTTTGTCCTGATTGTCCATATCAGGAAATACCTGGATTGGCGGCTTGTGGAATTTTTGTCCGCGGAATCCCATCATCCCCACGAAGAGGACGGCAATGATCGCGTATGCTAGGAAAAAGTAGCGCATGGCTCTGTATGAATAGGTGCAGGTAAAAGTGGTTTAGTTCTCTTCTTCTTCGACGAGTTCAATATTGGATCCGCCGATTTCCGCTAAGAGATCACGGGTGCCTTCAGGGCTGAACTTTGAATCACGTGCCTCAATGGCAATGAAGAAGCCATCGTCCGTTGCCCGATGGAATTGCTTGCTCGCAAAGAGTGGGTGATTGAGCCGTGGGAGTTGCATCAACCCCAGCAATCCGAAGAGAACAGTGAAACCGGAGAACAAGATCGTAAGCTCGAACATTACCGGGAAGAAAGCAGGGATTGTGAAGATGTTCGTAGGTTTTGCCTGAACAACTGTTGGATAGATCACAACCTGAGTAGTGTAGGCCAGTGCAAAGGCGGTAGCAGTACCGGACATGCCTCCGAAAAAGACCAACCAAGGAAGAATCGAGCGTTTGAGTCCCATAGCTGTATCAAGACCATGAACAGGATATGGCGTGTAGCAGTCCCATTTACGGAATCCTGCATCACGGACCTGCTCGGCTGCCTTGTAGAGCTTGGAAGCACTTTTGAACTCGGCTAGATAGCCATATACACGTTTGCGGGTGGTGCTCACTGGTATGAAGTTGGAAGTTATTGGTTAAAAATTGTGGCTAAATCAAGCTTGTGAGCTTGGGATCTCCTTCTGATAAGCTGGGATATTTTCCGCTCCACTGTCTGCGTGAGCTTCATTATCCTCGAAGTGTGGATCGCTTTCCTCTTTAGCCCATTTCACCTCGGCAATGTTGATGCAAGGCAGGAATCTAAGGAATAGCAGGAAGAGGGTAAGGAACATGCCGATAGTCCCTACGAAGAGCATTTGGTCCTGAGGTGAAGGTGAGAAAGTCTTCCAGTCACCCGGCAGCCACATACGGGCCAGAGTAGTGACAATGATCACGAATCGTTCGAACCACATGCCGACGTTTACACACATGGCTACGAGCATCACGACCCAGAGGTTCTCGCGCATCGACTTGAACCAGAAAATCTGTGGAGAAAGAACGTTGAGTGACATCATTGCGGCATAAGCCCACCAGTATGGACCAGCGATACGGAACTTGAATGCGTCCATTTCGTAGATCGCACCTGAGTAGAATGCGACGAAGAGCTCCATGAGATACGCATAACCGACGATCGTTCCGGTAAGGAGAATGATTTTCGCCATGTTATCGATGTGTTTCATCGTGATCATATCATGCAGACCGTAGATGAAACGAGCTGGGATCATGATCGTGAGAACCATTGCAAATCCACCGAAGATCGCACCAGCAACGAAATATGGAGGGAAGATGGTGGTGTGCCAACCAGGGACAACTGATGTAGCGAAATCGAAAGAAACGACCGAGTGAACGGAGAGAACCAGAGGTGTGGAAAGGGCCGCGAGCATCAGGTAGGCCATCTCGTAGTGGCTCCATTGACGGTTACCACCTCTCCAGCCAATCGCAAAGATACCATAGAGCATCTTACGGATACCCGGCTTGCATCGATCGCGGATCGTAGCAAGGTCCGGAACCATCCCGAGATACCAGAAGATAAGCGAAACGGTAAAATAAGTCGAAACAGCAAATACGTCCCACAGGAGTGGTGATTTGAAGTTCTGCCAGATTGCATTGGCATTCGGAATCGGCGCAAGGAACCAAGCAAACCACACACGGCCAACGTGGAACGCGGGGAAAATACCTGCACAGCACACAGCGAAAATCGTCATGGCTTCCGCTGCGCGGTTAATCGATGTCCGCCAGTTTTGCCTTGTCAGGAAAAGAATCGCAGAAATTAGCGTTCCGGCGTGTCCAATACCAATCCAGAAAACGAAGTTTACGATAGGCCAACCCCACATTACGCGGTTTGTATTTCCCCAAACTCCCACACCTGTGGAAACCAGGTGAATCAGACCTCCACCTACACCGATCATTGCGATGATCACGGATGGAATGAACAGAAGCCACCAGAGAAACGGTTGCTTGTTCTCAATGATTCCGCAAATCCGGTCGGTGATCCAATGGTAGGAACGCTCGTTTAGGATCAGCTTTTCACGCTTGAGAACCGGGAGTTTAACTCCGGTGTCTTGTTGCGGGGCAGTTTCAGAAGTAGAGGCCATTTGAGAAAGGGTATCGAAAAATCAGTAAGTTTGGGAGAGAGATCAGACCATGTGAATGGTTGCCTGGCCGACAAATTTTGCATCAGGCATCTTCGGATTCGGGTTCTTGACCCGTGCGAGGTAGCTGGTGCGAGGTGCGGTGCCGATGTAGTGAAGCAAGTCGTAGTTACGCTCAAGCTCTTTACCTCGAACCATCTCTGAAGCACTACCGTCCTTGAGGTTACCAAAGGTAATTGCCTCTGCCGGGCAGGCGTCTTGACATGCGGTTTTCACTGAATCAACAGGAATACGAAGAGTTTTATCGCTGACTGAAACATCCGGAGAAAGTTTTCCAGCTGCGAGCACTTCTTGTTTTTGCCCGCGTTTTTGACGAATAACGGAATCCTTGATCCGCTGGACACAGTAAGTGCACTTCTCCATCACACCGCGCATACGCACTGTCACGTTCGGGTTTTTCTGGAGCGACTTCGGCTCGTTGTCATGGCGTTTGCCGACAGGGCCACGGTTCAGGTTATTTTTGATAAGCGGGTTGCGCTTATTATAGTCAAAGAAGTTGAAGCGACGGGCCTTGTATGGGCAGTTATTCGCACAATAGCGGGTACCGATACAACGGTTATAGGCCATCGCATTCAGACCGTCTTCTGTGTGCACTGTCGCATTTACAGGACAAACCGTTTCACAAGGTGCGGCTTCGCACTGCATACAAGCAACCGGTTGCGGCACGAGTGCCGGGCTGTCAGCATCAAAGTCGTTATCATCCTGGGTGGCAAAATAGCGATCCATCCGGATCCAGTGCATCTCACGACCTTTTGCAACCTGCTCTTTGCCTACGATTGGAATGTTATTTTCAGATTGGCAAGCAACCAGGCAGGCGTTGCAACCCATGCACGAAGAAAGGTCGATTGCCATTCCCCACTGGTGCAGTGGATCACTCAGCAGAGATTGTGCTTCACCGTCTTTGCCAGCTTGTCCCCAATTCTTGGAGCCTTCCTGTTTGTATAGGGAAATATTTGTCGGAGCGTGGGAATCGTTGCCCTGCTTCTTGACCATGCCGAGTTGCTCCTCGAAGTCGCCCTTATGAGCTACGGAAGCAGTGGACACCTCACGGGCAAGAGCTCTTCCATACATCGCATTGTGCTCTTGGGTGAGTGCAACAGGGTAGCGTTTACCAGTTAGTTCAACTTTAGCTCCGGTGGCGAGATAGGACGTTTCGGATGTGCGGAGGTGATATGCGTTGAAACCACGGTTTACGCCGACAAGTCCAACAAAATTCCCGCCTACAGGATCCCGACCAAGGACGTCGTCCTTGTCGAAGCCCTGGCCGTAGCCGAGCGGAATGACCAAGGTGTTTTCGGCCTGGCCAAACGAGACCAAAACCGGGAAATCCTGAGAAACACCGTTCACGGTGATCGTAATCATCGGCGATTTCCGATTCTCTCCCTCGCCGTCTGGGCCGACGTCAGTAAATGGCTGCTTAACGCCAAGGATCGTCTTCTCTGGTTCAAGAGTTTGCTCGATATCGTAAACACCGAGTTCCTTGGCGGTTTTCGGAGCAATCAGAACAGCGTTGTCCCAGGTAAGCTTCGAAACCGGATCTGGTGATTCCTGAAGCCATCCGTTATCAATCCATCGACCATCATAGACAGACGAGTCTGTGGAGAAAATTACATCGAGGTTATCTTTGGTAGGCTTGCTACCTGCAGCGCTCGCAATGTCAGCGGCGGCATTGCCACTAAGCGATGGGCTAGCGGCTTCGAATCCGTTGCCTTCGGCATAACCGTTTTTCAGGAGTTCTTTCCATGCGGACTTATCACCACCGAATGTTTCTTTTACAGCTGCGAGGGCAGGAGCGATCGCGCCATCATCCCCTTCCCCAGTGGAAACTTTTCCGTCGTCGGCAAGAAAAGCGAGAAGCAATTCGATATCGGAAACACAGTCAGCGTAGAGCGGGAGAATCATCGGCTGCACGATGGAATAGATTCCGCGTGCTGAATTCGCATCACTCCAGGACTCAAGGTAATGAGTAGCAGGCACATGCCATGAACAAGCGAAAGCTGTTGCATTTGTGCGATCGCTGAGGTGCACACTGGTTTTAGCTTTCGCGAGAGCATCCGCAAATTTCAAATCGCTTGGCGCATCGTATACCGGGTTCGCCGGAGTCATGAACACCACAGTGTCGATAGCACCGGAGTTCAGATCAGCCGTAAGCTGGGCGATATCACCGTAACCTGATGTGCCGGTTTGGTATGCTTGTATTCCGTTTCCTTCGCCGATGTTTCCAAGAGCGAGGTTAATCGCGAGGGCAAGATGTTTGACTGCCGCCGACTGACGAGATCCGGCAAGGACGGCAGTTCTTGAGCCACTGGCTTTGAGGTCGGCGGCAAGCTCTTTGATCCATGCAAGTTGTTTAGAATCAGTGATTGGGGAAATGCCACCAGCTGAGGCACCAACCTCTCTGGCTAGTTGAGCTGCTACGGCCGCAATCATACTAGGTGCCACACGAAGACGGTGATCTGCCATACCGCCCGTGAGCGTAAATGCAGACTCCACTGAATATAGCCGATTCATCGAACCGGCGTCAGGCTTGGTCTCGTAACCAGCACCTTCTGGCTTACGGCGATTAAAGAACGTAGTATTGGACCCTTGTTGGTCAGTCCCTGCAAAATCGCAATCAAGTGAGACGATACGGTCTGCATTTTCGAAGTTAGGCACCAGCTTTACGCCCTCACCGAGGATCGTCGCGTTGTCTGAGGCAAGCGCCTCATACTGGTAAAGCTTTGACGAAGAGTATTTTGCAGCAACCTCAGCAGCCAAACGCTTACGTGTCGGGGAATCATCAGTGCCGAAGACAAAACCAATTTTCGCAGCAGGGTCCTGGGCAAGAGCGCCCATCACCAGTTGGAAGTTATTGAGCGAGTTCTTTTTGCCACCCTTCAACACATAACGTGAGCGGGATGTGGAATACATATCCAACACAGAAGCCTGTGTGAATGCGTCAGTTCCCTCGTATTCCGGATGCAGGCGATTCGGGCCAACTTTTGTTGGACGACCTTCGAAAGTCGTAACAACCAAAGGCACAGCACCGCCAGAGCGAGGCATGTTTGACGCGTAGTAAGTAGCCTTACCAGGAATGACCCACTCGGGAGCTTTAGTGTAGGGAACGATATAAGCCTCCGGGCGACGGCAGGCAACCATCCCGAAGCCAGCAAGTGCAGTCGATGAACCCATCAACTTAAGGAATGTTCGACGGGATGTTTCCATCTCCTCTTGATTTTCCATTTCAGCCGCTCCACGAGGGAATTCGCGATCCATCCAGGTGCGGAATTCTTTGGTATCACGAAGCTGGCCGTCACTGCGCCATGAGACGGTTTTTTCGTCTGTAGGGACTGCGGGGTGTTGCAGGATGCGTTTGCTCATATCTGGGCTACTAGAAAGTTTCTGAGAAAAAGTGAATTAACGGTGGCAAGTTGCGCAACTCGTTTTCGGGTGCACGTTGAAGGTATCTTTCAGCTGCTTGCCGAGATCCTTGGTAGTTTTAATGGAAGAATCAGTGGTGTATTTTTTCACATCATCATCATTGTAATTAAGATTGTAGACCTCCTCGAGGGGGCGGAGGTGCTCTTCCGGCGCGCGGTGACAGTCAAGACACCAACCCATGGAGTGAGATTCGGCCTGATAGACTACTTCCATCTTGTTCACATCACCATGGCAACTCTGACACGAGATACCGCGGTTTACGTGCGCCGAGTGATTGAAGTAAACGTAATCAGGCGCCTTATGGACACGGACCCATTCGATCGGCTTTCCGTCATACCCCGGATAACTCTCATCCATCGAACGATGGAGTGGCTCGAGCTTGGGACTATCCTTCTGAACATGCTGATGGCAGTTCCAGCAGGTATTGCCGGAAGGAACATTGGAATGCCCGGCCACATCAACGAATGAATGACAATAGCGACAATCGAGCCCAAGTTGATCAACGTGGATCTTGTGAGAAAATGGTATCGGCTGCGTGGGTTGATATCCAACTACTTGAGCCTTGGGCGTCGCATAATATGCAAACGCCAGCGCGATGCCGAACACGATGGTTCCGAGACAAAATGCGATTTTAAGAGGTAGGAGATTTGACCAGCGTGGAAAAATGTTCGCCATAAAAGAAAGAGGTAGAAAGCGGTAAGCTGCGGCTAGACTGAGAGCTTGTGAAAAATTTCACAAGCGTTTTTGTTGAACAAAATAAGTTTTTGGTGACGTTTTAGATTTTAACTATTTTTCCTTAAAGGGGAGTACACCTGCTCCGAAAATCAGGGGGCACAATCTAGGTTGGAAGACGACAGACAGACCAGTTAAATCTATCGCATCAGGTATTTTTCTCACTCTATCTCTTTGGCACTAAGGATAAATTACGGTTTCCGCCATCCCTGCGTGCAGCAGAATACTAACAGGATGAACCGCAGTGATAGCGAATGACTATCCCATCCATCTGCTCCCTCTTTGAAGCAGTGTAGATTAGAGAATACAGTAGTCGGCAGAAATCGCTTTACTGCTTTATCCGAAAATCGTCTATTTGTTCCATAGAACACTGTTCAACGAACCCATGACTTCAAATCTCACAGCACGACAAGCCGAAATTCTCGAGTACCTACGTATGTCCAGCCGTACGACCGGCCTGATGCCTTCGACACGGGAAATTCAGCACTACTTCGGATTCGCGAGCCAGACAGCAGCCATGAGTCATCTACGTGCTCTTGAGAAAAAAGGAGCCATTCAGCGCTTACCCGGGAAAGCCCGGGCTGTGATTTTCCCGGAAGACCTGGATCGGGAAGAAATTTGCGACATTCCTATCTACGGAAACATCGCAGCAGGGTTCGCTGAAGCTGCAGAACAGGAAAGGGAAGGTTGTATCTCGATTGATGTGCATTCCTTGGGCATTGAGCGGAAGACAGATTCGTTTGCACTAAAAGTTCGAGGAGAGTCGATGATTGAAGCTCATATCTGTGATGGCGACACTGTAATTCTGGAGAAGCGGGAGCCTCGCAACAACGATATCGTGGCAGCACTGATCGACGGGGACACCACATTGAAACGTTATATTACCAATAAGGGCAGACCTTTTCTTCAAGCTGAGAACGTCGATTTCCCGGACCTTCTACCTGCTGGAGAACTGGAAATCCAAGGAGTCATGGTTGGCCTACTTCGCAAAGTTTCCCGTTAGGGCATCGTTCTCTCACAGCTCTGATGTTTCCAATAAATGAGTGAATGCAAAATATTTATTCTAGGCCAAGGCCTCGCGGGAACTTGTCTCGCCTGGCGGCTCTTTGAGCGTGGAATACCCTTCAGGATACACGACCGGGGTTTCGGGGGAAGTAGCCGGATCGCAGCCGGTCTGATTAACCCTATAACCGGAAAGAATTTTGAGCCTAGTTGGCTGATACAGGAATTTCATCCTGAAGCAGTTTCTTTTTATCAAAAGCTCGAAGAACTTCTGGCTGCGAAACTCTGGTATCCTTTACCGGTTCTTCGCCTTTCATCATCGGAAAAAGAGTCGCGAAAAATTGCAGCAAAACTCGAATCATCTCACATAGCCCCGTGGCTGAGCGACCAAGCGTTCCCGGGTGTGCCCACTGGCTTTCACACAGCCGTGGAGCTGAAAGGAGGAGGCAGGGTAGACACGGAACTTTTCATCTCCCTCAGCCATAAGTTTTTTTCAAACAAAGGCCTGACGACAGAGCAGAGTGAGCTCCCGGCAGATACTACGATACTGTGCCAGGGGGCAGAAGGACTTGTGGAGAACAAGCTCGGACAGCATCGCTGTGCCAAGGGTGAGATCCTTACTGTCCGCGCGAACTGGCCGGAGTCACATATTCGCATAGGAGCCGGGGGGTGGCTGGTCCCGATTGGTGCCCGGACTTTTAGAATCGGCTCAACATACGAATGGAACCAGCTCGATGAACTCCCCACACAACCAGGCTTGGAGCGGATTCTTGGACTAGCTAATAAACTGGGCGGCCCGGATTTCGAGGTAATCGCTCACGTGGCAGGCATTCGCCCAATTCTCCGCCGTAGTCAGCCACTTATCGGAAAAAATAAGGACGGGAACTGGATCTTCAATGCTCTCGGATCCAAAGGGACTCTCTACGCGCCGAAAATGGCAACAATGTTGTCCGACTGGATACTGGATAAAAAGGAACCTCTGGAACATTTCCGATACACCGGAGAAGACGCGGCCTGCTAATATCCTCGTCGAATTTCAAATACCATTAACAACGTGCCTCCTCCCCGCCCCACACAACTTCTACACCATTTTCTCGAGACCTCGGTCCAGGCTGGCGAAACTGTAATCGACGCTACCTGCGGTAATGGCCACGACACCCTGTTTCTCGCTAGATTAGTGGGTTCATCGGGCAATGTGATAGCGACGGATGTCCAGCAGCAGGCGATCGACTCAACCAGAATGCGTCTTGAGCAAGAACTTGGATTCAATAACTGTTCCACCCATTTGCTTTGTCACTCGAGACTACGGGAAATCGCCGAGCCTGATTCAATCTCAGCAATTGTATTTAACCTCGGATACCTTCCAGGTGCGGCTCATGAGCTCACGACTACTCCTGAAAAAACGGTCAAGGCGTTGGAAGCGGCGGTCACACTTCTCCGTCCCGGCGGGTCCATTGGCGTAGTCTGCTACACCGGACACCCCGGAGGCGGAGATGAAGCGGAGGTGGTGGAAAAATTCTTTAACGACCTGCAAAACCACCAGACCGCCCGCTATGGGATTGTGGGAACGCTCAAGCCAGCTCCATTTCTACTGTTTTCCACCAAGCGTTCAAAACAATAGCCGGAAAATCTTCCCCCTTGCCGCACCGTATTTATGCCGCTAAATCTCTGGTATTCATGTCTATGAAATACATTCCCATCCTAGCGTTCCTGCTTGCCAGTCCACTTTCAACTCTGGCACAGGACGATCAAAATATGACCACGGCCGACTTACTTCAGAGCCAGAAGGACTTCCTGAACTTACCGGAAGAACAACGCGATGAGTTTGCTGAACATTACAAACAGGCAGCCCAATATTTCCAACAGAAGCGTATTTTCGAGACCCTGGATTCGCTTGATGAAGCTTCTAAAATCCTTGAGAAAAACGTGGCAATCCTGAATCTTTACGGATCCTGCTATGTAGAGATGCGGGCCTTCGACAAAGCATTGACCGCGTTCCGGAAAGCTCAGGAGTTGGACCCGAAGAATCGAAGCGTGAATTTCAACATAGCTGAGGTGCTTTTCGTCACCCACAACTGGCAGGAAGCCCACGATGCGCTGGTTGACGTTTCCAAGAAAATCCCAGAAGAAGACATTTCCCTCGGGCGCTTGGTGGAGTTCAAAATCCTTTTGTGTAAAATTAGACTAGAAAAGGACGCCGAGGTTACCGCACTTTCCGAAAAATACGACTATCAGGATGATTCTCCTTTCTACTATTACGCGAAAGCGGCCATCGCCTATGATGCTGAGGAGGAAGAGGAAGCAGCAGAATGGTTGGCCAGGGCGAACCGTATTTTCCAGAACCCGAATCTGATCGCCCCCTGGCAGGATACGCTAGTTGAGTTCGGCTACATCAAAAGCTTTTACGGGGAAGATCTGATCCCTACTGAATAATTACAGTCGCATGGCAAGGGTCTGGAAATTCATTTCCCTTGCCAATCCATCGGCTCCCACCTACCCAAAGCTTCCACTATTATGGCCAGCGTCAACGTAATCAACCTCCGCAAAGGACATGCCGTCCGTCACAACAACGAAGTCTGTCTCGTAATCGAGCATGAACTTAAAACCCCGCCCCGCATGGCATCTTACGTTCAGATGTCCATCCGCAGTGTAGCGACTAAAAAGGTCTCCAACCTCCGTCTGACTTCCAACGACTCACTCGAAGGAGTCCATCTGGAAAAAATTGGCCACGAATATTCTTACAAGGACACCGAAGGCTATCACTTCCTTCACCCGGAAACCTACGAGGACATGGTCGTCTACGAGGATCTGATTGATTCCGTAAAGGACTACCTCATCGATAGCCAACTTTACACTCTCCTCATCGCAGACGGTGTAGTTGTAAGCATCGAGCTCCCTCTAACCATGACCATGACCGTAGCCGAATCTTCGGAAGGAGTGAAGGGCGACTCAGCAAACAACGTCTATAAGCCGGCAACCATGCAAACCGGCCTGAACGTCAACGTCCCTCTCTTCATCAACCAAGGCGAACGAATCGTTGTAAAGACAGAGGACGGCTCATACCAGGGCCGCGCCAACGACTGATCCTTATCATCCTTTTCAAGAAGCGGATCCTGTTTATCGGGATCCGCTTTTTTGTTCTACAAGCCATCAAAGGACAGGTTCAGGTTCCTGATTGGCATCCTGCAGGTAGCTTTTTGGCCTGTAAACCATTGCAAACGGGACAAATAGGATTGCCGTGGCTCCCATCAAACCGCTGAAAAACCAGAAGTAACTCGCGCCCCGCCACCTTACCTGGCCTCCGGAAAAGGTAGTTTTGGAAAACAAGCTCGGGCTTTCATTGGATTGACCGCCAATCCCAATTCCCAACTCCTCCTTTCGTTTCTCCAGCCAAGATTCCTCAGGATGAAAACGATCTGTCCATGAACTCTTCTCCATCCCAGTCTCCTCTGGCTTCTCAATGATGATTCCCACATCCCATTTTGTATTCCACTTTCCATCCCCTCCCGCGCTCCAGACACGAGCGGTAGTGGAACTCAGTATCACATATTGCAGGGGATTGCCCCAATAGTCGGAGATTCCCTCCAGTAGTGCCCTTCCATCTGCCTCGCTGGGTAGAATATTTCCACCCTCTTCCGCTGCTCCGGCGATCAACTCAGCTGCCGCATCCAAGCCGACCTGTCCCGGCACCTCCAGAGCTGCTCCCATATCGGGGGAAAGCCTTCGGATAAATACCTCATCCAAATCCGCGTCATCATATCCGGGCAAAACCACTGTTCGTGGATCACTTTGCCAATCCTCCGGCAGTTTCGAAATCGCCACTTCCAGCTGCTCTTCCGCCGCACTTGGAATTTGGATAAAGTGATTTACTCCCGCCACCATAAAATTCCCCACAGACACCGCCGCAAGATAGAAGCACATGATGAACGACTTCATTTTCCTCGGTGCCTGGGTGTAGGCAAACTCCAGCGCCACAATCGAAATCATTATCTCTGCGGCAGTCAGCAAGGCAAACGCAAGAATCTGCCATGAAATGCTGGGGCGCTCGCCCCCGTCGATTCTGACCTGTATCAGGCTCACCAGAATAAATGACGCTGTCATCAGCACGAAACCAATCCCCATTTTTCGCAACGGGCTCAAAGGAAAATATTTCCCGATCAATGGGTAAACACCATAGCTGAAGAGAGGGATGAACGTGAGGACGAATACCGAATTCAGGGACTGGATCTGTGAAGGCAGCCAATTGAAACCAAGAAAATTCCGGTCCATATCCTGACTCTGAAAAATCCACGTCGAGCCAGTTTGATCAAATAAAGCCCAGAATACCGCTACAAACAGATAGACGGGAATTAGTTTCATTATCGCAGCAAAACCGTCTTTAGAAAAAACCTCCTTGAGAAAACCGACTCCACCCGCAGGCACATGGGCAAATTGCTTCCTCCCAAGCCAAAATACCAGCGTGGCCAAAGCCATCAATACACCAGGAATACCGAAGGCCCAATGCGGCCCATACCACTGGAGAAGCCACGGAGTCAGCAACATCGAGGCAAATGCACCCAGATTGATCGAAAAATAGAACCAGTTGAATACCCTCGGCAGCAGTCCCGCATTTCTGGCCCCGAACTGATCCCCGACGTGGGCCGAAACACACGGCTTGATTCCACCTGCTCCAAGGGAAATCAGGATAAGCCCCCCGATCATCCAGGTCTCCGCATTCCCGAACACTCCCATCATGGCTAGCGCCGCATGTCCCGCGCAATACACCAGAGATAGCCAAATGATCACCTTGTATTTTCCAAAGAACACATCGGCCAGAACTGCCCCGATGATGGGAGTCAGATAAAAGGCTCCATTGAATAAATGGACAAACTCAGACGCCTTCGCCTCATCCATCCCACCTGCACCGCGGCCGTCCATCAGAAACAGATATTCCGCGAGGAAAACGGCTAGAATAGCCTTCATCCCGTAGAACGAAAAACGCTCAGCTGCCTCGTTTCCAATAATATGTGGCACCCCCGATGGCATCCCCTCTATTTCCTCAGGCCTCGTCCGATACTCCATGGAACAAGAACCTCCCCACTACCGGAGAAAACATCAAGCCATTCAAATAAACTTCATTCACCCACAGCAACCTGATCCGCACCCATCAGATAAACCCAACGCTTTCTGAAATCCTCATTGCTTGCAGAAAGTCGGGCAGCTGCCTCATTCGCCCGGTCCCTGTCCCCCACCAGCCAATCAAAGGAAATTGCCGATTCATTTCTCCGCAGCCTCTCCAGCTCAGTCGTAGGAGATTTCACCAGCACACGGTGTAACTTGATCAGCTGATCCTCGGGAAAATCTCCCCACACCAGTTCTCTTGCATCACCTGATAGCTCGCGTCCCATCAGTTGCCCATCTGTTGTCACCACGATCGAATCGATCTCCGAGCCGTCCCGTAAAATCAGCTCCAGTGCAACTGGTCTGCGCTCCAGGTCCGCCCTCATCTCATCCAGAAAAACAACCGCAGACTGGGAAACGGCCAGTAACCCGTCTCTTGAAATCCCCTCTGGCATTTGCGCGGTGCTACCCACTAGATCCACAATCTCCACCAATCGAAATCCTTCCGCCAGAGATGAAATCTCAGACATCAGATCCAGCTCTTCGACCTTTGGCCCATCATTCACGCCCCGTGGGAACGTCTTCTCCAGCTTCACCAAGTCTGCTTGTCTGGATTTCACATTAAACTTGGCCCTGCCCTTCGTCTTCAAAAGCGTCAGCTGCCTGTTCAGTTCCTCAATCATTTCGCGGCATTCCTTCCTATTTCCGGGCTCTTCACTCATGGCCCCTGATTTCAGCATTCTGTAATCGGCCAGATAGTTCATCGCCACAGACTGGTAGCCACCCATCACACCATTCTCATCAATCGCTTCCGAATTCCTCACCTTTTGGAAAAATGGAACGGCCTGGTCCAAGCCTCCCTGCTCCCAGTTTGTAAGACCGGCTATCATATAGCTGGCCACCCAGACATTACCGCCCTCTGCCTCCGGAAAGTCCTTCATTTTGAAAAACTCGTAATTCCCAACCCGCCGCAAAACATCCCTGACACCCGAAAAGGATTCAGACGTTTCTCCCTCCAGAGTTTTCAAATGATTGGTCGTGATTGCAGAGACTTCTTCCACAATCTGTGTTCGGCCACTTATCAGCCCGGTTAAAACCGCCTGCACCCCTGCCCAGGATCTTGTAGGTTCCTGCACATCATCATTTCCCAATAACTGGCTAAATTCCTCACAGGCCTTTTCTGTATTCCCTTTCGCCATTGCAACCCTGGCAGAGCGATACTGCATCACGATTTTCTCAGAACTGTTCGTGGCCTCACCGGTCCTCACATTGGTCTTCACCACCCGCTCTCTCGCAGGCGGCTCATCCTTTTCAGGAAGATTTACCACTATCACCGATACAATCACAGCAGCCAGGAGCAGAAACGAGCCGGCAGAAATCATTAATGTTCGTTTCCGCCGCTGGCGCCTTCTGGTTTCAGAGCGGCTCATCCCCACTTCCTCTCCCATCAGCGCCTCACCTTTCGCCGCCCGAAGCGCATACTTCAGCCCGGCGATCATCTCATCATAGCTTCCAAATCTATTTGCGGCCTCGTAAGCCATCGCACGATCAATCACCGCACACGTCTCAGGCAGCAAATCGGGTGCAGCCTCGGCCAAAGGCACGATCCGGCGTTTTGCCTCACGTAATTTATCAGTGGACATCGACTCCTCGTCACACGGCGGTGTTCCAGCCAAGGCATGATACAAGGTTGCGCCGAAAGCATAGATATCTGAACGAAAATCCTCCTCTCCACCCTCAATAGCCTCGGGCGGCACATAATACGGAGTCGCCCAGATTTCAGTGGCTTTTGCCTTTCCACCCTTTGTCACCAGAGCCAGCCCGAAATCCACGATCTTCGCATTTCCTTCTGTATCGAGCAGAATATTTCCCGGTTTAATATCCCGGTGAATCAGTCCCGCTGCCTGAGCACCCTTCAAGCCCTCCGCAATTTGAATCGCCAGGGGTAACATCTCCAACTCACTCACCCTCCCCTTGTCCTTGATCACCCGCTCGAAGTGGCCACCGGTCACAAACTCCATTGCAATATAGAATCTTCCGAAGGCTTTACCTGTAGCCATCACACGCACCACGTAAGGATGACTGAATGAAGCCGTAAGCCGTGCCTCTTCCTCGAAGGCCTGGATTCGTCTCTCATCGGTGGAAAATTCTTCGCTGAGAATTTTTAGCGCCACCTCCCGGTCCAGAGCTTCATCCCGTGCAATGAAGACGGAGCTCATCCCGCCGACCGCATGCCTACGGTTCAGAATATACGGTCCAAACTGTTTCTTAACCCGATTCTCTGCACCACATCCGGGACAGGCCACCCGCGAATACGGAGCGATTTCCGCCACATTCATCGCAGAGCCACACTTGTAGCACGCAACCAAATCCTCACCGTATTCACTCCCAGACATAGAACAATTTCTAGGAGCTTATAACACCGCTGCAAACGCTGAAGTTTCAAAAAAACCGAGAAAACACGGTCATAGCTTCCGTCCGGCGTGGTCAATTCCTGTTGGAATCAGGAACTACCCAGCCTGATTCTCCTGCTTTCCAAATTTCATCGGTTTACACAAAACCTTCGGCACATTCGCCACCCGCGCGCATTTCCTGCAAAAGAATTTCGGACCAACCGTGAGGGATAACAATTCGTCCTTCCTCTCCCGGATCTCATACTTTTTCCAGTCACAAAGAGTCTCAGCCATTTTCCAATATAACGCCCTCTTGACCTGCGTCCAATTTCATCTGGGAAAATCCCCTTCCCGCTTGCAACCCGTCACCATCCCACAAATCCTCCCCCCGTGATCGCCAGACTCAGAGGAAACATTATCGAAGCCTACCCGAACAGACTCATAGTCGACTGCCACGGCGTCGGATACGAAGTCATCATCCCACTTTCCACCTATGATCACTTGCATCCCACCGAGGGCGCTAAGGTAGATCTCCGCACTCATTTGCAGGTGCGGGAAACAGCACATACCCTCTACGGCTTTGCCACAGAAGCGGAACGCGATGTCTTTCTTCTTCTTATCGACCGCGTCTCAGGAATCGGCCCTGCCATTGCCGTGGCCATTCTAAGCGGCATGCCGGTCAATCAGTTCAAATCCGCAGTCGTTTCCGGAGATGCGGCACTGCTTTCCAAGTGCAAGGGAATCGGGAAAAAAACCGCCGAACGTATTATCCTTGAGCTAAAGGACAAAGTCGGAGTCACAGACACCTGGCAGGACGCAGCCTCCGGCCAAGTCTCCACCGAAGCCGCCGATGCGGAACTGGCCCTCATTGCCCTTGGCTACAAGCAGGTGGATTCCAGAAAAGCCGTGCGCGCAATCCTCGATAAGGAACCAGCCGCCAACACGGAAACACTCATCCGCACAGCACTCCGTGCGCTTCAATCCTAGCTTCCTTTTCTTCTACAATCTCATACTTAGATCACATGACAGTCCGCACCCGCTTCGCACCATCACCAACCGGCTACCTTCACGTAGGCGGCGCCCGCACAGCCCTCTTCAACTGGCTCTACGCCCGCAAACACAACGGAAAATTCATCCTCCGCGTCGAGGATACTGATCAGGCGCGCAACACGGAAGCCGCCCGCAAAGCTATTTTCGACGGCCTCACATGGCTGGGACTTGATTGGGATGAAGGTCCGGAATCCCCGAACCCTTCCCCCGACGGAACCTCCTACTACCAATCCCAGCGCAAGGAAATCTACGATACATATTTCGAAAAACTCCTCGCCGCAGATCGGCTCTACAAAGACGGCGACGCCTATCGTTTCCGTTTCGATCGCAAACCCATCACCATGAACGATCTCGTCTGCGGAGAAGTCACCATCGACTACCGTGATGAATCGAACACACCGGATATGGTCGTCCGCCGTAGCGATGGATCCTATGTTTTCCACTTCGTAAATGTAGTGGACGATCTGGAAATGAAAATGTCCCACGTCATTCGTGGCGAGGATCACCTCATGAATACCCCGAAGCACCTCCAGCTCATCGAGGCCTTCGGCGCCACTCCTCCTCAATACGCTCACATCCCACTCATCCTCAATCCGAACGGCTCCAAAATGTCCAAGCGGGATGAAGGTGCCGCCGTGCATGATTACCCGAAGCAAGGCTTTCTCCCACAGGCAGTTGTCAACTTCATCGCCCTCCTTGGCTGGTCATCGAAAACCGATGAGGAAATCTTCACCCTCACCGAGCTGATCGACCGCTTTTCCCTCGAAAACGTCAACCGCTCCCCCGGCCGATTCGATCTTGAGAAATGCACTTGGGTGAACCAACAGCACATCGCAAAAATCACTCCTGAGGAATTCGCTACTCTCGCTCAGCCATTCGTGGAAACCGCCGGCCTGCCAATTAGCGAAAGCTACCCGACCATAGTTGGCGCAGTGAAAGACAAATTACGTCTGCTGAGCGAAGTGCCGAATGCAATCGACTTCCTCGTCCTAGACGAAATCACCCAGGATCCGGAAGCTCTTACCAAGGCAAAGACAAACCCGAATGCCTCCCACCTTATCGCAGTCGCCAACGAAATGGAGAACATCACAGAGTGGAACGCGGATGCGGCAAAACGAGCAATCACAGCTGTAGCAACTGCAAACGGCACTAAAATGGGCCAGCTCATGTTCCCTACCCGAGTGGCACTCTCCGGCCGTTCAGGCGGCCCCGATCTCGGTGATATTTTCGAGATCCTGGGAAAAGAGAAAACAATCTCCAGGCTGAGAAACTTCTAGGAAAAGCTACCAGCACGGCAGTTCCCATGTCTCCAAGCTGCGGGAAGGACGGGATTCACGTCCGCCGCAGCCTTTGTAGCTATTCGGCATCAAGGATTCGTCCACGGTAGTTCTCTAACACAGGGATAATGAGGCGAAGACGTTCAAAATTGGGCAATTCCGTCAAAATACACCTATTTCCCGAGGAACTGGGGTTTGACAAAAAACCTCATGCCGGACCATATGGAAGCACATGCCAGACCGCCAAACGCTCCGTATCCGCTGGCCTTTCCGTAAACTCTGGAAGCATCCATTGCTGGATGGAATGGCTGAGAAGCTGGAACTGGATTCCAAACAAATTTCAGTCGGTTGGGGCTATCGGCCCAGTGGAAAATCAGCGAAACAGCAGGCTGAAAGATTCGGTTCAGAACCACTTTTGCTCGAAGACGCATTTCTACGCTCCATGAAGCCCGGCAGCGGTAAAGTCTACGGCTTGGTCGCTGACTCCAGGGGCATCTATTATGACGCAAGTGGAAATAGTGATCTCATCCATGCACTCAACAGCGGCGAAAAATCCGGGTGGATGAGAGATGCTCCAGACCACGATAAGGTCTCAATTAACGACCTTATTTCCCGTTTCTGCCAATCAAACGCATCGAAATACAACTGGTATCCCGGCGATTTCCTCGAGGTCGATCGCCCTCAGGAAATGGGTATAATGGTCGTCGACCAAACCCGGGGTGACACTTCAATAGCCTATGGCGGAGTGGAAGAATCCGACTTTGACCGGATGGTGCGCGATGCACTCGATGAGCATCCACAAAAGCCGGTTTATCTCCGCTCTCACCCCGATCATACCTACAGAGGAAAACACTCCTGCTTCTCGGAATGGGTCTTCACAGAGCCTCGGGTGAAAATTCTTCCATCCAACCTTTCCCCAGCAGAATGCTTCAAATTCTGCGATGAGGTCTACGCAGCCACATCCCTGATGGGCATGGAGGCACTTCTACACGGACGGAAAGTCAAAACATACGGCTGGAATTTTTACGCAGGATGGGGGCTCACCGAAGACCGGTGCAATAAGCCGGGAAGCGAGCGAAAAAATCCGGTTACCATCGAGAGATTGTTCCAAGCCTCCTATCTCCAGTATTCACATTTCTTTGATCCCGATACGGGAGCCCCTTGTGGATTGGATAGAATTCTGCAACACATCGAACTCCAGCGTGAGATCGCAAAAGAAAACGCAGGAACCTGTATTACCGTATCTTGGGTCCCATGGAAAAAGACCTTGGCCGAGGGATTTTTCCAATCCCCTGGAAATACCCTTATCCATGCGGATTCTCCTGAGGAACTGAAGCAGTTAGCTGCAGCCACACCGAATTCAAAACTAATCCTCTGGGGATCAAAACAAGAGCCACCCGAAAATACACTGCCCGTAGTCCGGATTGAAGATGGCTTTCTCAGATCTACCGGACTCGGGGCGACATTTCATCGCCCTCTCTCGTGGGTTTTCGATGATTCGGGAATTTATTTCGACCCTACAAAGCCGAGCCGCTTGGAAGGAATTCTACAAGATGGCAATTTTTCGGAAAGCGAGATGATCCACGCTGAGGAAATCTCGAATTTCTTGAGGAAAAATCGCATCTCGAAATACAATTTGGCGAAATCGAAAATCAATTGGAATCGGGATGATGCTGGCGGGAAAAAGGTTATCCTAGTCCCGGGACAGGTGGAACTTGATGCCTCTATCAAAACAGGAAGTCCGGAGGTCAAAACAAATGGAGAACTCCTCGGGAAAGTCCGCGCAGAGGAGCCGGACGCCTACATCATTTTTAAATGTCATCCAGATTTGGTTGCAGGTGCAAGACACGGTCAACTCCTCCCGGACGGCGCTGAAAAAATCGCAGATCTGGTCGTCAGTGATGGAAATATCATCGATTGGCTCGAGCTATGCGATGAAGTTTACACCATGACATCCACCGTCGGATTCGAGGCTATTCTCCGCGGCATTCCCGTCCGGACATATGGCATTCCTTTTTATGCAGGCTGGGGGCTCACCAGAGACCATCTTTCCTGCCCAAGAAGATCCCGCACGCTTGCCGTGGAAGAACTCGTCTGTGGCGCATTGATCCGATATCCACGTTACCTGAATCCTGTAAGCGGAGAATTTACAACCGCCCTACAAATTGCCCGTCTCTTATCTCTAGGCGAAACCGTGGGAGAACGCAGAGCATGGCATTTACGAATTGTTTCGATACTAAAGGCCTCTTGGGTCAAATTGGCCCGCCGATAAACATCACTTCGTGAGCGCTACTCCCCTACATATCGAGATTGTAACGGACACCTACGTGCCCGACATCAATGGCGTAGCTATTTCTCTCGGACGCCTCGCCCGTGGACTTAGGGAGCTAGGCCACCGCGTAACGATACTCCGCTCGGGCAAAGCTCATGGAGAGGATGAAACCGCGATTTTCTCCTGGCCCCTACCCGGCTACTGGGAAATCAACGTTGGCGCCCCATGGCTGGGTCAGATCAGACGCCGATGGAAAAGGCAGCGACCTGATATCGTCTACATCGCCATTGAAACACCTCTCGGATTTTCGGCGATGAACGCTGCTCGTTCTCTGGGGATTCCGCTCGTCGGAGGCTTCCATACGAATTTCAAGGAATACCTCTTGGATTACCGAATGGATCCCATCGCCATACCAGTCGGTGCCTATCAGAAATGGTTCCATGGAAGGTTATTCAAAACAATTGTCCCCTCCCCGGGAATGCGTGAAAAACTGGAAGCGGAAGGTTTCGTCAAAGTCGATGTTCTGGGCCGCGGCGTCGATACCCGCCTTTTCACACCGGAAAAAAGAAATGCCGAACTGAGAAAATCATGGGGTGCTGACGAGAAAACGCCCGTCGCACTGGTAGTTGGGCGAGTTTCCGCGGAAAAGAATATCGAGTTAGCCATCCGGGCGTTCGCGACAATGCGGGAGATCCATCCTGAAATGGTCGCAATCGTCGTAGGGGATGGCCCAACCTGTAAAAAACTCGCCCGCGCCCATCCGGAAGTCCACTTCCCCGGCTACTACATTGGAGAACAGCTTGCGGAATGCTACGCCTCCGCCGATATCCTGCTTTTCCCCAGCGAGACTGAAACTTTTGGAAACGTCATGCTCGAAGGGATGGCATCCGGTCTCGCCACCCTCGCTTACGACTACGCCGCCGCCGGCTGGCACGGCACCGATGGCGTCGATTGCCTGAAGGCTCCCAAAGGAGACGAAGATAAATATCTTGATGCCGCAAAACGACTTCTCGATCCGCAATTACGGGAGCAGATCGCCGGAAATGCCCGCAAAACCGTCGAGACTCTTGGCTGGCCATCCATCGTCGATCAGTTTGAGGCACTTCTGCTCCAGGCTATTTCCGAAAACCCGGAATCCTGAGAACGTTTCTTTCCTTTAAAGATTCTTCTCGCACTCGTTCCCCGCCCCTGCCAAACCTTCGGAGCAATGCTCAAAGCAGGAATCGTAGGCCTACCAAACGTCGGAAAATCAACTCTCTTCAACGCAGTCACCCGCACCAGAAAGGCGGAGGCGGCGAACTATCCATTCTGTACCATCGATCCGAACATCGGTGTTGTAACAGTTCCGGATGATCGCCTGGCTGTGCTCTCAAAGATCTCCGGATCCCAGAAACTTGTCCCTACAGCCATCGAATTTGTCGATATCGCAGGACTAGTTGAAGGCGCGTCCGAAGGAGCCGGTCTGGGCAATAAATTCCTCGCAAACATCCGCGAGACCGATGCAATCGTGCAGGTGATCCGCTGCTTTCAGGACGACGATATCATTCACGAACTCGGCTCCGTGGATCCGATCCGCGACATTGAAATCATCAATTCCGAGCTGATCCTCGCTGATATGGCGGCTCTTGAGAAACGCCGCTCATCCCGCGAAAAGAAAGCAAAAGGCGGAGACAAGGAATCCAAGAAGGAAGTCGAGCTAATCGACATCATCATGCCTCATCTTGATTCAGGTAAACCAGCGCTCACCATAGATTTCAGCGAAGACGATGCGGAAATAGTTAAGGAATTCTTCCTCCTTTCATCCAAGAAAACCATCTACGCGTGCAACGTGGCAGAAGGCGAGCTGGCCGGCGCAACCGACAACCCGGATTCCCATGAACTCGTCTCCCAGGTCCGCAAATACGCCGCCGAACATTCCGGCGCGGAAGCGGTCGTGATCTCTGCCCGTATCGAGGAAGAACTTTCCGAACTCGAGCCAGAAGAAGTTGCCGAATTCCTTGCAGATATGGGCGTGAAGGATTCCGGAGTCTCCGGCCTCATCCGGGGTGTATATCACCTTCTCGGCCTCCGCACATACCTCACCACAGGGGTTCAGGAAACCCGCGCCTGGACCATCACCGAAGGCGATAAAGCACCCGCAGCCGCCGGCGTCATTCACACCGATTTCGAGCGCGGATTCATCGCAGCTGAAGTTGTCCACTTCGACGACCTCAACTCACTGGGCTCCAAAAACGCCTGCAAGGAAGCCGGAAAACTCAAAATCGAAGGCAAGGAATACGTGGTAAAAGACGGAGACGTGATCGAATTCCGATTCAACGTCTAACTTCCAGACCAAACATCCTCTACCCCGTAGAGGATGATTTCGGTTTTTTTCCATGGGGACTACTCCCCAGCACTCGGGGCAACCCAAGAAGGCAAAGCCCCGAACATCCGCTATTGTGCCGGATTGGCTGCAGGTGGCTCCGCTACCGGGGAGGCATTTTCCAAATTGCCTTTGTTCCCCATCGCATGAATCAAGGATACACCAGTGTCTTTTTCATGCCTCACGTATAACCCTCCGAAAAACGCGGCGGCAGTTAGTAAAAGAAACATCACGATCGATCCCAATCCCATACCCGCGGATTCCTTGGTTTGATAGCGAGATTGTTTTGCAGGTGGCCGATAACTATCGTCCTGTGGCTGCGCTTGACGCCGCCTAGGAGGTGGCCGTGGTAGAGACCGTTCCTGCACTACCGGAGCCTCTTGCCGGGGAGCTTCCAACTCCAGGGAAGAACGCTCCTCATCCGATAAATCAAAAAGGAATGAAACATCACCGAGCTTTACTTCCATGCCGGATTGAAGCGCTACCGCATCCACACGTCTCCCATCGTATTTGATGCCATTGGTGGAGCCGCAATCGACCAGTTCGTATCCGCCTTCCACTCGGCGCATTTCGGCATGTCTTCCGGAGACAGAGCCGCTATCCAGCACAATATCATTGTCGCTCCCCCTACCGATACTCACTGACTTTCTATCGAGCTGAAACCGGTATGGTTGGGCATCTCTCTCCGGCACTGTAATGATTACTCTGGGCATAATGATAAATACGCGTTGTCACCTGATTCCTAACGGAAATTCAAAAGGACATACACTTGAAAATCAGTGAACTTTCAAATTCTTTCCCATTGCCAGCAGGCACCCAGTCTGCTTCTTTCTATTTGTTATGGCAAACGCGACCAACGTCCTCTCCACTGGAATTGAAATCATCGGATCAATTCACTTCTCCAACGACATGATCATCGATGGAAAAATCGAAGGCGAGATCAAATCAGATAAAGGCAAAGTCACCATCGGCGAAAACGCAATTGTCAAAGGTGATGTCACAGCAGGTGACGTGAAAGTATACGGCAACGTCGAAGGAAAAATCACTTCCCAGCGCTGCGAACTGAAGGACAAATCCAAAATCAACGGTGACATCAAATCCAAGGTATTCTCCATGGAAGAAGGCGCTCAGCTTTCCGGCCGCACCGAGATCGGCGCGTAACCAACTGCTGCGGAAGACTCCGTAGCATTTCAAATTTTAAGGAGGCGAGCATCACAGCTCGCCTTTTTCCTTGCCTGGAATTCCGAAGAGTAGCGCTCTTAGAATGGCTCGTCCTCGGTCCACTCATTCCCGACATTCCACTCCTCGACCAACTCCTGCGGGAAGTCGTCGAGAAAGCGGGAAGGACGGCACAAGATATCTCCGCTATAGCTTTTGGGATTCAGCATCGGATAGCTGAGATACAGCTCGTCCTTGGCCCTTGTGAGAGCCACATAAAACAATCGGCGCTCCTCCTCAAACGCTGCCTCGTCATCCGCATCCAGAATACGTCCATTGGGGAATTGTCCATCCGCCAGCCAAATCAGGAATACCACCTTCCACTCCAGCCCCTTCGCTTGGTGAATCGAAGAAAGTGTAACCTTGTCGTCATCGATTTCGGATTGATCCCCTGACGGCTCACCATCAGTAGTGCTCATCAGTGAAAGCTGAGCAAGGAACTCCAGCACATCATCGAAGCCACCTCCATATTGGATAAGCTGCTCGATATCAGCGCGCCGAGCTTCGTAATTTTCAAAACTCTCCTTCAGGTAATCGTCATACACACCCTCCAGAACACTGAAAATCATCTCGGAGGGAGTGGCAAAGACCCGTCCTGGGCTCAACTCATCCATCGTGTAGCAAAGTTGTTCCCAATGCTTCGCTGCTTTTTTCGGGATCGGGAATCCCAGCAATATACCAGACCATTTGTCCGGCGGCTCCTCATTCCCGGAAGCCGGGTTTTGCACCCATTTCTGCCAAAGCTTCTCTGCAGCGCCCGGCCCACAACCTGGTAACATCTGCACCATCCTCTTGAAACTAACCTCATCCTTCCGGTTCGTCACAAACCTCAGAAAAGCGGCCACATCCTTGATATGTGCCTGTTCGAAGAATCTAAGACCACTCGTGATACCAAATGGAATACCACGGCGGGTCAGTTCCATCTGAACCTCCAAACTCTGGAAATGCGCCCGATACAGCACTGCCATTTCTGTCAGCTCGATACCCTCGTCCCGAAGTTCCAGCATCCGCTGGGCGACGAAGTTTGCTTGGGCAGCAGGATCCTCCAAAGCCACCAAAGCAGGCTTGGCACCAACCTCCCCGCGAGAGGAACGCAGATTTTTTTCAAACCGCATCTTGTTCGCCGAAATCGCAGCATTGGATAGGTCCAGAATTTCAGGCACACTGCGATAATTCGTCTCAATCGTATAAATCACAGAATCCTCATACCGGTCCTGGAAATTCAAGATATGATCCACCTCGGCGCCGCGCCATGAGTAGATTGATTGTGAATCATCACCGACTGCCATGAGACTATTCGAATCGCCCGCAAGCAGGTCGATCAATTCGCTCTGCACCGCATTTGTATCCTGATACTCATCCACGAGTAAATTTTTGAAACGGTTCTGATATATTTTCAGCACTTCCGGGTGCTTCTTGAAAAGTTCCACCGTCATGCAGAGCATGTCATCGAAATCCAGCGAATTGGTATCCTGCTTTTTCTTCGCATAAGCTGCCCTCACCGTCTCCAATTGCTCCGCCCACTCCCCAAAATACGGATACCGGGTCTTCAGGAGCTCCTCGAGAGTCACTCCGGTATTTGCCATCAGACTATACATCGAAATCAGGACATCAGGCTTTGGAAAACGTCTCTCCTTCGTATCGATATCGCTGGCCCCGACCACAGCCTTCATCAATGACTTCTGGTCGTCCCTATCCAGAATTGAGAACGATTTCGTGAAGCCGATTTCATCCGCATGCCGGCGTAAAATCCGGTTACAAATGGAGTGGAACGTCCCCGCCCAAAGATCTGTCACATCCCCCTTAACCAGCCCGCGCACCCGCTCCACCATTTCCCGCGCCGCTTTATTTGTGAAAGTAAGAAGCAGGATATTTCTCGCCGTCTCTCCCTGATCCAATAGCCAGGAAACCCTGTAGGTGAGCGTCCTCGTTTTTCCAGACCCTGCACCCGCGATCACCAGGGCCTTACCGGGCGGCGAAGTTACTGCCGCCAACTGCTCTCCATTGAGAGCAGCCTTGTAATCGATTCCGGAAGCCGAAGCAGGCCTCGTCCGTTGCAATTTATATTCCCTCGCCATGTCCTCGACGTAGCCTCACACGGCTTTTGGAAAACTTCCACTAAATCAATTTTCAGATGCCTTCGCTTTCGCCTCGGCCACATCCAGAGAATCCCCTGAATCCACGTTTTTTGCAAAGTCCATAAATCTGGAAAGCTCCAGACGAATCCTTGGAAGCAGGAAGTAAATTCCTATCAGGTTCGGGGCCACCATTGCGAAATACATCGCATCGGAAAGCATCAGCACATTTTTCAGTGAAGACGCCGCGCCGAAGACAATGCAGACACAGAAGATAAATTTGTATCCAAGAATCACAGCCTTGCTCCCGCCGAAGAGGTAATAAACCGCCTGCTCCCCGTAATAGGACCATGAAATCATCGTGGAGAACGCGAATAGGAATACCGCCACAGCCAGGACATATGGGAACCAAGGTATTACGGTCCCGAAGGATCGTGAAGTCAGCCAGATGCCACCGGACCAGCCGCCGCGCTCGGTCACCGCATCGCTCTCCACAAATCCATCACCCATTCCGTCTTTCAACTGCACCTCATACCACTCCTCGCCGGCCTCCACCACATGCACGAGGTCACGGTCGGTCATCTCCACCACCACAGCCGCTTCTGAATTAGGGGCCTCACGTAGCGTGGCGGTTCTGTTCACATTCGCATCCACCGTCCAGATCCCGGTAGTTACGATCACCAGAGAAGTCATCAGACAGATCACAACCGTATCGATGAAAGGCTCCAGAAGTGCCACCACACCCTCACTCGCCGGTCTTCTGGTTTTCACCGGAGCATGCGCGATTGCAGCAGAACCCAAGCCCGCCTCATTTGAGAAAACGCCCCTCTTGATCCCTTGGATCACTCCGCCCACCAAACCACCGATACCAGCCTCCATCGAGAAGGCCTCCCGGACGATGGTCATCAAAGCCTCGGGTATCTGTGGCATATATCCAGCCAGCACCACCACACAGGCGATCACATAAATGATGGTCATAAACGGCACCAGAATCGCCGTCACACGGGCGATGGAGACGATTCCTCCAATAATCACCGCGCCAACCATAAACGCCACGATCACTCCCAGAATCCAACCCTGACCATCACCGAAAATCCCGAAAACCTCCGTCACCTGCTCCGCGGATTGATTCATCTGAAACATATTTCCAGCACCTAGGGCTCCACCCACACAGGCGATTGCAAAAAAGATCGCCAAACCCTTCCCTAACTTCCCGAAGCCTTTCTCCTTGAGGCCTTTTTCCAGATATCTCATCGCGCCGCCATGGACACGGCCGTTCCCATCAATATCACGGTAAGCAACCCCCAAGGTACACTCGGCGAATTTGGAGGTCATACCCAGCAGACCCATGACCACCATCCAGAACACAGCTCCCGGACCGCCAATACTGATAGCTACAGCCACGCCCGCGATATTTCCGAGACCGACTGTGGCCGAAAGTGCGGTGGAAAGAGCCTGAAAATGCGTGATTTGCCCCGGATCGTCCGCGGTCGAATATTTTCCCCGCACAGTCCGCAGTGCCAATCCGAAAGCCCTGAAGTTGATGAAACCGAAATAAATCGTCAGGAAAACTCCAGTGAACGCAAGCAACACCAGAACAATCGGCAGACCCTGCCCGAACACAGGAACTGAATAAAAAACAATCTTATCGGTCCACACCGCAACCGGCTCCAACAACCCGTCGATCCTTTGATCTATCGATAAACTCTCCTGCGCCGACGCCAATCCAAGTGACAAAAAAGATAGCGAAATAATGTAGAACCAAAGCCTGCGCAACGCGTAAAAATTCATTTCCTCGAACACTGGCAACCCGCGTGCCAACCTGCAAGAAACAATCCCGGCTGTATAAGGTGCGCCGAATGCTATACAACCCGAACAAATCAAATGCAATCAGCCCCCAATAACATCCTCGTCCGTGTCATTCTCCTTTGTCTGACGCTTTCCCCGGCACTCATCGCAGAGCCTATCAAAGCAGTAACGTGGAACATCGAGTGGTTTCCCGGCGGGAGACCTTATGCACCCAAAGAGGAACGGGACGCTCAGATCGCCGCCGCGAAAGTTACCCTTGAAAAGCTCTCGCCCGACATTTTTCTGGCACAGGAACTCGGCTACCAGCCCGCCTTCGAAGACCTCATTTCCGTTGTCCCGAACATGAAGCTTCATACTTTCAGCAGCTTCCTCGGCTATGATCGTAAAACCGTAGGCCCGCAACAGTGCGCCATCGCCTCTACTCTCACCGCGGATTCAGCTTGGTTCGAGGCGTTCGAGCCCAGCAAAGGTCTCCCAAACCTGAGCCGTGGATTCGCCTTCGCAGCCCTGAACCACCCCGACGGCGGCCTCATCATGGTTTATTCCGTCCATCTCAAGAGCAACCGCGGCAGCGAAACTCCCGAAGGTGAACAGGATGTAGCTGATACCCGCGCCGAATCGGTGCGCCAGATCATTGCCCACAAAGCCGCGATGGAAAAAAAGTTCAAGGATAAGGAAATCCTCGGCTGGCTCATCGGTGGAGACTTTAATAGCAACCACGACGGACAATTTCCGAAATGCACTGCCATCGCAGATTTGGTGGAAGCCGGATTCCACAACTCCTGGGATAAAACGCCCAAGGAGAAACGCGAAACTTGGCTGAGCGATCCGGACCCGGAAGATCGGAAATTTCATCCTACCACCTTCGACTACCTGCTAACCATCGGGTTCGCTGAGAAACAGGCCATCCTCTTTCCCGGATTCGATCGGAAATCCTCGGATCATGCACCAATCGGCATCCTTCTTATGAAACCTTAGGGAAGGCCAATCATTCGCCACTCTACCAGCGCACCCCTGGCAAATAGCCGGGGGTTTTTCCTTTCCCGAAAACCAGCGACGTTAGACCACTCCATGATTTACTCATCAGGAAATCCCTAGCAAGCTGCGCCTCCACCGCTCCAAACCGGAGTTTAGAACACCAAATTTAAAGTTTCAGAAACCATGCCCGGCCTTATCATCTCTCCACGTGCCAGAATCTTCCACGGACACGAATGGGTCTACGCCTCCGAAATCAAAAAAGCTTTCGGAAACCCGCAACCGGGAGATGTAATCACTCTCAAGGATTTCCGCGATCGTCCGCTCGGCACCGGCATCTATAACCCGGCCTCGCAAATCGTCGCCCGCCGCTTCTCACGCCGCCGTCAGGACCTCGATCTCGATTTCTTCACCCGCCGGATCCAGCAGTCTCTGAATCTCCGCAAGGAAACCGAAGGCTTGGACGAAACCCTCGCACGTATCGTTTGGTCTGAGTCAGACGGCATACCGGGTCTCATCGTGGACCGCTACGGTGATCATCTTTGCGTTCAGACCACCACACTGGCCATGGACATGCGCAAGGACATCATCCGCGATGCACTCGTAGCCATACTTAACCCGAAATCAATCACTCTCCGCAACGATTCCCCTTCCCGTAAGGCGGAAGGAATGGAGCAGTATATTGAACTCATCCATGGAGAAAATCCCGGTGCATTCATCGTCGAGGCAAATGGACTACAGTATGAAATCGACCTCATCGACGGCCAAAAAACCGGCCTCTATCTGGATCAGCTCCAAGCCCATGCCGAAGTCGCAAAAATGGCGAAAGGCCTCCGAGTTCTCGATTGCTTCACAAATCAGGGCGGCTTCGCCCTCGCCTGTGCAAAGGCCGGCGCGGCCAAGGTCACCGCAGTCGATATCTCAGCCTCCGCCTGTGCTTCCGCACGGAAAAATGCCGAACTCAACAACCTGGATATCGAAGTAATCGAGGCAAACGTCTTCGATTTCCTAAAAGCAGCAAAGCCGGAGTATGACCTTATCATCCTCGATCCACCTTCGTTTACCAAAAACAAAAAGACCCTCAACGACGCAATGCGTGGCTATAAGGAAATCCACCTCCGCGCCCTCAAGCTTCTCGATAAAGGCGGCTTTCTCTCCACTTTCTGTTGCTCGCATCACGCCTCCCGCGAACTCTTTCTGGAGAACTTGGCTTCGGCATCCGTGGACGCGAAGAAAGCTCTCCGCCTGGTAGCGGAACACAGCCAGCGCCCGGACCACCCGATTATGGTAACACTTCCGGAAACTTCTTACCTGAAGGGCTTCACCTCCCAACTGATCGCCACCAGATAGCAGGTAAATTTCCAGCCAGTCGCGAACAGAAAGCAGAGCCGCAACTCCTTCCCTTATCTCTATGAGTAACCTCCCAGAATGGATAATTATCGTGCTCCTGAGCCTCGGAGCCGGACTTTCCATGCCGATCGGCGCGATCATCGCCCGATTCGAAAATATCCATTCTGATTGGCTGGAAAATGAAGTCCGGCATGGAGTCATCGCCTTCGGCGGTGGCGCCTTGCTATCCGCTGTTGCCCTCGTATTGATTCCCGAAGGCATCCGCAGCAATTCCATCCCGGTAACCATCCTCTGCTTCGGGGGAGGCGGCTTAGCCTTTGCATGGCTGGATAGCATGCTGGCCAAAAGCAAAAGTAAGGCTGGCCAACTGGTGGCCATGCTCTCCGACTTCATCCCTGAAGCCCTCGCGCTCGGCACGACATTCATGGCATCGCCTTCTGTCGCTGTGCTGCTTGCCTCACTCATTGCCCTCCAAAATTTGCCTGAGGGTTTCAATGCCTTCCGCGAACTCCAGCAAAACAACTCATCCAAACCCTGGCATCTGATTGGAGTATTCACTCTCATGGCCCTGCTCGGCCCATTGAGTGCCCTTACCGGACATTTTTTCCTCCGCGAGCAGCATTCGCTGGTGGGAGCCACCCAACTTTTTGCAGCTGGAGGTATTCTCTACCTCGTCATCGAGGATATCGCTCCACAGGCAAAACTAAGCAATAGCCGCCGCCCGGCCTTGGGTGCGGTCGCTGGTTTCCTTTTGGGCCTGATCGGCCACATGCTCACAAAATAAAAGCCGTGGAGAATCTTCACTCCACGGCTTCCTGAAACTCGGAAAAGCGGCTTTCATCCCAGCGGCCTTGATCAAAAGGTGTCACACCCCGTAGCCAGCCTCAGGTTAGCGCACCGCCAGAACAGAAACAGGCAGATCCTGAAGCAGGCGCTCCGCATTTGTTCCGAAGAAATAGCTAGCCAGCTTTGATTTGCTCTCGGTTCCCATGATTACGAGGTCCGCTTTCTCGGCACGAACATGCGCCTCGATCATTATCGAAGAACTTTCGCCTTCCAGAATTATCGCCTCCCACTCCAGTCCCTTCAGCGCTTCCTGATGTGGAGCCAGTGATTTTTCCATCATTTCGCCAACCTTGATCTGGCACTCCTCGATATACGGGATCGCCGAGTCTTCCTTGTGATCCATCACAGCCCCCCAGCTATCAAGCGCCGGCGGATACATCACATTCACGATCTGCAGGACCGCATCCTGTGCCGCCGCGAGTCGTGCGCCAATCTTGATAGCCCGGGCAGATGAAGCGGAAAAATCGTCACAAACCACGACCTTGGTGAAATCACCGCCCTGCCAGTCCCTGAGAACCATTACATCGCACGGAGTCATCCGCACACAGCGCGCAGCCACTGATCCAAGCCGCTTCTTGGTCATATCATTTGCCCCGATTACCAACAAAGTGGCCGAAGTTTCCTTCACCACCTCAGAGATTTTCTCCGGTGGATTTCCAGACTCCACACGGAATGTCACCTTGGAGTTCGGTGCCGCTTCAGCACGTAGTAAGCGGAATTTCTCGCGCGCCTCATTTTCCATGGCACGCACATCAGGGGAGCCTTCACGGCTATTGAAAATATGATCCAGCAAGCTTTCGTCCACCACGTAAACTGCCACTAGTTTGGAACCCGTGGCATCAGCCTCTTTCACCGCGTGGCGCAGGACCAACGGCGATGAATTACTGAAGTCAATTGTAGCCACTATAGTTTTTTCAACGTCCATAATATAAATAAATGCACACTCTTCATGTGGCGGTAAAGATGAAAGGAAATCCCTGAATTTTCTGGTTGAGAACTTCTGCCCGACTTCACCCCTGGAGATAATTTTATCACCTCCCGATAAAATTCCCGTTGTGCGAAGAAAATTTGAGTGTCCATTTTTTCACATACCGGATGCACGCCGCATCCGCAGAAAAAAACCTCAGCCTCATCTTTATGAACTCCACGATGATTCAGTTCTTTCACTGGTATACACCCGGTGAATCTTTCCTTTGGGACCACGCTGCCGATCAGGCGGAATACCTGGCCAACCTCGGAATCACAGCCGCCTGGCTCCCTCCCGCGTATAAAGGTGCCAGCGGAAGCTTCAGCACAGGTTATGATCCATACGATCTCTTCGATCTTGGTGAATTTGATCAAAAAGGGGTAGTCCCCACGAAATATGGCTCAAGGGATCAGTTCTTGAACGCCTGCAAAACACTTCAGAAAAATGGCATTGGCGTCATCGTCGATGTCGTCCTCAATCACAAGGGAGGCGGTGACGAGAAGGAGAAATTCCAAGTTGTCAAAGTCGATCCCGAGCATCGGGACCGCGGCATCACCGAGCCTTACGAAATTGAATCATACACAAAATTCACCTTCCCCGGCCGGGGAGAAAAATACTCCACCTTCAAATGGGACTTCACCTGCTTCACCGGTGTCGATCACGCGGAAAATGAAGACGGATACAATATCTACCGGATTATCAACGACTACGGTGATAATTGGGATGAGATGATCAGCTGCGAAAAAGGCAATTTCGACTTTCTCATGTTGAACGATCTGGAAACGCGCAACCCATACGTCCGGGGCGAGCTCAATTACTGGGGGGAATGGTTTCACGAGCAATGCCATTTCGACGGAGTAAGACTCGATGCGGTGAAGCATATGACTCCGGACTTTTACAAGGAATGGCTGCAAGTCCTACGGTCCAATACCGGGAAAAATGTTTTCGCGGTAGGCGAATACTGGGCGCCGGGTGATCTCGAGCTGCTTGAGCGATACCTCGACGCCGTCGATGGCTCTATGACGCTCTTCGATTCCTCACTACATCATAACCTACACAACGCCAGCGAGGCAGGAGAAGTATTCGATCTGCGGACAATCCTGGACAACTCCCTGATGATGAGCAACCCGACCGCAGCGGTCACCCTCGTTGAAAATCACGATACGCAACCACTGCAAGCCTTGGAGGCACCCGTCGCAGCATGGTTCAAGCCACTCGCATACGCTCTGATCCTACTGCGTGCGGAAGGTTATCCATGCGTTTTCCATCCTGATCTCTACGGAGCAAAATACAAAGACACTGGAAATGATGGCGAAGAATATGAGATCGAGATCATGAAGGTCGGCTGTCTGGAGAACCTGCTGAAAGCCCGCAAGGACTTCGCATACGGGCACCAAAACGTCTATTTTGATGATCCCCACTGCATCGGCTTCACACGCTTGGGGGACGAGGATCACGCCGGATGTGCGGTAATTATGTCCAACCAGGGAGATTTCACCAAACGCATGGAAATGGGCACCGACTATTCGGGAAAAAAATTCCACGATATCCTTGGCCACGTTGAAGGAGAAATCGCAATTGGTGAAGATGGCTGGGCGGAATTCAAATGCCCGGCAGGCTCAGTATCGGTATGGGTTCCAAACTAGAAAACCATGCGACTTCCCAAGGGACTTATTTACACCTCGGATGACATCCCCGGCATCACCCGCACGCGTCGTGGAAAGGGTTACTCATACGCCACACCCGATGGAAAACTCATCACAGCGCCCGGAGAAAAGCAAAGGCTGGGCGCCTTGGCCATACCGCCCGCTTACCGGGACGTCTGGTATTGTCCGTTACCCAACGGCCATCTTCAGGCCACCGGCCTAGATGACAAGGGTCGTAAGCAATACCGCTACCACGAGCTTTGGACCATATGGAGGGACAATCAGAAATTTCAGGAACTCCTCGAATTCGGACTCGCCCTGCCCAAGCTTCGCTCCGCCATGGCCTACGCCATGAAGCCCGAGGGAGTCTCTCGCGAGCGTATTCTGGGAGCTGTTGTGAAATTACTGGATCGCACCGCTGCACGCATTGGAAATGAAACCTATTATCAGGAAAACGGAACATCCGGCCTAACTACACTACGTAAAAGGAACGCGGATATTGACGGGAACAACATACACCTTAGCTACACGGCAAAAGGTCACAAGGAGCGCGAATTCGACCTCAACCATCCCACCCTCAGCAAAATCATTTCCGAGATGGAAGAACTGCCCGGCCAGCGCCTGTTCCAGTATCGGGAAAACGGAAAACATCACCCGATAGAATCCACTCAGGTAAACGAATGGCTGAAGGATAAATCCGAATTGGAAGGTGTCAGCGCGAAGTTTTTCCGCACGTGGCATGCGAGCCGGCTCACATTGGCAGGCCTTTTGACGTGCGATGAAGAGGAATCCGCGACTGCAAGGATCCACCAGGAAACAGAAGTTTTGAAACTCACCTCCAAGCAACTCGGCCATCGCCCGCCGGTTTGTAAAAAACACTACGTTCACCCCGAGATCCTGGCCCTCCACCGCGCCGGCAGATTGAAACCACTGTTTACCAAACCGGTCAAAAAAATCACCGGGCTATCCACCAATGAAGCACAACTGATCCATTTCCTGCAAAAAGTCTAAGTTCTATCACCCGGACCATTATATCGCGAAACCCAGTATTGGACACCCTGCCGGATTCACGCTAAGAAAACTGCCCCCACAAATCACTGTTTCGGATTTCGTGACCAGAATTTAGAATTTCATCCATGGACTACTCCCAACTCATCGCCAAACGCAAAGACCGCTTTCGTGAACTCGAAGAAGCCGTCGGCGATCCAGCACTTTTCGATGACCAGAAGCGCGCCACCGAAATCCTGCGCGAGCACCGCAAGCTCCAACAAACGCTTGAGCTGTGGGATACGCTTCAATCCACCGAAATCCAGCTCAAGGAAAATCAGGAACTAGCCAAATCCGACGATCCCGAAATGGCGGAAATGGCCGCCATGGAAATCCCCGACCTCGAGGAATCCCTCGTGAAATACCGCGAGGATATGCAATACGCACTCCTTCCGGCCGATCCCAATGAAGATCGCGACGCGCTGGTGGAGATCCGTGCCGGTGCCGGTGGGGACGAAGCCTCCCTCTTCGCCGGTGAAGTCCTCCGTCTTATCCAGCGCTACGCTGACGCGAAAGGCTGGAAAACAGAACACCTGGAGAGCTCCCCATCCGAGGTGGGTGGATTCAAGGAAGTGATCCTAAAAGTGACCGGGGACGAAGTTTTCCGCCATCTCAAATACGAATCAGGAGTCCACCGCGTCCAGCGTGTGCCAGCCACTGAAACCCAAGGGCGTGTCCACACCTCCACCATCACCGTAGCAGTCCTTCCGGAAGCCGAGGACGTGGACGTGGAGCTCAGGCAGGAAGACCTCCGCATCGAAGTCTGCCGGTCCGGTGGTGCAGGTGGCCAGCACGTCAACACCACCGATTCGGCCGTACAGATTTTCCACCTTCCCACCGGTCTCTATGTCCGCTGCGAGCACGGGCGTTCCCAGACGAAAAACAAGGAAATGGCCCTCCAGATCATGCGCACCCGTCTCTATGAGAAGAAACTCCAGGAGCAGCAGGCCGTTTACTCGGAAAATCGCCGTTCACTCATCGGTTCCGGTGATAGATCCGAGAAAATCCGTACCTACAACTTCCCACAATCACGCTGCACTGATCACCGCATCGGCTACACCTCGCACAATCTCGATGCCATCATGGGGGGCGACCTCGGCGAGATGACCGAGCAGCTCATGAAACATGAAATGGCAGACCGCCTCGCGGAAGCCGGAATGTAAACATATCCGGGAGCTGAATAGCTTTCCCCATCAATGATAAAGGCCAACCGTTTCCGGTTGGCCTTTATTTTATCAAACTAAAAGTCAGAGAGGATTATTCGTCGCCTTTGTCTTTCTTGCCGCCTTTTCCACCTTTGCCGCCCTTCTCACCACGTGGACCTCTGTCGCCCATGGATTTCTTCATCTCTTCCTTCTCTGCATCGCTGAGAGTTCCGTCGCCATCGGTGTCGAATTTTTCCATCATCATGGCCTTACGCTCTTCTTTGCTGAGCTCACCGTCTTTATCGGTATCGAATTTCTCGAGCATGGCTGCTTTATGCTCTTCCATTGCTGCTTTGATCTCTTCGCTCTGGGAATCACGCTCCTCTTTGCTGAGCTTGCCGTCCTTATCAGTGTCGAATTTCTCCAGAACTTCAGCTGGAACTGGTGGGCCGCCGTGACCTTCAGGTCTTTTTTTACCTTGTTCCGGCTTTGCGCTTACGGCTCCGATAAGGCCGAGGGAAGCTGCTACGATGATGATTGATTTGGTTTTCATGATTATATTTTTTAATTGTTGATGAGTTGCAGTTGCTCTCACTGAAGACAACTAACACCAGCTCCGCAGGATAGTTTCGTAATAGTTGAAAAAAGTTTTCAGAATCTCGAATCGTTGACCCACAGCTCCTCCGAGCAGAATTTTGCGAGAAATGGTTGCCACCGCCGCGGCTCCCGTCTTGCATCCTTGCAGACCGTGGAAACTGAAAAACCGAAAAAAACCGTCAGCAAGAGTCTGACCTTTGCCCGTAGAACACTGAGCACCCTACTTCTCTGGGCGATCGTGGCTGCTATCTTCTCCAGCTCTCTTTCCCCGGCCTATCTAGCCATGATCGGGGTTCTGGTCCTGATATCTACCAAAGAATACTTCAAAATGCTCCGTGCCGCGGAGGTAAAGTGCTTTCCCCGTTTCGGCTTCCTGCTCGCAGTCCTCTACATAGCCGCGAGCTCCTACTATTTCATGAAGGGAGACGGTGACATTCCACCAGTGGTCGATGCAGTTTTCATCTTCGTAGCTCTCACCGGTGCATTCACCCTCCAGCTCCGCTACGCCATCAAGGGAATCGAGGCCCTCCTGGCCGTAGCAGTAAACCTTTTGGGATTCCTCTATATCGCCTACCTCTTTACTTTCGCATCCCGTCTCTCATTCGCACTTCCCGGTGAAGGCGCAGTCCCGGGCTCATTCGTTCTGCTCTGGCTCCTCGCCGTCACCAAATTCACTGACATGGGCGCCTACATCACGGGATCCCTCATTGGGAAGCACAAGATGATCCCGCACATCAGCCCGGGTAAAACATGGGAAGGCTTCGCTGGCGCAATACTCTTCGCCCAGCTCGCAGCCTGCGGCCTCTACGCTCTCGTCCCGGGTAAACTGTCCGCGCTTTCCTCATGGGAACACGTCATCGCCCTTGGCTTCCTACTAGCCATCCTTGCCGTTATCGGCGATCTTGCGGAAAGCGTCGTCAAACGCTCACTCCACGCGAAGGATTCCGGAAACATGCTCCCCGGTATCGGTGGCGGACTTGATCTGATCGATAGCATCTGTTTCACCGCACCCGCTCTCTACTTCTATCACGCACTCTTTCTCGCATGATCACCGGGAAAAAACGCCGCGTCGTACTTCTCGGCTCCACCGGATCAATCGGAGTCTCCACCCTCAAAGTCGCCGCAGCACTTCCTGATGAAATCGAAATCGTCGGCCTCGCCGCAGCTACAAGTGTAGAGGAACTGGCTGCCCAGGCGATTGCCACCGGCGTCAGAACCGTCGCCATCCACGATGCGACCAAAGAGAAGGAACTAAGAAACCTCCTCCCCGGTTCTGTAAAAATCCACACTGGTGCCGAGGGACTGAATACCCTCTCCCAGCTTGAAGAAGCGGACATCATCCTGATAGCCATCGTGGGCACCGCGGGCCTCCACCCCGCCCTCGCCGCTATCGATGCAGGGAAAGATCTGGCGATAGCCTCCAAGGAGATCCTCGTCATGGCAGGTGAAATCATCACCCGGAAAGCCGCTGAACAAAACGTCCGGCTCCTCCCCGTCGATTCCGAGCACAACGCAATTTACCAGTGCCTCGCTGGCGATGACGGGGGAGAAAAGACCGTCTCCCGCCTCATCCTCACCGCCTCGGGAGGCCCTTTCCGCAATACCCCTGCCACCGAGCTGTGGAACGTCACTCCGGAAATGGCACTCAAACACCCCACCTGGGATATGGGCCCGAAAATCACGATCGATTCCGCCACCCTTTTCAATAAAGGACTGGAAATGATCGAAGCCCGCTGGCTCTTCGGCATCGGTATGGAGCGCATAGAAGCAATCGTCCACCCGCAAAGCATCGTGCACTCCATGGTTGAATTTGTGGATGGATCCATCCTCGCCCAGCTTTCAAATCCTGACATGTGTTTCCCCATCCAATACGCACTAACCTACCCGGGACGTATTAAAGGAAATCTCAAACCGCTCAATTTCGCTGAAATCTCAAAACTGGAATTTCTGCCACCCCGCCTGGAGGACTTCCCCGCCCTGACTCTTGCGCGGACCGCCGGCCTGGAAGGTGGAACGCTTCCCGCCGTCTACAACGCTGCAAACGAAGTAGCCGTCGACGCCTTCCGCACTGGAAAAATCAAGTTTCCCCATATCTGGCAATGCGTTCAGAATGCAATGGATGCCTCCCGGAAAATTGAATCTCCGACATTGGAGCAAATCCTGAGCGCCGATAAGTTAGCCAGAGTTCACGCACAGAATTTCTGCCAAGACCTCTCTCCCTTGGAAAGTGCCGGTGGCATCGTGTGAACACTGCTATCTGTTGTTGTTCCAGCCTAATTCACTGTGATATCAGAAGGGGTGCTCCGGAGTTTCATATTTCCTCTCATCTACTTATTCTGCGCCGCCACGTCTTTGGCAGAATCTCCTGTCGCGTCTGCCAAAAATCTAAAGCAGGAACCCTTGGAGCAGCTGGAAAACCGGCTATCTAAGATCGATAATGAATTAGGCAGCCTTGCCCATTTCACCCTCCGTAGTGGCGTAGGCAACGTCGGTTGGATTTCAAAGCGAAGAAAAAGGAAGACTGCCCAGGAATGGATCGAGGTGCAGCTCCCGGAGGACTCAATAATTGATCAAATTGTCCTTACTCCCCTGCTTTGGAACAATGCGCAGGATGGACCACAGGCGGACGGATTCCCCGAGGCATTCGCCATTGTAGCGGGTGACAAAGGCACATCAATTGGTCGACTCATTGCGAAACTCGGTCCAGAGGATCAATTTCTGCCCCGGATCGCTCCACTTTTAATTTCAATTCCCCCTACCAAGGCTTCCTGGATAAGAATCAGATCCAAAAAGCTCTCTCCTGACGCGAGGACAGGTAGATTCACCTTTTGCCTCTCCGAGGTCATGGTCTTCAGCGGTGAACGAAACATTGCCCTAAATCAACCAGTCAGAGTTTCCAGCTCCATTGGTGGATGGGGCGAATCGGGAGTCTACAAGGAAGGACTGGTGGACGGCTCCACCCCTTTTCTCATGGATGCGGCTTCCGGTGAAAACAGCACAACCTTCAAGGCCTTTTCAGAAGACACCATGAAGTTCTCCGCTATTATTGATCTTGGGCAGGCTGCTCCGATCAATGGAATCCGGATCCACGGAGCAGACCTGAGCGAGTACGTCCCGCAATTGACTCAGTCCGATTTCGGAATGCCCTCCCATTTCGTGATCCACGGTGCCAATCGAAGCGATTTCTCGGATGCCGTCGTTCTTTGGGATCATCGACTTCCGTCCGTTTACGCAAGCGGTCCGATACTCGGGAAAAATCTTCCGGATACCACCTGTCGCTACGTCCGCTTTTCAACTGATGAGCCATATAAAGCACCCTACACAGGCATCAGCCAATGGAGCGTGATCCTTGCTGAAATAGAGATCCTTTCCGAGGGCCGGAATATTGCTAAAAACATGCCTGTTCGTGTAACCCGAGGGAAAAACCAGAATATAATCCACCTCTCGGCATTGACTGATGGAAGAAACCATTTCGGTGACATTCTCCCGTATCGGGAGTGGATGGCCCAGCTCGCAAGACGCCACGAGCTGGAAAAGGTGCGTCCCCCTGTCGCTGCTGCCATCAAAATCGGCTACTCGAAACAGAAAGAAAAGATGACCAGAATGTACTGGCTCATCGTGCTTCTCGCCGCGGGTATTATATTCACATTCCTTGTGGACCGTATCATGGGGATGAGGGCCATCGCAAAAATAAGAGAGAGGATCGCAGCGGATATGCACGATGAACTAGGGGCCAATCTCCATACCATCGGTCTATTGAGCGATAGTGCGCAGGCCTCCCAAGATTCCGAAGCCGAATGGGAAATGCTGCACCAGCGCATACGGAAACTTACCGAGCAGACAGGGAAAGCCATCCGTCGCTACTCCAAGGTAGTAGACACAACAGGTGGCTACGATGGTTTGATCGAGGATATGGAACGGACGGCACTCCGGATAACCGGTCAATTCGAGCATCGCACGGTCGTCGAGGGCGCCGAACATCTGGGAAGTTACCGATCCCGCCCCCTGATCGATATCTACCTGTTCTATAAGGAATGCCTGGTAAATATCTACCGCCACTCCCAGGCGACACAGTTCGAAACCCATCTGGGTGTCACACGTAATGAAATTATCCTGACAGTAACGGATAACGGGCAGGGAATCCCGGAAGCTTTGGAAGGAAAGGTGCCCCCTTCATTGAAACGACGTGCCCGCCTCGCACGGGGAAAGCTTACAATGGATGATAGAAACGAAGGGGGAACTTGTGTAATACTGAGGGTCCCGAATCGGCGGTTGTGGTTTCCAAGATAGAAATCTTCAATAAGCTACGACATTTACCCAAATTCCCCCCATGAAAGAAACTACCCGGAAAATGATAGAAATTATCATGATCGAGGACCACCCCGAATATAGGGATGCCGTTCAACATTTTCTAGCAAAGGAAAGCGACTTCGAGATCGTCAGCATTTTCGGAAATCCCAACCAGGCGCTTAGATTTCTAGAAGATCTTCCTGATCAATTCACCGGAGTGATTCTTCTGGATCTCAATCTACCGGGCATGACCGGTCTCGAAGCTATGCCGTGGATCTCCAAATACGCTCCTGATGCAAAGACCGTCATCTTGAGCCAATCCGACAACGAATCGGAAGTTTTGAAAGCGATTCAACAGGGTGCGGCCGGCTACCTGCTGAAATCATCGACAATGAACGGTATCAAAAGTGGAATCAGATCGGTGGTGGGCGGTGGAGCTAGCCTGGACCCTCAACTGGCACGCTATGTCCTGGACGAATGGAACCGCCATTCAGGTAGCCTCAAGGGCAACACCAGCCTTACCCGCCGGGAGCTCGAGATTTTGTCCAAGGTATCAGAAGGCCTTTCACAAAAAGATATAGCCAAGGAAATCGGCATAAGCGCCTTCACCGTAGCTGAACATCTGACAAATATTTACGGAAAACTCCAGGTCCAGAATGCACCAGCAGCCGTATCAACAGCGTTCCGGAAAGGCATACTGAGATAATTCCCGTGGGATCTGGATCTTCCGAATAACTCTTTTCGAACTCAGATCAGCCGCCTTTGTGTATTTTGTAATGTTCGGTCAGAAACAAAATCATTTCCGAAAGCTCTTCATCTTTTAGCGGACGCTCATAAACAAGAAAGCGAGCGATTGCACCGTGGAACGACTCCTTACCAGGGTGGTTTGTAGCATCACGCTCCTGCCCGATCGCCATCTTGGATGGGTCGGCCTCGGGATTTACCGGAACCTGTTTCTTATCCACGGGCAGCTCTGAATTCACGAATAATTCAAGATCCACCACCCCCGGCCCCGCACCCATCCGCCCCATAATCAGGTAATAGCGCCCTTCGGAAATCGGTTCAGGGGACGAGACACACGGATTGAGCTTCTCGTGCCACAGAGTTGGTTTTCCTTTCTCGGAAATTCCGTTGCGTGTGCCCATCCAGACACGATTATCATCCATCAGGTTCCCCCAGAAACCTTCATACGGCGGCCCGTTCCGCAGATTCCCGAAGAATGAATTCACATCCTTTTTCCCGATATTCTGTTTTTGAACCGACATGACGGAAAACCACGTGTAGCCGTTCCCGGTGACCATATGATCAAATGCATCCTCATTCATGTTGAGCAATTCCTGCTCCTCGAAAATCAGTGTTCCGCCACCGCCAATTGCCTCCACGTTCTCCTCCAGAGTAGGTCTTCCAGAGCCAGCCACCTTTCGCCCCTCATCCTGTTTCACGAAAACATCAGCCTTATTCCCCTCCACCTGATTGCGCCAGGCTCTCACCCGATATCCGTCCTCCACTTCCACACCTAGGTTCGCATTCAAATCAAGGAAAAGCCCATCGCCCACCGGTAGCTCCGGTTCTTCGGCATAAAGAACGGCACCTAGCAGTGCAAAGACCGGTGTCAGAATCAATTTTGCGTTCATAAGTTCAAATCGGGTTTGGGATCACAAAGAGTAGATGTCGTATCCATAAGAAATAAGCTTAGCCCCCTAGATGAGACCAGCGCTCATCTTTCTACCCCGACCGAGTCTCTCGGTTAGCCGGGTAATTAAGCCGGACATCGCTGTGGAAACATCAAGCCCCGGCTAGGATCAAATACGTGGTGACCACCTTCATTCTTTCCACTCGGATCCATTGCTATCTATTGCATCCGTTTCAGTAGAATTGCCAGCAGCCAAAGCAAGGCCGGAACTAGAATACTAAATCCAAGTGCCCACGCAGGATCAGCCCTGCCGATACTTCCAATCCAGGCAAAAAGAAAACCCATCGGCACGCTTCCGCAGGCTAGGGCGAATGCGAATTTCGGGAACGGCATCCGCAGTAGCCCCGCCATACATGCTAGAACTTCGGGAAGAATTGGAACCGCGCGGCTCATCGCCACCGCCCAACCGCCCCGCCTCTCGAAGAGCTCTTTCCCCTTCAGGAAATCCTTCTCTCCCAGCCACTTCCGGGCATTTTCCTCAGTGAAGAATTTCCCAATTCCATACCCAGCCAGTCCAGCCAGCAACGCCCCAACACTGGCTATCACCCCACCCAGAAAGGCACCGTAGACAGCCCCAAGAGCAGACATCACCACAGTCCCCGGAATAGGTAACAACAAGTCTCCCACCAGCAAAAGGATCCCCACCAGCCAAGCCCACCCCTTGGCCGATTCAAACCACGCCACCATCGCATCCAGATCCCATACCTCCTCGATTCCCTGCCCGAACAACAACCAGCCCAGTAGAAAAAACACACCCAGCCCCACCATCAACAGCACTACTCTCATAGATCTGAATCTACTAAAATAGCTCCGCTAAAAATTCTCCACCACCTGCACCGGAGCATCCGGCAGCGCCTTCATAAACGCGCTTCCGTATCGCTTCTTCAAAATGCGGTTATCCAGAATACATACCCAACCCACATCCTTCTTCGTACGGATCAGCCTCCCGACCCCCTGCCGCAGCTTCAGGATCGCCTCCGGCACAGAGTAGTCCATGAACGGATTTCCTCCCGCCGCCTCGATCGCTTCCAGCCGCGAAGCTGTCAGAGGATGATCCGGCACAGCAAAAGGCAAACGAGTCACCACCACATTCGATAATGCCTCTCCCGGCACATCCACCCCCGTCCAGAAACTATCTGTCCCGAATAGAATACTCGAAGTGTCCGCCTTAAATTCCTCCACCATCGTGTGCCTCGGCATTTCCTGCCCCTGCATCAGCAAGCGCCAACCCTTCTTCTTAAAATAACCCTCACACCGCGCCGCGGCATCCTTCATTGTCCGGTAGCTGGTAAACAATACAAACGCCCTGCCATCACTCTCCGTCACCGCATCCATGATGCCCTTCGCCATCATCTCGTCATACTTCGGCGTGTTCGGATCCGGCATCGATTTATAAATTTTCACCCGCATTTGCTTCCGGTAGTCAAATGGACTGCCGATGCTCAGCGCCCGTGCGGACTCCGCCCCCACCCGTTTCCGGAAATATCCCAACTCAGGATCCCCCACTCCCAGCGTGGCACTCGCCATTACGATCGATTTCTTCCCGGAAAACAGCAATGGCCGCAGCCTTTCAGCCACATTCACCGGTGCCCCATGGCAGCTGAACTGATCCTCATCCCGCCCGCTCTTCTGCACCCAATAAACGGACTCCTCATCCTTCTGGTCTAGAAATTCACCGACAGCCCCGTGCACCTCACGCAGCTTCCGTGCAGTATCCTGCAGCTCATTCCTCGCAGTTTCATTATCAGTATCATCCGCCAGGTCATCGATCTCCTCCCACAGATCCCTCAGCGGTCCGCCCAGGCAGTTATCAACCAATTCCGGCCTCCGCACGCGGAATTCCTTGCTCCACTGCCCGAAATTCGAGGCGTCCCCGATATTCCCGAAAAACTGCTCAGCCGCTACCAGACTCCGCTCCACCGCCAACATCGGCCCAGCCTTGCGGAAAGTCCGCAGCATCCCCTTCTTCGTCCGTGGATGATACAACCTCTGCAAGTCGAACTTCAGCCCCGCCTGGGAAACCCGCAGCCCCAGCTGCACAGCAGCCACCTGCTCGATCGTATGAGCTTCGTCCAGCACCGCGAAGTCATTTGGAAACAGGAATCCCTGCATCTTCTCTCCCTCTTCATCCCTCGACATCTCGCCGGTATTCAGCAGCGCGAAAAACAACGTATGATTCACCACCACCAGCTTCGCATCCGCCGCAGCCTTCCGCGCCTCCTGAAACCAGCAATTCCCCCTCGGTCCGCAATACCGCTGCGTGCAGGAGTGCGCCTCACTGCAAACCTGCAGCCACACCTTCATCGCCGGCTGGAAAGGCATATCACTCAAAGTTCCATCACGAGTATCCTCCGCCCAGATCCGGATCCTCTCCAGCTCATCGCTCTCGGTGGAAGTGAACAAATCCGCGGACTGCTCCCACGCCTTCCGCAACCTTCCCGGGCACAAATAATTCTGCCTCCCTTTCAACAGAACCGCAGGCAGTTCCTCCCCTAAAATGTTCCTTACAATCGGTATATCCTTCCTCACCAGCTGCTCCTGAAGATTGATCGTATGCGTGGAAATCACCCCCTTGCGACCTGTCTCTAGAGCAAATTTTGCCGCAGGCACCAGATACGCCAGCGATTTCCCGACACCCGTCCCCGCCTCTGCAACCAGCGGATGCCCTGTCAAAAGACTTTCCGCCACCGCACCAGCCATCTCCTCCTGCTCTCCACGGTATTCGAAATCCTTCGATCCGGAAAGCGGGCCGGTCCGTGAAAAAATCTCACGCACATCCGCCACCAAATTGCTCCCCGTACCACTCTCTGAAACCGAAATCATCTGCGCGCTATCATTCCCCTGCGTTTGACCGGACGCAAGAACGGACAACGTCCGGCAGGGCCAATCTCAAAAATAGAAAATAGCAATCCCCTCCGCTCTCACAAAATTCTCATAAACATTACGCTTCACTCGAAGCATGCCCCAAAAATTGAAAGCGAAACCAGCTCCCGGCGTTCTCATCCCGCTGGCTCTCCTCGTCATCGCTACCGTGCTCATACGAGTAATGGATACAGACCTCCTAGTCGCCCGCTATTTCTATGCCTCCGATGGCTCTTGGCCACTGGAATTCAATCCCCTCCTCAGCTCCATTTTCAATCTCGGCATCCTCCCAGCCATCTTCGTAGGCATCGCAGCGCTAATCATTCTGCTGGCAGGGATCGGAAACGCATCTGTCGCTCGCTATCGGAAAATTTCAGCCTACCTTCTCATTTATCTGATCGCCGGCTGCGGCATTCTCACCAATTTCCTACTCAAAGACCTCTGGGGCCGCCCCAGACCCTGCCAGCTCGCTGAATTCGGAGGCCTGTTTGAATTCGAACCCATCGCCTGGATGGACTTAGCAAGCAGCGGCCGCAGCTTCCCCTGTGGCCACGCCACCATGGGCTTCTACTTCTTTGCCGTCGCCCTCGCCATGCCCACTTCATGGAAGCGAAGACGCGCTGCTGTATTTTCCTTCGCGCTACTACTCGGCGCCACCCTTGGCTTCGCCAGAATCGCTCAGGGCGGACATTTCCTCTCGGATGTCATCTGGGCTGCAGGCCTCATGTGGTTTTTCGCAGTCGGTCTTTTTCACCTCATGCACCTCGGAGAAAACCGCATGCACAACCCGTCCCGCCAATACAAGGACGTCCCATCCTGGCTCACCTACTCTGCCCTACCAATTATCATAGCCGCCCTCTCATGGGTCACATTTGGCACATCCTATAGCGGGGAAAATGAAATCAATACCGGTGGCGCCCTTCCCGCCATCATCCGCCTCGCTGTCGAGGGCGAAGTCGTCGTGGAAAAAGGCAAAACCCTGAGAATCGTTACCACCAGCCATGGCTACGGCCTCCCTAGGAGCAAGCTGAAATTCCGATCAGAGTGCGAAGCCAACACTCTCACTGTCCTCTCCTCCAGACGCGGCTATTTCACTAAAATCAACTCCACAGTCACCATCACACTACCGGAAGACAAAGCGATCCTTATCGAGCGCATAACCACTCCTCCAGCTAAAGCCACCTCCTCTGAAACAATTCTCACTTCCGCCGGCTGATTCAATTTCAGGGCAAAATTACCCTCTCACCATTATCTTACAAACCCTCCCGCCATACTTCTACCAACTTCTCACCCAATATGGCTGGAAACATCATCCATTCCTACCCCATCCGGCTGCTTTTCCTCATCGCCGCCATTCTAGCAGGCATCTCCATCCTCATCCTCCGGAAACTTCTAATTACTAGCCCGTCCCGCCGACTCCCGAATTTATTTTCAAACTCCACCAACCCCTAATGAAGCACCTACTCTCATCCATTCCCGCGCGATTCGCCCTACTTTCCGCCGGCCTATTCCTTGCCTTCTCTTTCCTCATACGCTGCGTTCTAGTCATTACCGCATGGCAAGAGCTCGGCCCGGAACTCCCTCTTCTTACAGCTTTCGCCATCGGGCTGCTTTACGATCTCGCCGCCAGCGTATTCGTCGCAGCGCCCTGGCTGCTACTTGGCATCTTTATACCTGCCCGATCTCTTCAAAGATCTTGGATTCGCTGGATACTGGCAGCGTTTGCCACCCTGTATTGCGGAGCGCTTTTGTTCATCAGCACCGCGGAGTGGTTCTTCTGGGAAGAATTCGGAGCTCGCTTCAACTTCATCGCAGTAGACTACCTCATCTGGACACAGGAAGTCTGGGCAAACATTTCAGAATCCTACCCCATGGGTCTCATCATCCCAGCCATCATCCTACTGGCGATCCTCGTCGTCTGGTCCATGAAACACCTAACCTTGTTTCATTTTCCTGAAAGAGCAAAGACTACCCTCAGTCATCGCCTTATTGGCACGGCCATCCTATGCGCATCACCACTCCTCGTCTTTAAAACAGTCAGTCAGGCCGCCATCCCGAATTTCAGTAACCAATACGACACGGAAATTGCGAAAAACGGCTACTGGTCCTTCTTCGCCGCCTTCAAACAGATGGAACTAGACTATCCACGCTGGTATCTAAACCTCCCTGAAGAAGAATCCCTCTCCGCCGCACGCGCACTTCTCATCACTGAAACCGAAATCGCCTCCTCCCCCGCGACAGACGATCTCTCACGCACCATACTGTCCAGTGGAGAAGAGAAAAAGTGGAATGTGATCCTCATCTGCATGGAAAGCATGAGTGCGGATTTCATGTCCTACGTGGGCGGAGACCGTGGACTCACTCCGAATCTAGATCGCCTCGCTAAGAAATCCGTTTTTTTTGAAAACCTATACGCCACCGGCACCCGTACCGTCCGCGGCATGGAGGCACTCACTCTCGGCCTGCCACCCACCCCGGGCCAGGCAATCATCTACCGACCAGAGGGAAACAATCTTAAAACTACCTTCGGACCATTCCTGGACCGTGGCTACGATTGTGGATTTTTCTACGGAGGCGATGGCCGGTTCGACTACATGAACCGTTACTTTTCCACCGCCGGCTGCCGTATCATGGACGCCAATGCCTGGGAAGGCAAAGACACCACCTTTAAAACCGCATGGGGCGCCTGCGATGAAGACCTCTTCAAAAAAACCATCTCAGAAGCAGACAAAGATCACGCAGCAGGGAAGCCCTTCCACTTCTTCTGCATGACTACTTCCAACCACCGCCCCTACGACTTCCCCGCCGGTCGCATCGATCTCACCCCTGAAGACCGCCGCGACGGTGCTGTTAAATATTCTGACTGGGCCATCGGCGATCTCATCGCCAAATCGGTTACTAAACCATGGTTCGAAAACACACTCTTTGTCATCGTCTCAGACCACTGCGCCAGCAGCGCCGGTAAAGCTGATATCGACGTCACCAAATACCGCATCCCCGGTATGATCTACAACCCAGCCCTCATCGGAAAAAAGGAAATCACCGCGCTTTCCAGCCAGGTCGATATCATGCCCACCGTCTTCGGCCTGCTGAAATGGCCACATCAGACTTTCGGCTTCGGGCATGACTACCTCGCCAAATCCGCTCAAAGCCTTCCCCAGCGCTCATTCGTCAGCAATTACCAGAAAATCGCCATGACCACCCCAGAGAGCATGACCATTCTCAAGCCGAACAAAAAGCACAGCTCCTACCACCTATTTCCTGAAACAGGAGAAATCATCCCTCTATCAGGAGAGCAGAATTTAGAAAAGTCTCTACTCCATACCACCACCGCCTACTACCAATCCGCCTCCTGGCTCTTCAACTCGGGGCAGCTCAAGCGCAACCGGCTCGCCACTCCATAGCTGGCTAGATCTTCTTCTCGATCATCGACACATAAATGCCCACACTACGTTCGGACTCCAGGTCCACAGGAAATTCAGAGCCCACCAAAAAATGCGACTTCTCGTTATCGAAGATCACCAGACACTGCGCGAATCGCTGGTCCAGTTTTTCAAAGAAGCATCCTTCATTGTCGACTCCACCGGTACCGGCGATGAAGGCCTATGGTATGCCACAGAGCATCCTTACGATGTCATACTACTTGATCTCATGCTCCCCAATATCGACGGCATGGAGATTCTCAGGCGACTACGGGAAAAACAAATCTCAGTCTTCATCCTCGTGATCAGCGCACGGGATGGCCTGGAAGACAGACTGGAAGCCCTCAACTCCGGTGCTGACGACTATCTCGTAAAACCCTTTCCCATGGCCGAATCCCTCGCTCGGGTCCATGCTCTGCTACGCCGGAAATTTTCACAAAAATCGCCCACAGTCCACATCTCAGACCTCACTGTCGATCCTATCAAGCGCACCGTCACCCGCGCAGATCAACCCATCGACCTCACCGCCCTGGAATACCGCCTCCTGGAATACCTCGCATTCCGCAACGGCCAAGTAGTCTCCCGCACCGAAATATGGGAACACGTCTTTGAAGACTCCACCGGCGGCAACTCCAATATCGCCGATGTCTACGTCGGCTACCTTCGGAAAAAACTGAACATCTCAGGACTTTCAAACCTCATCCACACTCGCCGCGGCCACGGCTTCATACTAGAGTCCGCAGAGTAAAGCCATCTTCCCAATCCCCTCCGGCATGCAAAAAAACTCCATCCGCCGCACCCTCCTTATCCGTTGCGGACTCGGGCTTTGCCTACTCTTCACACTCCTTTCCATCACCATCTACTTCATGGTCAGGCGCAGCCTTTATCAGGAGCTCGACCAATCCATTGTCGAAACCGCCTCCATTCTCGCCAACCAGATGGAATATGAGCACGGAGAAATCATTTTCGAGTGGCAGGAAGGCCTAGGCACAAACTCGGAAATTTCCGACCAATCACTCTTCCAATACTGGAACGAAACCTCCGGCCTCACCACCCGCTCACCCGCGCTAGGCGTCACAGACCTTCAGAAATTTTCAGGGAAAAACGGCACTCCACTTCTCCAGACCATCAGCGTTCCCGGCCGCCTTGAGCACGCACGTGCCATCGGCCTAACCATCCATCCATACATACTTCCCGAGGAAGGCATCATCATGATGGGTGAAGGAAAAACCTTCGATCCCCGGGACTTCCCCCACACCCTGGTCGTAGCGAGAGACCTTACCCCCATTCTCCGCACCCTAGCCTATCTATCAGCCACCCTCGCAATCGGCACCCTTACATCCTTTCTACTAGGCTTCCTGATTATCGGCGCGGCCGTCAGATCATCCCTCTCCCCCATAAAAACACTGAGCCAACAATTCCTCAACCGCTCAGAAAATCAGCTTGAAGACTCCATCATCCTCCCGGACTCCCTCCCTTCAGAGCTGGTCCCCCTTACCGAAAGCTTTAACACATTTCTCACCCGTATCGCCTCCATCCGCACGCGTGAAAAAGACTTCATCCGCCACGCCGCCCATGAACTACGCACCCCCATCGCCGGTCTACTCGCCACCACAGACCTAGCACTCTCACGCCAGCGCACCGCCGCAGAATACGAGAAACACCTTCTAACCTGCCAACTAGTGGCAACCGATCTTGGCGAACTCGTAAAACGGCTCTCAGCGCTCTCCCGCATTAGCCAGGCAGACATCGCCACCCAACTTCATCCCGTAAAAATCCGGCCCATCCTCGAAAAAACGATTCAGGACTTCAGGCAGAGAATTGATAGACGCCAATTAGACCTCGACTACATCCCCTCTGCGCAAAACCCCGAAATCTCCAGCGATCCAACCTTGCTCCAGCTTATTTTCAGCAACCTCATCGACAACGCTGCAAGCTACAGCGCAGCGCACTCCACCATCTCCATATCCACCATAGTCACCGAAAAAGCCATCGAGATAGCTTTCACCAACCCCGCTGAAGACCTCCCCGAAAATCTCGAAAGACTTTTCGAGCCCCTCTTTCGTCAGGAAAAATCTCGCTACCAGACTGAATCCGGAAACTCCCACCTCGGAATCGGACTCACCCTCAGTCTCAGTGCCGCCACCGCACTGAATTCCACGCTTAAAGCCACTCGCCCAAGCCATCAACACATCTGCCTAAAGCTCTCACTTCCAATTCATTAGCGACTTTCAACACCCCGCTCAGATTGAGCTAATACTAAAATCGATCGGCCTCTGTTTCTTCCAACCACTCCAAAACCATCGCGACGTTTTCATGGCTCATTCCGTAACCGCCAAATAACTTTTCTACCTTCCAGACCAAAACTTTCCTCAGCTTTTCATTCCCCTTCATCCACTCTTCGAACTTTGCAGTTTGAAAATCGAAATTTGCCGCCATCCTGCAAACAAGTGAAAGTCATTGCCATTGCCAACCAAAAAGGAGGAGTCGGAAAAACCACTACCGCCATGAACCTTTCACACGCCCTTGCCCTCCGTGGCCAGCGCGTACTTCTCATGGACCTCGATTCCCAAGCAAACTGCACCAGCGGTCTTGGTATCGATGCAGAACCGCTCTCCTCCATCTACAACGTCCTCCTTGGTGAAGCTGACATCCGGAGCAAAATCGTCCCTTCCGGCCGCGAGAACCTCTCTTTTGTCCCATCGGAAATGGACCTCGCGGGTATCGAAATCGAGCTGGCCCGCTCGGACGACCACCTCACACGCCTCCGCGGCATTCTCCAGGGACTCAAGCCCAACGACCTTTTCGAATATTGTATCCTCGATACACCACCATCCCTAGGCGTTCTCATGACAGCTGCCCTCGCAGCCGCCGATGAAATTCTCATCCCGCTCCAGTGCGAGTGGTTCGGCCTCGAAGGACTCGCAAAGATCGTCGGAATTCTAGAAGAAATCCGCGGTTCCGGAGCCAATCCCGACCTCGTTCTCGAGGGCATACTCATGACCATGTATGACGGCCGCACACTTCTCTCCCGCCAAGTGGTAGAGGAAGTATCGAACTATTTCCCCGAGGAAATTTACAAACACAACATTCCCCGCACCATCCGCATCGGTGAGGCACCTAGCCATGGGAGAACAATTTTCGAGCACGACCCCACCGGTCTAGGTGCCCTGGCCTACGGAGATGCCGCCGATGAATTCCTCGTCCGCCACGCCCGTGTAGGCCCTCTTATAGCTTCAGGCTCTTAGCGCCTGCGGAACAACGACATCACAGCAACCGAAGACATCAGAATCACATAGCCTGATGGTTCAGGTATCGGCGTTACTGAGAATACGACACTTGAAAAGCTGGCAGACCCCAGGTCAGGAATCTTCAGGTCCGTCGCACCAGTAACTGATGTAGTCAAAGTTAATGTATAAACGCCCGCACCGGTCAAACCTGTTACAGCCTCGTTGATCGTTCCACTATTCCCGACAGAAGCACCCGCCAGAGAAGTAAAATTCTGCGGTGTCCACACATCTCCTGAAGGCCCGCTAAGATTCCAGCTCACTCCGCTAGCTAAAACAGCGCTTTCTAGTGAAAAGCTTCCTTGCAGACTTATGTCTACGACTTCGTTCAGACCGAGGCTAAACATGACAGACTGGGTTACCGAAGTTAGGAAGACTTGGGTATCGTTACCGTTCCCTATATCCGAAGAAGTAGAGATACTGCTCTCTCCGATATAGCTTAACTCACCGGGATTCAACTCGCTGAATGTCAAAGCATTGCCATTTCCCGTAATGGTGGCCTTATTTGGATTATGGGGGAGTGTGGTTGAAGTATCTCCATCCACATCAGAGCCTATTACAGATGTGCTGTTGATTGTCACCGCTGCATCCGACGTATCTAGAGACGCGAGCACTATAATCAATGATCCTGTTAAAACAGGTAACAGCACTCGGCTTAGAACACCTACATGTTGGGACATACCTTAGTATAACTACGTAAACAAACCCTAGCTCGCAAGGTTTAATTTAAATAGACACTAAATATCAACCTTTGAATTACTTCAACTAACTAATACTCTTCCTCTTCCTCACCCGGAACCGGCGGTAGCAAATCCTCACGCTCCAGCAGCCTTTCAAGATCCAGGTCAGCTATAAGATCAGCAGCGGTCCCTCTCACTATTGCCGCGTACGGCACCATTCTGTCCAGCTCCGCAATCGCGCAGTGAACCATGGATGAGACGATATCTTCATCGAACCTTTCTTTTTCGAAAATATTCGTCACACGGAAAACCAACATCTCCCGATCCAGATCATACTCATAGGATCCAAGTGTCAGCTGCTTGTTCCCACGCATCAGAAGCTCCAGAAACGCCGGCATCTGGGGCTCGGCGATGAACATGGAAGTCTCGCCCACCACGCTCAGCGCATTCAGTTCAGTGAAAGCCTGCACTGTCAGATTCACTCTTGTGTGGTGCGCCTCGAAGCCTGCACGCAGCACGTCCCGGCCCTCGACAAGCTCCCCGTGCCAGCCATTTTTTCCAAACACTTCCTCCACCGATAATATCTGTCTCGAATGTGGTCTCATATGCACGCCTTCATCACCGCTCTCCATGGAACTTGAAAGACAAAACTTTCAACTCTTCTCAACCCGCCCCAGAACTGCCCGCGACAGAAGCCCTCTCAGCTTCCGCCTCACCGGAAACAACGAAAGATGCATCCCCGCCGTCCTGTTCTCGTTGAAATGTAGGGTAAGCCAGCGCTCACGCTCATCCACATCAGCCCCTTTGATCTCCGTCCAGGTGATTAACTGCATACCCTTCGCCGGGCGGAAAAACGGAAAAATCTCTAATCCCAGCGGTGTCAGAATCAGATACGCATGCTTGGTCAAATGCCATGCAAGCCACCAGCACGCCCCGGCCATTACCAGGCACGGAATCGCCCACGCCGGATGCGGCAAACCCGGATTTATCTCACGATAAATCCCCGTCGCAAGAATCGTCACCGCCACTCCCACCAGCACAGCGCCGGTCACACAGTATAAAACCGCCTGGCCGGATCTTGTGAAGCGAAGCTCTTTCTGAGGCTCGGCTACCATGTTCGCTTAGGAATTATCCGAATCATCCGGGAAATCCATGCTCACGAACTCATCTCCCTCTTTGTGGCGTCTCCAGATATTCAGCGCAACGACGGTCAGAAACCCGATGATGACGAACGATGTCTCCATCAGAAACGGTGTGGAAAGCATTCCCGCGATCATACCGACCCCCTCACCGCCCCAGCCTGGAATATAACGCCAGCCAACCAGCAAGCCCACGACCAGGGTGCCGATCGTGCCGATCACCACACCGCCTGCTAGAATTTGCCTTCCCCTGCCTTCCACTGAATTTTTATCGCTCATCTGTATAACTTGGAAAATAGACTCATAAACCGGCGATACCAATCGTAAGTTTTAAAAACTATTACACTTCTCTTGATTATTTCTAAAAATTCAATATTTTGGGGCATCGCTTCTTCCACCAGACATCCCAGACCCTTCCTGACCGCGATCCTTCTGATTACGCCGGCCGTGTTTGCTTTGGCATGGAAAGCCCCCATCCGGCAGGATCCAGCGAAGAACGAGGCTCCGCGGATTACCCAGAGGCTTCCCGTGGAGATTATTCCGGCGGATAGCACCCCGGAACTGGTCCTGGTCCCGATCGATCCAAGCTGACCTTCTTCCTCTCAAAGGAGAGATCTATTGCAGCTTTTTCCCCGCAGCGCTTGTGCGGAATTTTGCCACGATCACTTTCACCCCCAGGGTCTCGAAGCTCGAAATCAACGCAGGAGAGGCACCTTCGTCCGTCACCAGGACGTTCACCCTTTTTGTCTCCGCGAAGCTATAGGAACTCCTGATTCCTAGTTTACTGCTATCTGCAAGAACCACCACCCGATCCACCCGCTCAATCAGACGCTCCTTCAGGACTCCGTGCCCGTGATTCAAATCCATCGCCCCTCTCTCCGCATCGAAAGCATCCACCCCCAGAAAAGCTGTGCGAATTACAAACCGCTTGGAAGCATCCTCCGCAATTGCCCCAGTGTAGCTGCGTGATTCATTCTCATAATTTCCACCCGTGCACATCAGGTTGATATCCGCACGCCCCGCCAGCGTCACCACTATGTGATGCGCATTGGTGACAACGGTCATCGGCAGTGGGGGCAGGTGTTCCGCCAGCCTCAGCACCGTCGAGCTGGCATCCAGGAAAATCGTTTCCCGCGGCAAAATCAGATCCGCCGCGGCAATTGCTATCAAATCCTTCTCCCGTTCGTTCAGAGCCACACGCTCCGGCAACGGCAGATCGAACCTTTCCGGAGCCAGTTTCGTCGCACCTCCATGATTACGCACCACCCTCCCCAGTCGCTCCAAAGCCTTCAGATCCTTTCTTATTGTTTCATCGGAAACTCCAAATGTAGCCACCAGCTCAAAGGTCTTCACGAAACCTTCGGACTGAATCTGCTGCAAAATTCTACGCTGACGTTCGGATACAAGCATCTTGATGGAAAAAAGATGAAATATTTTCCCAATAAAGTCCAACCAAGTTTCTTGGAATTCAAACCTTTAGCGTTGGATTTTCTTGGACTTGTTGCCACTTCACCACAAGAACCCTTCCAAACGTTTGAGAACAGCTAGGAAAGACAACTACGACAATAGTTTCACAGATAGCTTTTCCGTTGATTTAAGGAAAATCCGATGGAATATTTTTTGAATCGTTAATAGCGATTTTATCCAACTACCGGAACCCACAAAAACCAACCAAAAACCCATGAAACCCAATCGCATTTATCTCACTACCTGCCTTATTCCTCTCTTCACAGGCGGACAACTGCTGGCTAGTGAAAACCTACCGAACAGGGATCTCATCGCAAGCTCGTCTTCCGATCCTTCCCTGGACGTCTCCCTCACCCTCGGGTTCGAAACCCTGCACGTCTACCGTGGTGCCGATGCATCATCCGGAAACGGCATCATGTGGGAGACACTCGACATAGATCTTTATAACACCTTCCACTTCAACCTCTACGGAGGTAACTCGTTCAACGACGAATACAAGGAGCTCACACCCAGCGCCTACATCTACCATGATTTCGGTGACCTCACCGCATCCGCCGGTATGATCTGGTATCACCTTCCCGGCTCCGACGGAGCGGATAGCGAGGAGTATTACTTCTCTCTCGCACACCCCCTGGGCAATGGCTTCAGCGTCTCGACCTGGTTCTCATACAATCCCCGCTTCAACGGATATTACAATGAGCTGAAAGTCTCCCACACGTATGATTTTTCCGATAACCTCTCGCTCGTTTCCTATGCTGGCCTCGGCTATTCGGACGGCCTGAGATCCGGCGGAAGCGGCTTGGATAACCTCACGGTAGCAGTCGGTCTGCCCATCGCGCTAAGCGAGCAGATCTCCATCAAACCACTGGCAGGATACGCCTTCGCCCTTGATGCGCTGGAGTCCGATGACGAGGCCTGGTTGGGCCTCAACCTGTCCTACACATTTTAATCATCCGAAATAAGTAGAGAAACGTAAAACCCAAACCTATTTATTACTATGAACCCATATTTAGCGGAAATTGTCGGGACGGCTATTTTGATTCTCCTCGGTAATGGAGTCGTCGCAAACATCGTGCTTAAACAAAGCAAAGGCCAGAACGGCGGCTGGATGGTCGTCACCACCGGCTGGGGCCTAGGCGTAGCAATCGCAGTCTACTCCGTTGGTCGCATCTCGGGAGCCCATCTGAATCCCGCCGTCACCGTCGGACTAGCAGCAATCGGCGATTTTTCCTGGGCCCAGGTCCCCGGTTATGTTGGAGCCCAGGTGCTCGGAGCGATGATCGGCGCCACACTAGTTTGGCTCACTTATCTCGCCCACTGGGAGGCAACCGAAGACCAGGGAGGCAAGCTTGCTTGTTTCTCTACAACACCAGCTATCCGGAAAACCGGCCCGGCATTTATCACCGAGTTTATTGGCACAGTAATGCTCGTCTTCGGAGTTCTTGCAATCGGACAAATCGGCGCCGGAATACCCGCTGCTGAATTTGAAACACTGGAGCACATCCCCACCTCCCTCGCCGGAGTTGTCGGCACGTGGTGGAGCCCGTTTCTCGTCGGACTTCTCGTCCTCTCGATCGGCCTCTCCCTCGGCGGACCTACCGGGTATGCCATCAACCCCGCCCGTGACCTCGGCCCCCGGATAGCCCACCAGCTACTGCCGATCGCCGGCAAGGGTACCTCGGACTGGCAATATGCCTGGGTGCCCATCGTCGCACCCTTACTTGGCGGCGTAGCGGGAGCATTTCTCTTCCGCCTGTTATTTCCCGCATGAAAAAACTGATATCTATTCTACTATAAAACCAAACCTACCAAACCCATGAAATCCGAACAATTCATCCTCGCCCTCGACCAGGGCACCACCAGCTCACGCGCTCTCATCGTCGACCACGCCGGGAAAGTAATAGCTGTCAGCCAAAAGGAATTCACCCAAATTTATCCGAAGCCGGGCTGGGTCGAGCACGATCCCACCGAGATCTGGGCCACCCAGACAGCCGTCGAAGCGGAAGCCCTCGCAAAAGCCGATCTCCGTCACCGCGACATCGCCGCCATCGGCATCACCAACCAACGTGAAACCACAGTTGTATGGGATAAGAACACAGGCAAGCCGGTCTACAATGCCATCGTCTGGCAAGACAGACGCACCGCCGATTACTGCGCGAAACTCAAGAAGGAAGAAGGTCTCGAACATAAATTCGGAGACAAAACCGGCCTCCGTCTCGATCCGTATTTCTCCGGCACCAAGCTCCGCTGGATTCTCGAAAACGTGGAAGGAGTCCGCGAGCGCGCCGAAGCCGGAGATCTACTCTTCGGAACTGTCGATAGCTGGCTCGTCTGGAAACTCACGGACGGCGAAGTGCACATCACCGATGCCACAAACGCCTCCCGCACACTTCTTTACAACATCCACGAACATGACTGGGACGATGAGATCCTTGAGATTTTCAACATTCCGCGTTGCATGCTTCCGGAAGTTAAGGGCAGCAGTGAAATCTACGGACACACCACCAAAAAAGTTCCGATCGCCGGTATCGCCGGGGACCAGCACGCGGCCCTTTTCGGCCAAGCCTGCTTCGAACCCGGCATGGCGAAGAACACCTACGGCACCGGCTGTTTCCTCCTCATGAATACAGGCGAGGAAGCGATCCGTTCGAAAAACAACCTGCTTACCACCATCGCGTGGCAGATCGACGGAAAAACCGAGTATGCGCTCGAAGGTTCTATTTTCATGGGCGGCGCAGTCGTCCAGTGGCTCCGTGATGAGCTTCAGCTCGTCCGCTCCGCAGAGGAATGTAGCTCACTCGCAGCAGAAGTCCCGGACGCAGGCGGCATGTTTCTTGTTCCAGCCTTTGCAGGCCTGGGCGCTCCGCATTGGGATCCCTATGCCCGCGGAACCTGTGTCGGCATGACACGCGGCACCAATCGGAAACACTATTGCCGCGCAGCTCTCGAAGCGATCGCCTATCAAAGCGCTGACCTCGCGGACTGCATGGAGAAAGACTCGGGAATCACCATGACCGAGCTTCGCGTGGATGGTGGCGCTTCGAACAGCGAGCCACTCATGCAATTCCAATCCGATCTACTGAGATTGGAAGTACTCCGCCCGGAAAACGTGGAAACCACAGCTCTGGGTGCAGCCTACCTGGCCGGCCTCGCAGTCGGTTTCTGGAAAGACAAACAAGATATCACAGACCGTTGGAAAGAAGGCGCACGCTTCAAACCGGAGCGCCCCGAAGAAGACATGAAGGTCTTCTCGGACGGATGGAAACGCGCCGTAGAGCGCTCAAAGGAATGGGAACTCCAAGAACCAGAATTATGAAAAGAGAAAAATCGCTAGAACATATTAAAAACGCCACAGAGCCATACGATTTCTGTATCGTTGGCGGTGGTGCAACCGGCCTCGGCACTGCGGTCGATGCCGCTTCCCGCGGCCACTCCGTAGTCCTCGTCGAGCAGGCGGATTTCGCGAAAGGCACTTCCTCCCGCTCCACGAAACTCGTCCACGGCGGCGTGCGTTACCTCCAGCAGGGAAACGTCTCGCTCGTATTGGAAGCTCTCCGCGAACGCGGACGCCTTACAAAAAATGCGCCGCACCTCGTGCACGATCTTTCATTCGTCATCCCGAACTACAGTTGGTGGGAAGGTCCCTTCTACGGGATCGGCATGAAGGTGTACGATCAGCTGGCCGGGAAACTCGGCCTGGGCCCCAGCAAATGGCTTTCCAAAGAAGAAACCCTGAAGCGTATCCCTACTGTCGAAACGAAGGACCTCAGCGGCAGCGTGTCTTATCACGATGGCCAATTCGATGACTCACGCCTCGCGGTCAACCTCGCACAAACGGCAGCCGATCTCGGAGCGAAAATCGCCAATTACACGAAGTGCACCGGACTTTTGAAGACTGATGGCATCGTCACCGGCGTGGTCGCCGAGGATCTGGAATCCGGCGAGACACTCGAAATCCATGCTCGCTGCGTTATCAACGCCACCGGTATTTTCGTCGACGAGCTCCGCTCGAAAGATGAAAGCACCGCCAAGCCAATGGTGACAGTCAGCCAAGGCATCCACGTCGTGCTACCCAAGGAGTTCCTCCCTGGAAATTCTGCGATCATGATCCCGAAAACCGCCGATGGTCGCGTCCTCTTCGCGGTGCCTTGGCACGATTGCGTCGTAGTCGGCACCACGGATACTCCACTTCCGGAGAAATCCCTCGAGCCGCGCGCCCTTGCATCGGAGGTGGAATTCGTAATGGAACACGCGGCGAAATACCTCACCAAAGACCCTCAACCCGAGGATGTTCTGAGCATTTTCGCAGGCCTGCGTCCACTCGTCAGCGCCGGCGATAGTTCTGATACAGCGGCCATTTCACGTGACCACACCATTGTCGTCAGCAATAGCGGGCTCATTACCGTCACTGGCGGAAAATGGACCACTTATCGAAAAATGGCGGAAGACGTGATCGACCAGGCGGAAATGGTATCCGGAGTCGATCAGAAGCCATGCGAAACCGCTACCCTTCAGATTCGTGGCTGGACCAGGACAGTAATCCCCGAGGCAAACCTCAAGCCATACGGCGCGGATGCCCAAGCGATCCGCTCCCTCGGCGAAACGGATAAAATCCACCCACTACTTTCGCTCACAGCAGCGGAAATCAGGTGGCATGCCCGTGAGGAAATGGCCCGCTCGGTGGAGGATGTCCTCGCCCGCCGTAGCCGCAGCCTGCTCCTCAACGCACGCGCCAGTATCGAAGCCGCGCCTGCAGTTGCCAGAGTGCTTGCTGAAGAACTGGAGAAAGACGAAATGTGGATTTCCAGCCAAATCGCCGCCTACGAAACCCTCGCCAGAGGCTACGTTTTCGGAGACCCGGCCAGTGTAGCCCCGGATCCGGTTAAATAATCGGTTTCATCAGAAATTAGAAAGAGGCGATCCATAAGGATCGCCTCTTTGCTTTTCACCCTTCTGGCGAAATTCGTTTCAAAAAAGCCTATTTTTTCGCCTTGGATGTCTCGGCAAGAAACACCTCCAGGACCACCACACTTCCCGGCTCCATCGCCGCGCCTACGCGCCTGTTGCCATAGCCAAGATCAGGATGGAGATACAGCTTCCAAACAGAACCCGCAGGCATGGCCCGCACAGCTTCCGCCAAGCCAGGCAACAATTTGTCTTTTACTGCGACCAATTGATCTTCCGGCGATCGCTCAAAGACCACGCCATCCTTATTGGCGCTCTGATAGCGGATTAGAAACGCTTCCACCTTTTCTTGTTCTTCTTCACTCAGTTTCGAAAAAACCTCACCTTCACCTTTCTTCACAACTTCATATTGAAGCCCGGACTCTGTTGTCTCCACTCCTTCCTTCTTCCCGTTTTCAGAGAGCCACTCCGCACTGCTCGCACGATTTTTCTTAGCCAGCCCCAGTTCACGTTCCTGAAGCTTTGCCTGCATGAGATTCATGGCCACCTGAAAATCTTCCTGGCTCACACCCGCATCTTTCTCCTCAAGGGCCAGGCGAAAACCTTCGAGCAATTCCGCTGTCGTAAAGTCCGAGACCTCATAACCGTTTGTCTTCAGTGATGTCAGGAACTCCTGCCCTCTCAGATGCCCGACTCCTTTTGAGACCTTCTCACGCGTCTCCATTGCCACATCCAGAGGCTTGGCACTCAAAACACCAGTGGAAGCCAGCACAGCAGCACCAAACATTGCAAAACTACAGACATTGCTAAAATTCATGTGGGAAACCTGAAGAACGAATCCAGCGAACGCACGCACCATTTTCAGGGCCCCTTATATATGGCAACAGGGTTGACCAAAGCCATTTCCTGCATACACATACGCTTCATGCAGCAAGACGAAACCAAACCGCACAGCGAAACCCCTGAAAACGCAGAGGAAATCGAAACCACTGCGGAGACTTCCGGAACCACAGAAGCGGAAGCACCCGCCGAGGAAACACCGGAACTCGATCCTTGGGAACAACTCGAGGCAGAAGCCGCAAAATGGAAGGACGCATCCCTCCGCACCGCTGCGGAAATGGACAACCTCCGCAAACGCACCGCACGCGAACGCGAAGAAGCCATCCGCTACGCAAACCAGCGCCTGCTCGAAGAACTCCTCCCCGTCATCGATAACTTCGAGATGGGCATGCAGGCAGCCTCCCAGGACACCACATCCATGATCTACATCGGCATGGATATGGTTCGCAAACAACTCAACGACTTCCTCGAAAGCCAGGGCGTCACCGAAATCTCGACCACCGGCCAGTTCGATCCGAACCTTCACGACGCAGTTTCCCAAGAGCCATCCGATCAACCGGACGGCGAAATCACCCGAGTAACCCGCCGTGGCTTTAAAATCCGCGACCGCCTGCTCCGCCCGGCATCAGTGATCGTTTCAGCAAGCCCGGAACCGGAAGCCACCGAAGAATCCGCATAAACCTCCCTACCGGAGTTTATTAACACTAAAAATTTACTTACGAAGTGCCCCGCGACTACTACGAAATCCTCGGTGTCTCCAAATCAGCAGACGCCACCGAAATCAAAAAAGCCTACCGCAAACTCGCGGTAAAGTTTCACCCGGATAAAAACCCGGGCGATCCTACAGCTGAAGACAAATTCAAGGAACTAGGCCAAGCCTACGAAGCCCTCTCGGATCCGGACAAGCGCGCAGCTTATGATCGCTATGGCCACGACGCCTTCTCCGGCGGCATGGGACGCGGCGGCGGTGGCGGCTTCCACGATCCTGCGGACATCTTCTCCCAGGTCTTCGGCGGCGCATTCGGCGGCGGCTTCGAGGAATTCTTCGGCGGCGGTGGCGGCGGACGGAAAAAATCCGGTCAACAACGTGGATCGGATCTCCGTTACGATCTTGAAATAACCCTCGAGGAAGCTGCCAAAGGCGTGGAGAAAGAGCTTGAGATCGAGCGCAACGTCCCCTGCGGGAAATGCAATTCCACCGGTTCCAAAGGATCCGGCGGCGTAAAAACCTGCTCCACCTGCGGCGGCCGCGGTGTGGTCGGCAGACAAGCCGGTATCTTCATCCAGCAATCCACCTGCCCGGAATGCCGCGGCTCGGGACAGATCATTTCAGACCCGTGTTCCGACTGTCATGGAGATGGACGTCTCGAACGCAATACGCGTATCAAACTCCGCATCCCTGCCGGTGTGGAAACAGGAGTCCGCCTCCGTTCCACCGGAAATGGTGACGCAGGAGTCCGTGGCGGAACTTCCGGCGATCTCTACGCGTTCCTCCACGTGGAGGAACACGATGTATTTGAGCGCGAAGGCACCACACTCTTCTGTGATGTCCCGCTCCCCTTCGCCACGGCTGCACTGGGCGGCGAACTGAAGGTTCCAACACTCGATGGCCAATCCTCGATCAAAATCCCGAAAGGAACTCAGGGAGGCACCACTTTCCGCGTCCGCGAAAAAGGAATGCCTTCCCTCCAGGGGGGACTAAAGGGTGACCTCAACGTCACCGTGCAGGTGGAGGTTCCTACGAAGCTCAATAAGGACCAGGAGGAAAAACTCACCGACTTCTCGGAATCAATCGGAGAGAAAAATTCTCCTGTAAGCCAAGGCTTCTTCGAGAAGGCGAAACGCTTCTTCGACCTTTAACGGCCACTCATGAGGCTCCGGAACTTTGCCACGAACCATACGGTCACCATGACTGTATGGTTCGTGGTGTTTCAGAGCCTCCCTTCCGCGCCTCATTCACCGGGGGAAATCCAGGCCTTCCACTGATCGATTTCTCCCCGCCTCACATCCTTTTTTCCCATGCCCTTCAAACTAGAAGCCACTGACGGCACCGCACGCGCTGGCACACTCACACTTCCCCACGGAGAAGTGCAGACGCCCATTTTCATGCCGGTCGGCACCCAGGGATCAGTCAAAACACTACATCCTGCGGAACTTGAGGAACTTGGTGCACAGATCATCCTCGGGAACACCTACCACCTCTGGCTCCGCCCTGGCCACGAGCTCATTGCCAATCACGGCGGCCTCCACGATTTCACCACCTGGCAAAAGCCGATCCTCACGGATTCCGGCGGATTCCAGGTCTGGTCCCTCGCGAAAATGAGAAAAATCACCGAGGAAGGTGTCCAATTCCGATCCCACCTGGACGGAAACAAAATGATGCTGACCCCGGAACTTTCCATGGATATCCAGGCCGCACTCGGCTCCGACATTGCCATGCTTTTCGACGAGTGCCCGCCATACCCGTGCGACGAGGAATATGCTGCAAAATCCCTTGCGCTCACCACCCGCTGGGCCAAACGCTGCAAGGAACATATCGTTTCACAAGACCTTTCGGCAACCGGGCGCAACCACTTCGGAATTGTCCAGGGCTCCGTGTATGCGGATCTTCGCGAACAATCCGCCCGTGAACTCGTCGAGCTCGATTTCGATGGCTACGCCGTCGGCGGCGTTTCAGTCGGAGAGCCGGAGGAGGAGATGTTCCGCGCCATAGACAATGCGGTCCCGTTTCTCCCGAAAGATAAGCCCCGCTATGCCATGGGTCTCGGCACCCCGCCGCAGATTTTGGAAATGATCGAACGCGGTGTGGATATGTTCGATTGCGTCATGCCCACCCGCATCGCCCGCCACGGCACGGCCTTCACCCTGGACGGGCCAATCCAGATCAAAAATCTGATACACGCCCATGATCAGAATCCTCTCTGTGAATCAAGCCATCCGCACGTTTCCAGATTCTCCCGCTCATACATCCGCCACCTCTTCCGCGCGGGTGAAATGCTCTCTTTACGGTTGCTTTCCTTCCACAATCTGCATTTCTACCTGTCCCTCACGCGCAACGCACGGGAAGCCATCATTAATGGCACCTACGCGGAGTTCAAAAAATCTTTCATCCAACGATACACAGCCAACCAAACACAACCATGATCTCACTCTTCAATACTCTCGCACAAGCAGCACCAGGTGGAACAAGCGGCCCAGGAGGCATTCTCGGAAGCCCACTGGTCATGATGGGGTTACTCATCGTTATGTTCTACTTCCTGCTCATCCGCCCTCAGCAAAGGCAGAAAAAGGAACAGGCAGCGCGCATGGCAGCCATGGAAAAAGGCGACAAGGTGGTCACCACCGCAGGCATCCACGGGATCGTCCACAGCATCAAGGAAAAAACTGTAGTGCTCAAGGTAGCTGATGCTACAAACCTCGAGTTCGACAAAGCAGCAATCACAACTGTTGTAAAAAAGGACGTGAAAGAGGCGTAAGCCCCAGTTTCACGCGATCAATTTTCACCGAAAGCCAATGACCGAAATCTTCAACGACCCCTTGTTCCTGTTTCTAACAGGACTTTCACTTCTCGTCCTCTTCTTCTGGTATTTCGCCACGGAAATTGAGCGCAGGAAACGCAACATCGGCACCGTTCTCATTCTCGGTATCGTGGCCCTCTGTGCGGCTGCGATCATACCTATCAATGAGCGGCTGAAAGGTGGTATTGATATCGTCGGCGGCTCCGCCTTCTCTCTTCGCATTCAGGAGAAGGAAAACGACCAGGGAGAACTCCTCCCTGTTACACCGGATCAGGTGGATGAAGCGATGCGCGTCATCGAAGGCCGCCTCAACGCACGCGGCACAGCAGAGCCACTCATCGCCCGCCAAGGTGAAGACGGCATCATCGTTCAAATGCCAGGTGTCGAACCCGGCGAATCGGAACAAATCCGCCTAACTCTCGAAACTGTTGCAAAACTGGAACTCAAGGAAGTTTCCACCCGGAACGAGGAAATCGGCCCGGACGGCCGCTCACTCGCACAACGCGTCCTTGATGGTGATGAGATCGTTCCCGGCTACCGTGCCTATGAACTCACCCAGGAAGATAGCGAAGGCAACGAGCGCACCGATGCCATCCTCCTTAACAGACGTTCCGCCCTCGGTGGTTCGGACGTGGCGCGCGCCAATCCTTCACCTTCCAACTCCAGCTCGGTAGACATCACGCTCAATGGCAACGGTGGAGACAAGATGATCGCTCTCACACAGAACATGCGCCCGGGTCTCGATCGCATCGCCATCGTCCTCGACGGCAAGGTTCTCAGCGCACCAACCGTTCAATCCGTGCCACTTGGTAAGAACTTCAATGTCACCGGCCTCACAGAGCCCGGCGAACCGAAGGAACTTTCCAATGCGCTAATGAACCCGCTTGAAAACCCACTGGTCGTCGAGCAAGAGCGCACGGTTTCTCCCACACTCGGAGCAGCTTTCGTGAGACAAGGCATCTCCTCAGCAGTGGCGGGCCTCATTCTTACAGCCATCTTCATTTTCATCTACTACCGCACCGCCGGTATCGTAGCGCTCATAGCACTCGCCATCAATGCCATCGTCCTCTTCGGCGTTATGGCCATGTTCGGCTTCACATTCTCCCTACCGGGTATCGCCGGCCTCATCCTCACGATCGGTATGGCTGTCGACGCAAACGTCCTCATTTACGAACGTCTACGTGAGGAAATCGACAACGGTAAATCCCTCAAAAACGCGATAGCCGCTGCCTACGAGAAGGCATTCTCCTCCATCATCGATGCCAACATCACCACGCTCATCGCCTGTGTGATCCTCATCGCCATGGCCAGCAGTAGCGTGAAAGGCTTTGCAATCACACTTACCATCGGTCTGATCGCCTCGATGTTTTCCGCCATCCTCGGCACCCGCGTTCTTTTCCGCTGGGGCATCGATACCGGACTTCTCCGCAAGCTTTCCTTCCTCAATCTGATCAAATCCGTCAGCTTTGATTTCCTCGGAAAAGCGAAGATGGCCGGCGTCATCTCCACAATCCTTCTCATCATTGCCATCACCACCTTCGCGGTGAAGCAGAAGGCAGCACTCGGGATCGACTTCACTGGCGGCACGCTCATCACTTTCCAACTCGGTGATGAGGATCTTCCATTGGATGAAGTTCAGGACTCACTGGAAGGCATCAAATCACAGCTCACCCGTGAAGCTATTCCGCAAGAGCAGACAATCGCCAACAGTGGGACCCTTTTGACCGTCCGCTGTGATACAAAGGACAGTGAACTTGTTGTTGATACACTCCGCGCGGACTTCCCACTCCTGGGCAAGACTGACGAAGGCGGTGACTACCTTCTGGACGCTTCCAAGGAAGAGGTTTCCGCTACCATCGGTGGTAGCTTTCTCCAGGAAGCGCTCGTCGCACTCGGCGTGGGCATCATCGGAATCTTCGCCTACATCGTCCTTCGCTTTGAGCTATCATTCGCCGTAGGTGCCATTGTCGCACTACTCCACGATATGTTTATCGCCATCGGCCTAGTAGTCCTTCTCGGTGAGCAGCTCTCACAAATCCACGTTGCAGCTATCCTCACCATCGCCGGATACTCGATCAATGATACCATCATTGTTTTCGACCGCATTCGTGAAACTCTCCTCGTCCGCACTGGAGATGTGGGCGATGTGATGAACGAGGCGATCAACGCAACGCTATCACGCACAATCCTCACATCCTCCACAACGATTCTCACCGTCCTGATCCTCGCGATCTTCGGTGGGGCATCTCTGCGTGATTTCTCAATGACCATCATGGTCGGCCTTGTGGTGGGAACATACTCCTCCATCTTCGTAGCCGCCCCGATCGTCCGCTGGTTCTCTTCCAGAAAAGGTGGAAACCTCCGTAAGGATGTGCTTGCCACGACCCTCGCAGCAGAGGCCACGCAGGCAGACCACTAAACAAAAACAGGGGCAGCCCAAACAGGCCGCCCCTCGATAAGTTCTCCAGTAAAAAGCCTCTCCTATTCGGGAGAGGCTTTTTTTTATCGTCCAAATCATTCCGGATCAGGCTCACCACCACGCTCGCCGCGCGGTTCCCTACCCCTTGGAGGGCGAGGACCGGGATGATCCTCTGGCGTGATCTCACCACTCTTATCCGTATCCATACGATTGAAAATCTCACGGCGCTTCTCTTCAGGTAATTTGGAGAAAAATCTTCCCTTGCTGAATTCCTCAAAGCTCAGGCCTCTGTTCTTATCCGTATCCAGCTCCCGGAATTCCCTCCTCCTCTTCTCATCCTGCTCCTTACCCATTGCCTCGATCTCTCTCATCGAGATCATACCGTCCTTGTTCCTATCCAGGCGTGCATACAACTCATCGCGCTTTTCCTCAGGAACCCGCTCGGTCATCTCCACGGCAAAAAATTCATCCTTGCTGATCTGGCCGTCTCCGTCCGCATCCATCTTCTTGAAAATCAACTCCCGATGCTCTGGTTTATGGCGGTCCCCCCTCTCGCGCCGTGGCTCCCGGCGGTCCGACCTTTCATCATCCGGCCGCGGTTCGCCCTCCGCCATAGCACTGGAAACAAGAACTCCGGAGCAAAGTGTATAAACAAGGATTGTTTTCATAAGAAATACGTTTTCAATTCAGCGACGGTGACTGCGCTCTTACGCTAAGAACACCGGCTTCTAATAAAAGTTCCAAAAGCAGTCATCTTCTAAAATCTTTCTCATAGAAATCTCACCCATGCACATCAGCGACATCCTAAAATCCGAGAAACCATCACTTTCCTTCGAGTTCTATCCACCGAAGGCGGATTCAGCATGGGAAGAACTTTACGAAACCATCCGGGATTTGGAAACACTCTCACCCTCCTTCGTCTCCGTCACCTATGGCGCAGGAGGCTCCACTCGCGAGCTTACCCATGATCTCGTCGTCCGCATCAAGGAAACTACCAGCATCCCCCCCGTCCCTCACCTCACCTGTGTAGGCCACACCAAGGAAGATATTGATGCGATCCTCACCCGGTACGCGGTAGCCGGTGTATCGAACATCCTCGCCCTTCGCGGTGATCCACCGAAAAACGACCCGAACTACGATTGGTCCCAAGGAGATTTCAAATTCGCCACCGACCTGGTGAAACACATCAAGGCCTTCAACGAATCAGGCAGGCATCCTGACCCGCGCGGATTCGGTATTGGTGTCGCAGGATTCCCCGAAGGCCACCCCGCTACCCCGAACCGGGTGGATGAGCTCATTCACCTTCAGGAAAAGGTGGAGGCGGGGGCCGACTACATCTGCACTCAGCTGTTTTTCGACAATCATGACTTCTTTGATTTCCGCGAACGTCTCGAAATCGTCGGAATTACCACTCCTATCATCGCGGGGATCATGCCCGTGACATCCCTCAGCTCCATGAAACGCATGGCCGAGCTCGCGGCTGGCGCACGTTATCCTGCCAAACTTCTCAAAATCCTAAACCGCGCCGCGGAGAAGGACGATAAAACAGCAGTCGAACGCGCAGGCATTCATTACGCAGCCCAGCAATCCGCCGAACTCCTCGATAACGGTGTTTCCGGCATCCATTTCTACACTCTTAACAAATCGCACGCCACGCGTCAGATCTACGCATCCCTTGGCCTCTAAAGGCCTGCAGAAAAAAGATCAGGAAAAGATCAGATTTCTGAAAGACAGTGCACAGAATGTGCTTATATTACTCTGTCGCAAGACACGGCGGTCCGTGCGAAGCGCCTTAAGGTTATGGGTTTTCCTTGAGGTGATTCGTTCGGGCCGCTCTTTTTTTGCCCTTGGCTCATTATCAGGCCATCACCCGATTCCACTTCGGAAACCCACCTGGAAATAATTTCTACTTTTTGTAAGAAATCCCTCCAAAACCGGTTATTATACCTTGTCGAAAGACACTGCAGCTCTTGCGGTCCATTTCATGGTTTTGGGTTTTCCGTGAAGTTAATCGCGAGAGTTGCTTTTTTTTGCCCTAGGAGTTCCAGAAGGCAGAATGCCCCCTGACCATGGCAGGGAACATTCGGGAAAATATTTTCCTATCGCTGAAAGAAATACGATCGCTGCCGATTATTATGTCCTGTCGAAAGACACTGCGGCTCTTGCGGTCCGTTCCATGGTTTTGGGTTTTCCGTGGAGCTAATCGCGAGAGCTGCTTTTTTATTTATCGGATCAGACTTTGAACAGACCGCCACGTTTTCCGCCAAGAACCGCAGCTCCCATGATTGCGACTGAAAGGAACACCATAGCCCACACGCCAAGCGCTGCAGCCAGTTCAGTGCCATTTCCAAGAGTGCTAAGCAAAGTGTAGATCGCCTTTGTAATCGGATAATGCTGCGCCTGTTGCGCCAGAATCAGGCTATCGCTCACTTCCAGCATCGCGAAGGCAAATCCGAGGATAGCTCCCGCTGCAAGATTGGCCCCGATCAAAGGAATTGAAACCTTTCTCATCATACTCAGAGGAGATGCCCCAAGCGATCGAGCTGCCTCTTCCAATACCGGGTTACTTTGCTGAAGACCCGCAACTGCCGCACGAACCACATAAGGCAGGCGACGAATACAATATGCTATCACCAGTAGGAAAAAGGGGCTTCCACCCGCTCCTACTAGAAACGCGAAAGGCTTCCCTTCCTGGGAAAGCGCGAGGTAGCCGAAAGCCATCACCAAACCTGGCACAGCCAACGGCAGCATCACGAGAGCATCCAGAGCTCCACGGAACTTCAGATCAGACCGCACAACCACCCATGCCACGCAAAGTCCGATGATAACCGCCAGAATCGTCGCGGTTCCCGCATACATCAGACTGTTTTGAATTGATGGCACTACCAGTCCATTCCCGAGAGCTTCCAGATAATGACGCATTTTCAGCTCATCAGGGATTACAGTTCCATACCACCGCTCTGCCAGAGAAAGCAGCACCACCCCGATGTGCGGAATAGAAGCTATCAAGAACGTGCAAAGGAAAAACGCGGCACACATCAGCCCCTTCGCTCCCCTCAGTGTCTTTCCATCACTACGCCCTTTCGGCCGCGGAGCTGTTCCAAGTGGTGCCCGCCCCATCACCAGCTTCGCCAGACCGAAGACAGTCGCAGCCACCACTAGTAGAATAGCTGTGAGAGCATAGGGCACGGGATTACTATCCAAACCCTTCAACCCATCGAAAATCTGAACCGGAGCAATCCTCGCGTAATCAAAGACCAGCGGCACTCCCAGCTCGGTGAACGACCAGATAAACACCAGCGAACTACCCGCGAACACACCCGGCATCGCCAAGGGCAGAGTGATTTTGAAAAACCTTTTCCACGGGGGACACCCAAGATTCTCAGCCGCCTGCTCCATAGCGGGATCCAGGTTCGCCAAGGCCGCGGCGATGTTCATGTAGAGAATGGGATACAGATGCAGCGCATTCATCACCACGATTCCCAGAAACCTTCCCTCTGCCAGCCAATCGAAGGGCAACGCCTTATCCATCATTCCCACATCAATCAAAAACGCGTTGAAGGCCCCGTTCACACCCAGCATCTGCTTGATCCCCACAGCCCCCACGAATGGAGGTAGGATCATAGGTGCCAGGACCAAGATCCCCAAAAACTTCTTTCCTATGAAGTCATAACGGTGCGCCACCAGCGCCAGAGGAAACGCCAGAAGCAACGTCAACGCGGTGCTCACCAGCCCCATCATCAAGGCATTCCAAAGACCTTCCCGATAAATCGGATCCGAGAATACAGAAGATATGAAATTCAGCGTCCACACCGTATTCCCGTCCGCATCAGTAGCTTGAAAAGCTTGTTTCACCACCATCCCCGCTGGATAGATAAAAAATACAGCCATCAACCCCAGTACGATTAGCGAAATAATAATTGCCAGCTTACGATTCATTGATCTCCTCCTTTGATTGCTACATTGCCGGATTCCTCGGCGATACGTTTTGCTTCCCGGTAATTTGCCCGGAACCACTCTCCCAACTCCTTCATCCTCTCCGCCTGGACCATCGAGTCCCGGCTATTTAAACCGGGATCCCCTTGGCCTACGATTTCATAGCCGACCTTGGAGACATCCTCGAATACAGCAATAGCTTCCGCTGGCATACCCGCATCAATCATCGCCTGCCACGCCTCCTGGAGCTCGTGGTGGGAGTCGATACACATCACCTTCACCAGCTTGCGCAAAGTATTGAAGGCTTTTCCAGTGAGCGCAGGATCGTAGGTGAAATTTCCCGGATCGGTAAACGGTCTCATCTCCGGCATCGTCGCTTTGGAAAGCATCTCCGCCACATACAGGTCGCGCCGCACCGGAGCCCGGTATAGAGAGCGTTCAAGCGGCCCACCTTCCACACCCGGCTTCAGAAACCAAAGACCCTGAGCCTCCTTGCTCAGACAAAATTTTACAAATTCCTGCGCCACCTCCATGTGCGGCGCACCTTTCAATACCGCAATCGGATCCCCGCTCAGAGTTGTGCCACCCACGGGTGCTATCCATACCACACGCGGCTTCCCGTCACGGGTCGTCAGCTCATTCGCATAACTCCTTCCGTAGAAATCGATACACATCCCCGCGGCAGCATTCCCCTGCCCCACATCCTGCGGAATTTTCGAAGCACTATCCGTAAAATACCTCGCATTCGCAGACATCCGCTGGATCAACCGCAATCCATCCGCCCAACCCTCTGCGGCAGCATTCTCACTACCGCCTTCCGCGATTCGTTTTTGCATCTGGCCCTGCACCAGAAGCTCGAAAGTCCGCGCGACCGAGCCACTCTTTGTAGGATCTGCAAGTGCCAATGAACCGATGAACCCCGGCTCACCCAGATCCAACCATTTCTCCGGCGCACTCATCCCCAGCCGCTCCACGAAATCCGGATTGTAGCAAATGCCGAACTGGGAAACGCATGTCACCACCCACAACCTGTCCTCATCGAAATAGCTCTCTCCAGTGAAAATCTCCGGCACCGCGCCTGATTCTCCGAACAGCAGCGGCATATCCTTGAACACATCAAGCGGCACCAGACGCCCCGCCTTCGCCTGCCCCGAGAAATCCGGCTGCCCACCACCAAAAAACAAATCAACCCCTATCCCTTCACGACCGGTTTCCTCGGCAGCCTTGAATCCGGAATCGATCACCATCCGGATTTCCGAGGTCCCACCGGGCGTCCGCCAGTCCACATAAATCGTGCGCCCCGTTTTCTCCCGCCAATATTTTGCGAACGCTTCGCCAAACTCTTTCCTGATCGACTCATTGTGCGGAGAAAGGATCACCAGGCGATCATCCGCGGAATCCGGCGATGCCGTATTGCTCTCCTTTTTCAGCGCCAGCGGCAGCCCCACGATTGCTCCCAGCAGGAGCACAATCCCTATAATTCTAGCTTTCATATCACCGGAGGAAAATTATTTAGGGAAGACCACCACATCGCGGTGCTCGGCGTGAATCGTAACTTCCACCCCAATATCGTGAATAATATGCGGATTCATCTCCACCACCTGCTGCCTGCCTATTCCAGTATCTATGAAATACTCGATCCGCTGCCCCAGATAACTTCGCTCCACGATCTTTCCGGAAATTTCATTCTCTCCACCCTCCTTGTGCAATCTCCATACCTCTGGACGCACGGATACCACCGCCATATCTCCCGTCCGGGCTTTCCACTCGGGATTGGTCACCCGCCCCACAATCGCGGATCCGTTCACACGCACGAAACAGAAGTCCTCGTGCATTTCCATCACCTCTCCCTCGATAAGATTTGTTTCCCCAATGAATCCAGCCACATACGGACTCGTCGGTGCGCGGTAAACTTCCTCCGGAGTCCCAACCTGGGAAATCTTCCCTCCGGAAAGAACCGCCATCCGGTCAGCCATCGCCAGCGCCTCCTCCTGATCGTGCGTCACATAAATTCCGGTCAGATCATTCTCTTTCACAATCCGCCGGATCTCTCTCCGCATTTCCACCCGCAGCTGCGCGTCCAGATTCGAAAGCGGCTCATCCAGAAGCAAACATCTCGGCTTCACCACCAGAGCCCTCGCCAGACTCACCCGTTGCTGCTGCCCTCCGGACATCTGGTCAATCGAGCGATCCCCGTATCCCTCCAGCTTCACCATTGCCAGTGCCTCCTCTACCCTTTCCTTGATCTCCTTCTTCGGAACCTTCCGCTCCTCCAATCCAAAAGCGATATTCTGCCCCACAGTCAAATGCGGCCATAGCGCGTAACTCTGGAAAACCATCGCCGCCTCGCGCTTATGTGGAGCCAGCGAAGTCACATCTGTCTCACCGAAGAAAATCTTGCCCTCGGTCGGCGTCTCCAACCCCGCAATACAGCGAAGCAAAGTCGTTTTTCCACATCCGGACCCTCCCAGCAGGAAGAATAACTCTCCCGCCCCGATCTCAAGATCGATCCCGTCCAAAGCTGTTACACTTCCCCCGAAAATCTTCCTTACGCCTTCTATTCGAATAGTTTCCATACCTGCTGCATAGCATTCTCTCTTCCAACTCTCACCTTGCAAGCTCTCAGGCCGGTTTTGCCCCTTTGTGTCAACTCCGTAACCTAACAGCTGTCTGGAAAACCCACCAAATAAGGGCCTGAATTAACCAGAGCTTTCGGCCCCCGCCCGGGAATAATAAACCTAAATGTCTTGCTATTCCTAACAATCAGACTACTGAGGCGCCTCTGGAGTGCTACGCGCTTCAGATTTCTGCCGTTTCTGGCAGCACTTTTTCCGGTCTTCAACGATGAGAGATTGCAAGAGGTTCACCCCATACTCATCGGCCCGCCGGCTTTCCTGAAATCAGGGAACCGCACATTTGAAAATATATGACCGCTACATTTGAAGCGATGGCTCTTGCCGCGCCCATTAAAGAAGTTCTCAACGAACTCGAATACACCACTCCCTCCCCTGTCCAGGCCCAGGCCATCCCCCTCCTTCTTGAAGGCCGGGACCTCCTCGGCTGCGCACAGACCGGAACCGGGAAAACAGCATCCTTCGCACTCCCTATCCTCAACGCACTCCACGTGGACCAACGGCCCAACCGCCAGCGTCAGTGCCGCTGCCTCGTTCTGGCACCTACCCGCGAGCTCGCCGGCCAGGTTGCCAAAAGCTTCTCCACCTATGGTGAAAAAGTCCGTTTCCGCATCACCACCATCTGGGGTGGTGTCGGCCAGCGCCCGCAGGTAAACGCAATGCGCTCCGGTGTCGATGTCCTCGTCGCCACTCCGGGCCGCCTCATCGATCTCATGGATCAAGGGCACATCGATCTTTCAGGCGTGGAATTCTTCGTCCTCGATGAAGTCGACCGGATGCTCGATATGGGATTCCTCCGCGACATGAAAAAAATCGTCGCCCTTCTTCCAAAGAAAAGGCAATCACTCTTCTTCTCCGCAACGCTCGCTCCGAACATCGTTTCCCTTGCGGAAAACATTCTCAAGGATCCTGCCCGCGTCAGCATCACCCCGAAAGTGACAACCGCCGAGCGCATCAAACAGGAACTCTGCTTCGTGGACCGTGGCAATAAGATGTATCTCCTACAGCAGCTCCTGGAGAAACAAAGCACCTCTACCGAAGGAAACCTTTCCATCGTCTTCAACCGCACCAAACACGGCGCAAACCGCATCGCGAAAGCACTTTCCGAAGCCGGAATCGAATCCGAAGCAATTCACGGCAACAAATCCCAGGCCCAGCGCGAAAAAGCTCTCGAGAAATTCAAACGCGGTGATGTCAAAGTCCTCATCGCCACCGACGTCGCGGCACGTGGTGTCGATGTCAAAGACGTCGGCCTCGTCGTCAACTACGATCTCCCGAACGAACCTGAAGCTTACGTCCACCGCATCGGCCGCACCGGTCGTGCAGGTGCAGCTGGCCTTGCCATCTCTATGTGCTCGGAAGATGAAATCGATTTCCTCCGCGACATCGAGCGTGTCATCAAAACAGCAATTCCCCGTAACAAGGAATACGAATTTTACAGCGCAGCCCTCGAAGAAAAACACCGCTCCGGCTTCAAGCCACCTAAAGTAAAACAAGGTGGTAACCGTGGCGGCCGCGGCAGACAGGGCGGAGGCGGCGGTGGAAACCGTAGCCAAGGCGGCGGCGGCGGCGGTGGAAATCGCAGCGGTGGCGGCGGAGCAAGACGCAGTTCCCGCTCCGGTGCCAGTTCAGGCGGCGGCAGTGGCCGTAGCCGCTACTCCAGCTGATTTAGCAGCAGGATTGAAAACAGTGTAGGATGAAACGGCAAAATCGCCGTTTCATCCCATCAAAGCAGGGAGATTTCTCTCCTTACTTACAAAACTTATCGTGGAGGATATGCAGTGTGATCAAATGATTCAGCAGCGTATCCTTTCTCACCAGTGAGACCGGGTCACGATCCGCGCGATACGCGTTCAGGAATTCTGTGACCTTTTTCGTAGAGCAGATTCCAGCAGCCCTCACCGCATCCTCACTGAGGAAGCTGGTGATCAGCTCTTCCACTTTTGCTCGTTTCGAAGCATCGGTGTGCGCTGGAGGCGCCATGAATGCGAATTTCTCACGCTTGTAGAGCACATCCGGCAACACGCCTCTTACCGCCTCGCGTAGGATATATTTCTCTATGTTTCCTTTGATCCGCAGGCTTGGCGGCACATTCACAGCAGCTGCAGCCAGCTTGTGGTCCAGAAACGGAGGACGGCTCTCCATCGAGTTCGCCATATCCACACGGTCTCCACCCCAGTTGAGGATCTGTCCCTCCAGCTGGCACTTGCTCCAGGTGTATTGCGCCTTATCCAGCGGATGACGTCCATCGAGCATCTTCTTATCCACCCGTGAGGCGATTTCCTCGAATGGATCGTAATCCCTCAATTCATCCGCCACATCATCGGCAAGCAATGGCCTCGCCAGATCAAGCGTATCCATCCACGGCTGCACCCACGATGGTGTGAAGCCCATCAAATCATTCCAAGCCGGGTGGCTACGCTCGTTTTCCGCGAGAATGGCCCCCTTGAATAGCGAGTTCGTCTTCTCCAGCGCGGCCTGGTATTCCGCACGTACACTCTCCGGTTCATGGGAAATTCCGTGCAGGAACATATCCCTTTTGAAGCCGGGATATCCGGCAAAAAGTTCATCCGCACCTTCACCCGTCACCACACAGCGATAGCCGGATTCCCAGACACGCTTGGACATCAGATTTTTCGCCACTCCCAGCGTATTGTAGAAAGTCCGCTCCGCATGCCATACTGTATCGATGTAGTTTTGACCGTAGAGATCTTCCGCCCGCAGGTGGATCAACTCGTGATCCGCGTTCATCGATTCCGCCATTTGTCTGGCGATCGGCGCCTCATCATACTGATCATCATCGAAGGAGATCGTGTAGGCCTTCACCGGGCTCTGCATCGCACCTGACGCCAGCCCGAGGATACAGCAGGAATCTATTCCGCCGGAAAGATAACAGCCCACCGGCACATCCGCTTCCAGGCGCAGCACGATTGCGTCAATCAACTCCGCACGGATTTTTTCCACATGCTCCTGCTCATTGTGTGGTTGGTGATGCGCCTCTTCATCAGGAAATTCGAAATCCCAATAGCGGTGCTGCGTGATATCAAGACGACCATCGCGTTTCCTAACGCGCAGGAAACAGCCCGGATCCAGAGATACCACATCCTTGAACGCACTCATCCCCGGAGCGATCGTTTGCATCAGTTGATGAAGCGCCGCCTTGTGATCCAGCTCAGCCGGAACATCCGGGTGGGCGATAATAGCCTTCACCTCGGACCCGTAGAAGATCGTCTTTTTATCCGGTGAAACATGGTAGAACAGCGGACGCACCCCAAAGCGGTCTCGCAGAAGTATCAGCTCGTCCTCCTTGGTATCGTAAAGGACAACTGCGAACTCACCCCGTAGGTGCTCGGTGAAATCCAAACCGAATTTCCGGTAAAGCCCGATCGCGATTTCTGAATCAGACTTCGTCAGAAATCGATCTCCTTCGGCCATCAGAGTCGCCCGATGCCTTTTGAAATCGTAGAACTCACCATTTACAGTGAGAATATACCGGCCATCCACCGCGTGCAGTGGCTGACAGCCACCTTCCGAGTCGTTGATGGTCAACCGGGTGTGTCCAAATGCCAGCCCCTTACGGGTATCAATGTGTGCTGCCTGGCTATCAGGTCCACGGTGTTTGATTTGATCGAGCATTCGCCCCATGTGTTCCGGGGTGCCCTCCGAGATGGGAGATGATGAGAAAAAGCCTGCGATACCGCACATAAATTAAGGAGTGTTAGAGATTGAGTGTCTTGGGTCGTGAACAAAGAACGGCTGCACGCGGCTGCCAAATGTTAAATCCGGGTTTTGATTGTAGGACGATAGAGCCACTCAGCGCAGCGCTTCCGTCCTTTTTTACTATTTTGGGTCGAATTCAGGAAGCTTCCCGAGGCGCCCCAGCACAGCCATCAGTATGGCCTGGCGGATGTAGACCGCTCCGTGCGCTTGTGAGAAATAGAGATTGTGGGAGGTCTTGTCCAAAGACGTGTCCAACTCGTCCAGACGAGCCAGAGGATGCAGGATCACCGCATCTTTTTTCAGGTCGGAACTGGAATCCAGCTTGTAGCGGGAATCGAGGTTCTTGTAGGAGTCTCCGAGAAAAGCGATCGAATTCATGTAGATCACATCCAGGGTAGGCAGGTGCTCCCGTACATCATTGCTCACCTCATACTCGATACCTGCCTTGGTCAGATCGTTGATTACGTTCTCACCGAAAGGGTCAGCCATTTCGGAAATCACTGTGACTTTCCCGATATGGTCTTTGAAAAGCAAAGCCATCAGCAAAAATGATTTTACCGCCCGCATCGATCCGGGAGTTCCAAGAATGCCTAGATTCAGCTTATTCGCCGCCTTGGGGTTTGGCTCCGCCAACTTTGGCTTCCACTTCAGCAGCGCAAACCAATCCGCAAGTGCCTGCGTAGGATGCTCACCCGAACCATTTCCGGCGTTGATGAGCGGAATCCGCAAATTCTCCATGATCCGCTTCACGGAATCCGTATCCGTGTGACGCATAATCACCACGTCACAGTATGCATTGAACATCTCGCCAATATCCTGCAGTGACTCACCCTTTGCTTGGCCTGTCATGCTGCCGTCGGGAATGGAAATAATTTTCCCGTCCAGCCTTAGCATCGCACTTTCGAAGGATGTCCTTGTCCGTGTGGATGCCTCGAAAAATGCGGTCACCGCTATTTTACCGTCGAGCACATGATATGGAGTTACCTCCATTTTCTCAAGGAAAGCAGCGAGCTTCGCGATCTCCGTCACCTGCGCAAATGTGAACTGCCGCGCGGATAGGATCGATTGCCCCTCGAACGATCCAAGACACTCCATATCTAGTGGAGAATCAGCAAACAGGCCGCCGGGTTCCGGGCGGGTGGCCTCGGAGCCTTCCGGAGGCTCAAGAAATTGACCGCGTGGGTTGGGTGTGAATTCAGAATTCATAAAGTCGGATAATTTTCTACCAGATGGATTTTTTGCGGTGATCTATCAATAAGAGCACGATGAGGACCAAGGCCCCCAGCGCAGTCCATATGATCGAACCCAGAATGAGTATATGTATGAAGGTTTCGGAGAACATGTGCTATATATCGGAACTTAGTTTTTTCCAATCGAACGTCTGCGGCGCTACGAAACGGCCGGCAACCGTCAGCAACATTGATACAGCCACGCTGATCAGCGACGCCACGAACCAACCGATGCTAAAGTAGGCCCATAAGCCGCTCGCGCTACCCAAAATCATCGCCGCAATGATAAATCCCCGATTTACCTTCTGCCAATAGAGCCCGGCGATCACCGGCCAGATCACACTCGCCACCAGCGGACCAGAGAGGAAAAGCGCCTGCTGTATGGGCCAGCGGGGCAACGCCAGCAACCAGGCGAGAAGACCAATCCCGATTATCGCGTATTTCCCTGCCTTTCGGATCACGGCATCCTCCAGCTTAACTCCCCGTTTGAACATCTTCTCAAATCCATCCCGCGTAATCAGATCGGAGGTAGCGGCCAAGAGTGAATCAATACTCGAAGCCAGCGAGCAGAAGAGCACAGTGAAAATAATGATTCCCGGCAGCGTCCCCCCTCCATCCGCACCCATGATCTGCGAGGCCACCAGAGGCCCCGTCATGTTTTCGTTCACAATATTGATACCCAGTACACCCGCGGATAGCGCGATGAAGCCTGCGGCGATTGGAATTGGGAACCAAAGAACACCAGCTAGAAAAAACGCTTTCGGAGCCACGCTCTTGCGCATCGCAAACACCCGCGACCACCACACATTATTGTGAAACACCTCTCCAAAACCAAAAAACATGTTATTGAAAACAGCAAGCAGAGCAACCGGCATGAACACTGAAACCAACGACGGCTGGGTTGTCTTCAAATGAGCAGCCATCTCGGGAATATCCGTCTTTGTCAGCACAGCTACACCGATCACCACGATCCCGATCAAAATGATCACACTCTGCAGATAATCCGTTCCGATCACCGCGAACAACCCGCCAAACAAGGTGTATCCAATACACACCAGAAGAATCACCGTGAGCCCCGTGACGTAATCAATACCGGAAAGCGCGTTAACCAACTCTCCACCCGCGATCGCCATCGTCACCAACCACGACATCGAATATAGAAGAGAAATTGCCAGGAAAATTCCCCACGCCACATTTCCAAATCTCAGCCGGAAAAAATCACCACTCGTGTAACCATTCGGCAGCAGCTTGTGTATCCTCATCGCCATCGGGGCAAAAAGGAACAGCCCGAAACTCGCTGTAGCATAAGCCAGCATCCCCCACACACCTTGTTTCAGCGCAAAAACCGGTGCCATCATGGTGGTATTGGAAGTGATCCAAGTCGCCATCGCCGTCGCAGTTCCTAGCGCCAGCCCCACATTTCTGCCCGCAAGCATGAAGCCCTCGGAGCTTTTGGCCTTTTTCCCCCACCACACGCCCAGCGCGATCCAGAGTCCACCGAACACCACCAGCAGCAGTAAACCCGTCGCAGGATCAAGAATATGACTATTGATTTCAGCGATCATCATTCAGCGTGTTTGCGGAAATGTCCCGCTAGCAAAGTTCCAATGGTCGCCAAAAACACGACCACTCCCACGGCCATCAGCCACAACACCCGGGAGCGCTCCATGAACTTGATCTCCACTGCTACCGGTTCAGACCAATCACCCGCAGGCTCAGCCGAACGCACCCGAAAATGATATTCCCCTTCCGGGAAACCTGTAAGGACAGACCCCAGATCCGGCCCTGTGTAGCGATTCACCGTTTCATCCCCGAAATCGCTATCGCCACTCTGCTCCAGCTCGAAAATCTGTCCACTTTCCGAAGGCTTGGAGCTCCAAACCAAACTCACCACTCCCTCATTGTTCTCTGTTAGTGCCTCCGAAGGAACTTCGAACTCTACGACAGGAGTCGCACTACTCCAGTGCACCCCGCACGCTAAGAGGGCGATCAAAAATGCGATAGCTTTGTACCTGAGGAAAAAGATTACAGAAAACGGTAGTTTTTAATGGAATTTCCCGCGCTCCGGAACCGTTACGCAAGACCCCATGCAAACATCTGACTCATGTTCATCAAGGATTTTTCCCGAAAAATCCTTCATTCCGTTGTGAGACCCATTCATTTCCCGACAATATGGGTAATGATACACCCATCGACGGAAGTTACCTTCTCGAAAGCTTTGCAGAGGTCTCCGCATCAAGAACGAATGTGCCTGTATCGAACGGCTTCACAGCCTCATTTTCCAGAACCTGGTATTCGAATGCTTTGATCGGCTTCAGTCCGTCCACCTCGGACATGAGATATACCCGGATGGTCATAGCCTCCTTACCTGTACCACCTTCCATTTGACGCACTGAATACTGAATCTCGTTCAGCCCGATCCTCGCTCCGCCGATCACAGTCTCCGCCTCCTTTGCATTGGCGAAACGGTGCCGACTGACCTTATTGACCTGCACCTGAACTTCCCGACCGGGGCTGAAGACATAAACTTTCGCGATCGTCGTCGCAGGGTTCACCAAAATCGGGGTCGGCGGGACCACTCCGGAAGGTCGTGCTTCCGGAACTCCTTCCAAATAAGAAAGGTCACCCTTCGCCAACTCTCCCCTCACCTCTTTCAACGCGGTCAAATTCACGAAGTCCGCACGATCATAAAGCCAGCTCGAACTTCCCCTTACGAATGACAGGACCAGTAAATTCTGTGAAGGATCACCTCCCACTCCAAAATCCACCTCTCCGAAATACGATGCCTTCGCAGTCCTGCCGTTGACCTTTGCCTGCAGCAGTCTCAAGCCCTTCAGCGATGGTGGAGGAGCGGGCAGATCAAATATAGCAGATGGAAACTGCAGTTTCTCGGAAAGGATCCGGTTGCGCACCTCTGCCCGACGATGTGGAGCAGTCACCTGCTGCCAGGTGCGGGCATCTCTTCCGACTATCGAATTCCTCCAGATTTCGTAAACTTTCGCCAGCTCTCCGCCTATTTCGTTCTGGGCCTGACAAAATCCTGAAAAAATAAGTGCGATTGCCAAAATATAGGGTTTCATGAACGAAACGATTGGACAAAGCTCCTAAAATCACAACAAACAAATCCCAGCACATCTTGGAATCCTCTGCTGAATCCAATATCGTATTATGAGTCAAATTTTGCAAAAGGTCGCTTCCATCGGGGAATCGCGTGATAAAGAGCTGCTGAAATCTGCCTCTAGCTACGTCTACGCGGATCGTGATGGAGTTGATCTCATGGCGCACGTATTCTACCCCGCTACGGGCACACGGGAGAACCTCCCTGCAATAGCCTGCTTTCACGGCGGCTTCTGGGATGCTTCGATGCCAGCACAATTTGTCCCTCACTGCCATCATTTCGCCAGCCGCAACGCCGTTGCAGTGACCTTCGAATACAGAATTTCATCCAAGCATCAAAGTAGCCCGATCGATGCCGTGGAAGACGCAAAATCCGCTCTTCAGTGGCTTTGCGACAATAGCGAAGCACTGGGAATCGATACAGGGAAAATCGCTCTCGTAGGTGCGGCAGGCGGCGCATGGATGGCGCTTCAACTCGCCATGCAATCGGAGAAACAATACACCCCTCCCGCAAAGCCGAAGGCCATAGTCCTCTATAGCGCATTGGTGAATACAACTCCGAAGGGCATCCTCAGTGAGCGCTTCCCGGATTCAAAAACCGCCAAAGCCTACAGCCCCACGAACCTCGTCCGCAGGAAACTCCCGCCAATGCTCTTCATGCACGGAAAATCCGACCGTTCTACCCCGTATAGCGAGATCCTTTCATTCCGCCGAAAAGTGAAGTGGCGCAGCAACAACTGCAAACTCATCGACTTCGTTGGAGCCGAACACAGCTTCTTCAATTTCAATGTCAGCCATCGCTACTTTGAAATGACTATCAATGCGGCTGACAACTTCCTCGTGCGTTACGGCGTTCTCGATGAAATGCCTAGCCCAGACGCCTGAGCAAAATCGTTTGGGAAACAGCGGAAGTTTGTATTTCTCCTGATTTCAGGGCACAAAAAAAGCGGCCAGGATATCCTCCCGGCCGCCTTCCAAATATATCAGTTCAGCAACCGATTAGCCGATCACTTCCGGCCACTCTGTGTGGAAGAACTCGCCGCGAGGCTTGTCTGTGCGCTCGTAGGTGTGCGCACCGAAGAAGTCACGCTGTGACTGCAGGAGGTTCGCAGGAAGCACCGCGCTGCGGTAGCTATCGTAGTAGCCGAGCGATGCGCTGAATGCTGGAACAGGAATACCTGCAAGCGATGCGATCGATACAACCTCACGCCAGTTCTGCTGGAATTCATTGAGCAGACCGGTGAAGAACGGAGCGAGCATCAGATTGCTCAGCTCTGGATCCTTGCGGTAAGCATCGGTGATATCGTTGAGGAAACGTGCACGAATGATGCAACCACCACGCCAGATCGCTGCGATCTGACCAAGGTCCAGACCCCAGTCTTTCTCAGCACCCATGGTCGCGATAAGATCGAGACCCTGCGCATAGGAAATGATTTTCGAAGCGAAGAGCGCGTCATGCACCTTCTTGACGAGTTCCGCCTTCTCGGTGGAGATTTCAACCTCAGGTCCTTTTAGGAACTTGCTGGCTTCCACACGCTTGTCCTTCATGGAGGAGAGGATACGGGCTTCCACAGCTGCATTGATGGTTGAGATAACCACTGCGTTTTCTACCGCGTTGATCAGTGTCCAGCGGCCTGTGCCTTTTTGGCCTGCGGTATCGAGAACCATGTCTACCAGCGCTCCGCCGGTTTCTGGATCCTTCTGTTCGAAGATTTTCGCAGTGATCTGGATAAGGTAGCTCTCGAGATCGCCATCGTTCCAGTCGGTGAATACTTTCGCCAGTTCTGCAGGAGTGAATCCGGCTTTCTTGAAAATGCTGTATGCCTCACAGATGAGCTGCATGTCGCCATACTCGATGCCGTTGTGAATCATCTTCACATAGTGACCTGCGCCACCTGTACCGATGTGTGTTACGCACGGCTCGCCGTCCACCTTCGCGGAAATACTCTCGAAAATCGGCTTCATGACATCCCATGTGGAAACAGGGCCGCCTGGCATGATGGATGGACCTTTGCGCGCACCTTCTTCACCACCGGAAACACCAGCACCGATGAAACGGAAGCCGAGATCGCCAAGCCACTTGTCGCGGCGTTCGGTATCCGTGTAGAGTGAGTTACCACCATCGATGATGATATCACCTTCATCCAGAAGAGGAATGAGCGACTCGATCACCTTATCCACAGGACCGCCGGCTTTCACCATGATCATGATCTTCCGTGGTGACGCCAGAGATTCTACGAATCCCTCCAAAGTCACTTCACCTACGATTTTTTTATCAGGATGCTTGGCAACCCAATCTGACATCACACTTGTCGTGCGATTGTATACTGAAACCTGAAAACCTCTCGATTCCACGTTTAATACAAGATTCTGGCCCATTACAGCCAGCCCGATCAGTCCAAAGTCACTTTTACTCATAATAGTTTATCCGGTAACACCGGTTGCGACGATTTAGAACTACTCACCATTCTGTGCAACCCCTTGTTGCCTTTTCATCATCAATTCCCCACATTTCCCACGTGAACCTACCAAATGCGATCACCATATCCCGCCTCTTTCTAACAGCTGGCTTTATAATCTTCATCGCATGGGAGAGCACCGCTGCCCACACCATCGCAACCCTCCTGTTCATTATAGCCGCAGTTAGTGACTTCCTTGATGGATGGCTTGCCCGGAAGATGGGACTCGTAACCCCTCTCGGGAAATTGCTCGATCCTCTCGCTGATAAAATCCTCGTCTGCGCGGCCTTCGTCGTCCTCACCGAAAGAGGGCTGTGCCCCGTCTGGATCACCGCCCTAATTATCGGCCGCGAGTTTCTCGTCACCGGCCTCCGCCAGATCGCTATCGAAGCGGGCGAAGTCCTCGCCGCGGATCGGCTGGGAAAATGGAAAACCACATTCCAGCTCACCTACATCATTTCCGCACTAATCTGGCTCACACTGGAAACTATCCCGACCCTTCAGCAGCCGCTCACATTCCTTCATTCACTCACACGCCCGATGTCGGAAGGCGGATGGCTCCTCCCTGTCAGCCTCACTCTGGCAGTGGCACTCACCGTCATTTCAGGTTGGAATTACATCTGGTCCTCGCGTTATTTGCTGAAAAGCAGCTGAAAACATGAACCTTCCCTCTCCAGAAAAATCAGCAGCGCTGGAGAAACGCATGGCTTCCCTGGGGATTTATCCCGCGGATCTCCTGGAAAAATTTGTACGCGGATCCGGCGCCGGCGGCCAGAAAATCAACAAAACCTCCAGCTGTGTCTTCCTGAAACACATCCCCAGCGGCATCGCCATCAAATGCCAGATCGAGCGCTCGCGAGAAATGAACCGCTTTCTCGCCCGCCGCGAGCTCTGCGATCAATTCGACTCCATCGCCAACGGAAAGGCATCCGCCAAAACCCAGGCAATCGAGAAAACCCGCCGGCAGAAACGTCGGCGTTCTCGCAGATCAAAGCAACGCTCCGTCGCCGATAAACGGAAACTCTCCATCAAGAAGAATCTGCGGAAGCCGCCATCTGAGTGAACTTACTCTAGCCCCGCTCACGGAACCATCCGGTGATGCTCGTCCTGGTCTTCTTCGCAGGTAGGACCTCATGCCAGAAGTCCTCGGAAAGGAAGCAGACCAGAGTGCCCATTCGCGGCTCCACGATCAGGTGCTCACCTTCTTTTTCACCGGGAGTAGTCCAGATCTTCAGCTCACCACCATTTCCCGGCTGCCAGTCCTCGTTCAAATAAAGAATCACAGTAAGTAGACGGGCCGTAGAGTTCTTATGCCTATCCAGGTGTGGCTTATAGAAAGCCCCCTCGGGATACACCGCGAAATGTCCCTCGAAATCGACCAGACCCAGGAAAAAATTCTCGTTCAGCGCCAGCCGTATTCCCTCCAGCTCCGCAAGATAGCTTTGCTGGGGCTCTGTCAGCTCGCTATCCGCCAGCCACATCACATGATCAGTCCGGATATCCTCGCGGATTTTCAAATCACTGCCTGTCCCCACGCCAGCTCTGCGGAATTCACCTTCTTTCCAGGATTCCAGACTTCCCCGCCCTAACTCCGAGGCCACATCCTCATCGAGAAACCCGGGCAAAATCGCGAAGCCCCGCTGCCTAATGCCATCGAGAATCTGCTGGAGGTGGATGGCTGGCTTGTTTTGCGTGAAGCGGAAAATGCCCTTAATTCAGCTTTCCACCAGAAAAATCCACAGCCATTTTCGTCATGCCCAACCGGGCACTTTCAGCACGAATGTAGGGATCTTCGCATACACTATCTCACCAGCAGCCGTCTCCGCGAAAAACGCTCCGGAAGCTTCTGCTTTGGAGGCCACTACATGATAGCTATTATAGGAAAAATGCTCGCCGGCAGCGATCACCGGATGCTGTCCCACCACGCCATCACCTTCCACGACCGTAGTTTCTCCGGATTCTTCCACCACCACCCATTTCCTCGCACGGATCGTCACAGGAACCGGAGAATCATTGAAAATGGAGATAAAATATACAAACGGATGCGGCCGATCCGCCGGAGCATCGAGGCTGGGCATATAAATGACATCATCCACCTTCACGCGGAGGCCAGTAGATTCCTGAATGTCATTGGGCATAGATACAATTCAAGCCTCCCTTTCTGAAGAATCAAGAAACAATCACTATATCCTCCAACCATTACGGTTTAGAAAATTTGAAACCGACCTTAGAATCCACCTCATCATGCACCCCATTCTCACTATCGCCGGCTCGGATTGCTCCGCAGGCGCAGGACTTCAGGCAGACCTCAAAACCTTTCAGCACTTCGGTCTCCACGGTCTCACCGCCGTAACCTGTATCGTCTCGGAAACCGCAAATATCGTCCGCAGGGTCGATTTCGTATCCACCGAAATGGTCGAGGACCAAGTGCGCCTCATGATTGAATCATTTCCACTCACCGTTATAAAAACCGGAATGCTCGGCTCCGCGGAGCTCGTCGCAACTATCTCCCGTATCTTCGCGGACCACCCGGAGATCAAACTAGTCATAGATCCAGTCATGATCGCCTCCACCGGTGCCAGCCTCCTGGAGGACAGCGCCATTGAAACCTACAAAACCCAGCTTCTTCCGAAAGCCCACCTCATCACCCCGAACCTCCCGGAGGCCGAAGTCCTGCTCGGCCGGAAAATCACATCCGAAGCCCAGATGCGCAGCGCAGCCCTGGAGCTCTCCTCCACCTACCGCTGCGCCACACTTCTGAAAGGCGGCCACCTTGGCGAATCGGTTTGCACGGATATCCTATCGGAAAATGGAAAAACCGAAGACTTCTCCTCCCCCCGCCTCGATGTCAAAGCCTCCCACGGCACCGGCTGCACATTCGCTGCCGCCATCGCAGCCAATCTCGCTCTAGGAAACGATCTATCCTCCTCCATCTCCACCGCGAAATCCTATCTCAACCAAACTCTGGCCCAGTCATACACCTTCAACGCCGATACCACCGCACCCATCCATGCCCTCAATCAGGGAACCAACTTTCCGGTTATTAGCGTTTAGAAATTGCGATTAACTGATTAGGATTCCCCTCTCATGCGCATCGCTGTCTACGCCGGCTCTTTCGATCCACCCACCAACGGTCATCTATGGATGATCAAACGCGGCCTCGAAATGTTCGATCGCCTCATCGTGGCCATCGGCAGTAATCCACTGAAATCCTACTCCTACACCGTAGAGGAAAGACTGGAAATGCTCCGCGCATCTGTTCCGAAAAGTGACCGACTCGAAGTCGCACATTTCGACAATAGCTACCTAGTGGAATACGCGAAAATCCATGATGCAGCCTACGTTTTGCGCGGAATCCGCTCGCCGAACGATTACGAATACGAGCGGGTTATGCGCCATATCAATTCAGACATGGCTCCCGAAATCACTACCGTATTCCTCATGCCCCCCCGTGATATCGCAGAGCTCTCATCCAGCATGATCAAATCCCTTACCGGCCCCGAAGGCTGGGAGGAAACCGTAAAGCGCTACGTTCCACCGGAGGTTTTCAAAGTCCTCAAGCAGGGTCCTGAAATTTAGAAAAAAAATCCGCCAACCGATTCTTAATCAGCAGGCGGATTATTAAACCTTTTGGCGAGTCAGGAGATTCACTCCATTTCCGCCAGATACCTTTCGGCTTCAAGCGCGGCTGCACATCCCTGGCCCGCAGCGGTGATCGCCTGGCGGTAGAAGTGATCAGCCACATCACCCGCAGCGTATAAGCCAGCAGTCTTCGTGGACGTCCTACCCGGAGTCTGGAGAATATAGCCATTCTCATCCAGATCCACCAGACCGCTTACAAAGCTACTGTTCGGCACGTGACCGATCGCCACGAACACACACTCCACCTCCAGCTCGCTCTCGGAGCCATCCACGAGATTTTTCAGCGTAATCGCTCTCATCTCGCCTTTGTCATTCGTCAGGTATTCGGTGACACCGCTATTCCAGACCGGCTCGATCTTCGGATTGTCCAGAGCGCGCTCCGCCATGATTTTGGAAGCTCTCAGCTCATCGCGGCGATGAATCAGATACACCTTGCTGGCAAACCGTGTCAGGAAGCCCGCTTCTTCACAGGCACTGTCACCACCACCGATCACGGCCACCGGCACATCACGGTAGAAAGCTCCATCGCAAGTTGCGCAGGAAGTCAGTCCGCGGCCGATCAAATCCTTCTCGTTCGGCAGACCCAAGTGACGCGGTGCGGCACCTGTCGCAATGATGATCGTCTTCGACTTCAGCGTCTCTCCACCGGCCTTGACGGTAAATGTGCCATCGGTCTCCTTCGTGATTCCCTCCACAGTCGCATACTGGATGCGTGCACCGAACTTCTCCGCCTGCTTCTGCATGTTCATCATCATGTCCGGACCCATTACTCCCTCGGGGAATCCCGGGAAATTCTCGACCTCTGTAGTCGTGGTTAACTGGCCACCGGGCTGTGTCCCGGAAAGCATGAGCGGTGCAAGATTCGCCCTTGCCGTGTAGATCGCCGCGGTATACCCCGCGCATCCAGTTCCGATGATAATAACATTTTCCATAATTTTTTCCTAAAAGGCGTTTAGTGGCGGGATTATTCAGACGGGTGCCCGAAAGAGTCAACCCACGCCACACACAAATTTCACTTTGCTGATAAAGCACTGAAACGCGTGACGTAAATGACAGACGAAATTACTTAAATGTAGTTAGACAATCGGCTGGCATAACCATTGCTAAGCAAGAAAACGTATACAACACACCCTATGAAACAGGCAATTAACAGCACCACATACCCGGACCTCTACGCGCATGCCACGGCATTCCGCATGGAGAAAACCTGGGATACATTCGCAATCGCGAGATTGATCCGTGACCGCTCCGAGACTGGTAAGACACCAGCCTTCCTCTACCTCGGACGTGAAGAATCAGAACTCCTCCGCCAGCATCTTAGCGAAGCCTTCGGAGAAGAGTCGGTAACTACCCTCCACGAGTCCTACTACATGGGTCTCAAAATTATCACTGTGGATCAGGAAAGCTACATCTCCACCGGCGGTTCCAAGCAATCAAGAACCATCCAGGCACCATCCTACTCAGCCGCATCCTAAACTCTGAATTATTCAAAATTCAGAGTGAAGAACAACTCAGCTTGTCTTCATTCTGATCTTTGAATCGTTCACATGTTTAGTTCAGCGCAAAAGCCGCACCGATCACTGATCGGTGCGGCTTTTGTTTTTTCTAAATCCAAGTTCCTTGACCAGAATCCGGTAAAATCCAGTCTTCAGCTCAAATTTTGCCCTGCCTTCTCTAAGCGATTGCAAAACACACCCGCCCCCTGTTGAGTCCCATCGCTCATGGCTAACGACTTCGCATTTGATTCACTCAACCACGCACAACGGGAAGCCGTATCCGCCCTGGACGGCCCGGTCATGATTCTCGCCGGTGCAGGAACAGGTAAAACGCGCACCGTCACCTGCCGGATCGCACATATGCTGGAGCGCGGCGTAGACCCTGCGGAAATACTCGCCGTAACCTTCACCAATAAAGCTGCTTCCGAAATGAAGGAGCGTATCGGCGGCATGGTTTCCAAAAAAGCAGCAGGTCAGATGACCGTCTGCACTTTCCACTCCCTTTGCGTCCGCCTGCTCCGCGGCGGTATCGACAAGCTCGGCTACAAGAAGAATTTCACCATCACCGCCTACTCGGACCAGGTCGGAATCATGAAACAGCTACTCGTCCGCATGGGTGGCACCGATGAGAAAATTAAAGCCGAAACCGTCCTCACGGAAATCTCCAAAGCCAAAAATAAAGGGGTCGAAGTCGACGATCTTCCCGACGAATTTTTTTCCCAACTCGCCGTTGCCTATCAGAACGAACTCCGCGCGCAAAACGCCGTTGATTTCGATGACCTGCTGCTCTTGGCGGAAAAGGTCCTCCGTGAGCACTCCGACGTCAGGGACCATTTCAGAAGCATCTACAGCCGCGTCACCGTCGATGAGTTCCAGGATACGAACTCACTGCAGATGCGTCTCCTACAGCAACTCGTAGGCCCTCCCTACCACGTCTGCGTCGTTGGTGATGACGATCAGTCCATCTACGGCTGGCGTGGTGCGGAAGTCGCCAACATCCTCGAATTCGAGCGCTTTTTCCCGGATCCGAAAATCATCCGTCTCGAGGAAAACTATCGCTCCACGGAAGCCGTCCTCCACACCGCAAACTCCCTCATCAAGCACAACATCGGTCGCCGCGAAAAAGTCCTCCGATCCACCCGCGGAAACGGCGACAACGTTCGCATCGTCGCCATGCCGGGAGACGATGAGGAAGCCGATTTCATCGCGGATGAAATGCTCGGTGAAAAAACCGCACACGGCCGCCAATGGGAAGACTTCGCCATCCTCTTCCGCACAAACGGCCAATCCCGTAAGCTGGAACTCGCCCTCCGCGATCGGAAAATCCCCTACCGCATGGTCGGCGCACAATCCTTCTACGATCGACGCGAAATCAAAGATATCCTTGCCTACATCGCACTCCTTGTTTCTCCCGAAAACGACATCCCCCTTCTCCGTGTCCTCAACGCGCCGAACCGCGGCATAGGGCAAGCCACCGCCATCCTCGCCACGGACCACTCCCGCGAGCGTGGCCACTCAGTTTGGCAATCCCTCTGCGATCCATTTTTCACCACCGATCTCGGAGCAAAAGCACGCACCTCCATCGAAGACTTCGTCGCCCTGATCTCCTCTGCCAAAAACAAGATCGATCTGGAGAAACAAAACCCGGCGGAAGTCCTAACAGAACTTCTGGTGGAGATGGACTACCTCCCTTGGTTGGAGCGTGGTTGCAAAAACGACACCGAACGCCAGCAACGCGGCGAAGCCATCCAATCGGTAAAAGACTCCCTCCGCCAGCACATCGAGAAAGGCAAAAAACTCCAATCCTTCCTCGACGAATCCGCACTGAACTCAGACCGCGAGGACGATGACTTGGAAAAGAAAAAAGGAGCCACCCTCATCACACTCCACGCATCCAAAGGTCTGGAATTCCCCATCGTGTATCTCGTTGGCCTGGAAGAAGGCTACCTCCCCCATTTCCGCAGCGTCGCCGAAGGAACAAAAGACGAGGAACGCCGCCTCCTTTACGTGGGTATCACCCGCGCCCAGGAATCCCTGACCCTCACCTACTGCAACGTGCGTATGAAATGGGGTCAAAAAACCGGCTGCCAGTCCTCATCATTTATCCCCGAACTCGACGATAAATACATCGAACACAGCACCTTCGATGAAATCCAGAACGTCGAAATGTCCTCCGATGACCTCGACGACTTCTTCGCCTCGATGAACAACATCTTCGCGGACGAGGACTGATCCCTTATCGAACGGATTGAAACAACGGTCCTATTCTGACTTCGGTAACTCCAGAACACCGATCATTGAACCAAACTGGTTGCTACGCTCCTCCAGTTGCTCGCCAGAGCGCAGTTGACTGATATCGCCGTCCAGGAACAACGCGTCCTTACATCCGAGGGAGCGAAAGAGCTCCGAAAACTCATAAAGGTTCGGGAATTTCTTTGAATTCAAATCGGAGATTGCCAATACAACATTCCCGTTTTTGTCCACGCCCACACCATTTCGATGCAGCCTGGACTCCGATTTCTGGTTAAATGCCGGATGGATCCTTCCTTCCCGCATCAATAACGGACCTGATTGCACGGCATACCTTACCTCCATGTCTTTCACAGGATACTCACCGGTCTCTATCACTGCCGCACCACTCGTGGAGATCAGAAAGATCCCATTCGGTTTCAGGAAAAAGTTCCCGTATCCCTTGTCCATATTCACCGGCCTTAGCTCTTGTCCGTCCTGAACGAGAAGTCCGCTGGGAATCCCACCGGGCTCGAATATCCCACCATTCATCAGGCTCTCCACCGCCACCCCTTGCCCCTTGAAATACCTCGCCGCCATAGGAATTGTACGTAGAGGTTTCCCTGAATCATCTTTCCAAACAATGCGGACAACCTCCGCCGGCACCCTCAGAATATGATAGGTTGCTCCAGAGACAATTATCTTCTCCGGACCAGCCTGCAGGAGAGCTGTGGAAAAAATCAAAAGAGCTGGAAGTAGGGTTCGTATGTTCATTTTTTTTCGTGGAAAACAATGATCGTCACACTATGTGAATTAGCGAAAAAAGCGAATAGGGATCGCACGGAATTCCTTCTCCTCCCCATCCTATCCACCGGTATTGCCCGTTGTCTGCTTGCCACCGTTTACCCCTTCACTCATTGTCCCGCCCGTGTCCCAAACAGCCGATAAAGCATTCGAACTCATCTCCTCCGCCCACGAAAGAAAGCGCTTGGCACACGCATTTCTAGTCTCCGGCGCCCTCGGCTGCGGCAAGGAACACCTCGCCTCCCGCCTCATCTCATTGGTAAATAAAAAGGAGGACAGCGGGATGGACCTCTTCGGAGAGCCCGTCGAGGAAATCATCCCCCCGCTTGATGATCAGGAAAGCGGCTGGGTCCGCATCATCCGACCCCGCTCGAAAAGCCGCCGCATCTCCGTGAAGGAAATCCGCGATCTGGAGCACACCCTTCAGCTCGCCGCCCCGCGCGGAGAAACCAAAGTCGGTATCATCGTCGATGCTGACCGCATGAACGAACAGGCGGAAAACGCATTCCTAAAAACCCTCGAGGAGCCACCGGACCAGACACTCCTCATCCTCCTCACCACCCGTCCCCAGCGCCTCCTCCCCACCATCCTCTCACGCTGCGTTCAAGTAAAACTCACCGGAGGTCACGCCCTATCAGCGGAAGGCGGCACCGAGCTCGTCGCCGCTCTCGACCAAGCCTCCCAGAACGGCTTCGGAAACCCCATCACCGCACTTCGTCTCAAAGCCGTCTTTACCGATTTCCTCGCAGAACAGAAAACCAACGCGGAAGCCGTCGCAAAAGCAGCCCTCAAGGAAGAAATCGCCACTTATCGGGATGGTACGGACGGCTCATGGCTCAAGGAACGGGAAGACTTTCACAAAGCCGGAGCAGAGGCGGATTATCTCGAGGCCCGCAACCGCTATCTTGATGTCATCCTGGCTTGGCTGGCAGACCTCATCCGCA